>NZ_JACHNA010000001.1:0-325085 GCF_014205175.1 Micrococcus cohnii | reverse complement strand
TCCTTCGCCCTGATGGCCCGGGACTTCTTCGCGTTCCTCAAGGACGAGCCGGACAAGGAGTACTACCTCGCGCTTGGCAGCAATCAGCGTGTGAAGGTGAATGCCCGATTCCAGCCGAAGGCTGCGACGGCGTACAACCGCTGCCTCGAGGCGATCGTAGATGAGGGAAAGGTGTCGGCCAACAAGAAGTGGCGTGAGGTCTTCGGCACCTCTGTCCCGCTCGAGACTAGCGAGTCCGCGCGTTCGTTCGATAACACCGAGCAGTTCATCGAAGACCAGCACCCGGTGGACATCACTCACTCAGTAGAGATCGACTGCCAGGTCACACAGAACGGATTTCGTCGGTTTTCTCTGCGAGAGATGCTGCACTCCCGTGCCCCGCTCATGGCGAACAAAGACCTGCGGTTCGAGGTCACGCGTTGCACGGTCCCCCTCCCCTACGTGGTGAAGTGGAAGGTACTGAACCGCGGCCCTGAGGCTGAGCGCCGAAACAACATCCGCGGGCAGATCATCGACTCAAGCGAGCCCAACGTCCGTAAAGAACGGACGCGCTTCCGAGGGGCCCATGTCGTCGAGTGCTTCGTACTAAAGGAGGGTGTGGTGGTCGCCCGCGACCGCATCGATGTGCCGATCAGTAATACGAGCGGCCGCTAAAGGTACTGACCCCTACCGGTACCAGGTGCTCGACACCACGCGGCCGCACCTCTCGCTTCCCCCAGCCTCACCTGACTAAAGCAACGGCAGGAAGTCTCACGCAATAACGGACATTTCTGGCAGGCCGAAGCTTCGCCACCACCCGCGGGCTCCCGGGGGCACCGAGCCGCCGGTTGAAACGGGGGCGGACACGTTGACGGGGCCGCCCTCGTCGCGCTCTCTCCTGGAACGCTCTGCGACAGAAGGGCTCTTGGATCATGAGGCCGGGGCGAGTCGGCCGCCCCCGTCCAGCCGTTCCCTGGCGGTGCGGCCCCGCCGCTCGACGGGGACGGTCCCCGCAGCGGCGCCGAGCCCCACCCGGGCACCCCCCACGTAGACCGTCTCCACTCCACCCGGACGCACGGCGTAGGTCTCATGCCAGATGCCGACCGCGTCCGGGTGCCGCCGGGAGGCCCGGTTGAAGGCCCGCCAGGCCGGCAGATGCTCCTGATCCGCATCGTGGGCGTAGGCGTAGAGGTGCTCCACACTGCGCCAGTACTGAACCACCCAGGGCCCCCGCGCACCCAGCAGCGTACTGGCCCCCAGGAAGCCCACATCCGACCCCCGCCCCGCGGCGGCGGCGTCCTTGGCACGGTGCAACTCGGCGAGCATGCGCGGCATGGCGGCCGCCACCGGCGCCCACAGGTCAGGGCGGTGGGGCTTGCGGATCGTCATACCGACGTGGAAGACGACGAGGCCCTGCGAGGTGTCCAGGGCATGGGTGACGGGCATGGTCATGGTGCCTCCTGCATTCAGGCGCGCCTGGCTGGCGATGTGCGGTGGCGGGGGCCGGGGCGCACCCTGTCGTTATTGGATAGTACGACTATCCAGCATGAGGGCACGCCGTGTCCAGGGTTAGGGTTCGTCCGTGAGGATCTCCGCTCTGTCCGAGGCCACCGGGGTGCCCGTGCCCACGCTGAAGTTCTACCTGCGCGAAGGGCTGCTCCATCCCGGAGAGGCGACCTCCCGCACGCGGGCCGAGTACGACGCGACCCATGTGCAACGGGTGCACCTCGTCCGGGCGCTGCGGGAGATCGGGGGACTGGAGGTCGGCGCCGTCGGCCGCCTGCTGCGCGCCCTGGAGAACCCGGAGCTCACCCGCCTGGGGGCGATGGCGGCAGCCCAGGAGGCCCTCCCACCCCTGACCGCGCCGTCGGTCGAGAGGCAGGACGTGGTGGAGCCAGAACCCGCCCCGCACACGTCACGTGCGCAGGCCCTGCGGCTCGAGCAGGCCTGGCGCGTCGACCCGAGCGATCCCCTGCTCGCCCAGATGGACGCCGCCCTGGACGCCTGCGCGGCAGCGGGCCTGGACCTGGACCATGCCCGCCTGGGCCGCTACGCCCGGGCAGTGCAGGCCGTGGCGGTCGAGGACCTGGCCTCCGTCCCCGACGACCCCGTCGCCGCGATGCGCCAGGTTGTGCTGGGGACCGTCCTGCTGGATCCCGTGCTCGCGATCCTGCGCCGCCTCGCGCAGCAGGATGTCGCCAACCGCCCCAGCGGCGCGCTCGATGCGGACACCCTTCCTGAGTGTCACCGGAACGACTAGAATGGTCGTTTGCGGCTGTCCTGGATCGCGCCAGAACTCTGGACACCCTGCGCGGTTGCGGCACTCATTCCTGCGCCTCTCGGGCTGTGTCATTCCCTCCTGCACGTCAGATCGTCATCGCCGCAGACTCCGACCGCTTGCTGTGAGTCGTCAGGCATCCTTGATGCATGAGAATCACATCTTACGGAAACCGTCTGGCGAGCATGGGCGCTCGAATCATTGTCGAGGTCACGGAAGGGCCAAGGCCTGAGCTGCGACTGCGCGCCCCGTTCTACAAGCGAGCCATCGCCGTCTCCGACATCGCTTCGCTCACCTACAACCACGACGACGGCATGAACCACGGGCTCGTCAACTGGTTCGTCACCGGACGGGCTTCATCTCCTCACGGGGTCCGGCTCAACACCGGAGGCAAGGCCCGCCTCGTCATCGAGACCCACGACGGACGGCTTTACAACGTCGTCGTGGACGACATGGATCAGGCAGAACGTCTCACCTGCGCCGTCCAAGAGGCTCAGGGTCACTGAATCGGCATAAACGGTCGTTTTTGGCGTCCGGCGGAAGTCCCGCCTAACACCCCGGATGTCGGCCCGCTACCCATGCCTAAACCCTTGCCATAACCTTATGTGCCGCAACGCGCCCGCGTCTCGTTTCTGGCACGCCCATCCAGCGCGTGAAGTGGAAGTGACGGTAGGGATCGCGGTAGCTGGACTCCTCCTCAGGCACGCGCTCGACCCAGCCCGCCGGCACCCACGCCAACACCGGCGCGCCCACCGGGTCCGGCGTGCACTTGAGCAGCACATGCGTGGGCGACCAGCGGCAAACCGCGGCATCGACCGGCCCGAAGTCCGGCCCCTCACCACGCACGACCAGCTCCTCACCGTAGGTCTCCGACTCGACCTCGTACGACGTCAGGAACGGCGGCCCCTCGTAGACATGAATGTGGTCCTCCAGGCAGTTCACCTACCCAGAGGACCACACGACCACGAGACGTTAGGCCGTCTCCTCATCCCCGTCCTCGTCGTCTTTGAGCGCAGTCCAAGGGTGAGCGTCCGAGGACTGCTCCCACTCCACGAACACGTCATCGCGCCCCGTCCGCACGCTCACGCTGAACGCCATCTCGTCGGCCGCGGACGACTCGACTGACAGCGTCGCGTCCGTGCCCTCGACGGCCTTCGCTGCCATGCCGACCGGGTTCGACACCGCAACCTGCCCGCCCTCGGTGTCAACGATCTTCGCGCGGACGTAGCGCACCTGCCCCTCACTCGGACGGGGCGAGCTAAGGTCGGGGCTGCTGCACCGATAGGTGACATCTGATCTAGCCTGCCCACAGGGCAGACTGGAAGGATGTTGCTGTGCCCGCACTCGTGAAGACGGCGTGACCCTGGCCCAGATCGCCAAGGACTTCGGTATCCACGAGATGACCTTGTCAAAGTGGATGCGCCACGCCGACATTGACAACGGTGCCAAGCCCGGCCTCTCGAGAACCGAGGCCACAGAGAACTGAGAAAACGAGTCCGTCATGCTCGAGCAGGATAACGAGGTCCTGCGTCGAGCGGCTGCGTATCGCTTGCAGGCGAACCTGCCGTCACAAGGCTCTACCCTCTCGTGAACGAGCTCGCTGCCGACGGGATTCCCGTCGCGGTGACGTGTCGGGTCTTGAAGCTCTCCCGCCCGTCCTACTACCGCTGGCTCAAACAGCAAGTGGCCCAGGTGAAGTCGTCGAGGCGTACCGCGCCAATGCCCTGCTGGAAGCCCACCGCTATGACTCGGAGTGCGGGTATCGCTTCCTGGCCGGTGAAGCCGCGAGTGCTGGCGGGGTGATGCGCGAGCGGACCGTGTGGCGGATCTGTCGAGACAACTAGTGGTGGTCGGTGTCCGGGAAGAAAGCGCGGCAAGAACGGGAAGAAGCCTGGGCCGCCGGTCCATGACGACCGAGTGCGGCGTGATGTCACCGCCGACGCGCCGAATCAGCTGTGGCTGACCAACACACCGAGCACAGGACCGACGAGGGCACGCTCTACCTGGGCTCGATCCAGGATGTGTTCTCCATGCGGATCGTGGGCTACTCGATACTGCAGAAGAACGTCCTGGACCGCACGAGGTGGAAGACCCACGAGGAGCTCCGGATCGCGATCATCACGTGGACCGAGCGCAAGTATCACCGTGGCCGCCGGCAGGCCCGTCTCGGCCGGTTGCGCCCATCAAGTACGAGGTCACCATGAACCCGGCCGTGAGTCTCGCGGCCTGAGCCCTCACCTGTCACCTATCGGTGCATCAGTCCCCGGTGGTGGCTGCCTGCAGTGCGGCGGCGATGTAGCCCGCGGAAGCACCGACGCCCTTGTCCGCAACGTGGGCGGGCGTACCAGCCGCAACCACGGTCCCGCCGGCGTCGCCCGCGCCGGGTCCAAGATCGATCACGTGATCGGCCACCGCGATGACGCGCATGTCCAGCTCCGCTGCGACGACCGTGTTGCCCGCATCGACCAGCGTCTGCAGGTGGGCGACCAGACGATCCGTGTCGGCGCAGTGGAGCCCGGACGTCGGCTCGTCCAAGACGTACAGGGTGTCTCCGCGCTGCGCACGCTGCAACTCGGTTGCAAGCTTGACACGCTGCGCCTCACCCCCGGAAAGCTCAGTTGCCGGTTGACCCAGCCGGAGGTAATCGAGTCCGACATCAGACAAAGCTGCCAGCGATCGAGTGATCTCCTCATCGCCCACGAAGAACCGGTTAGCCTCCTCGACGCTCATCGCCAACACGTCAGCGATCGTGCGTCCCCGCCACGTGACCTCAAGCGTTGATGCCTTGTATCGGGTGCCGTGGCAGTCGGGGCATTCGGTGTACACGGAAGGCAGGAAGAGGAGCTCGACCATCACCGATCCCTCGCCCTCGCAGGTCGGACAGCGCCCGCCGGCGACATTGAAGGAGAATCGGCCAGGCTTGTACCCGCGGGAACGAGCTTCCGGGGTGTCTGCGAATCGACGACGTACGTGATCAAACAGCCCGGTATAGGTGGCGACGTTCGACCGCGGGGTCCGGCCGATGGGCCGCTGGTCGATGACGACCAGCCGCTGTACACCGGTGACGGGCCCGACGACGCGCCCATCGAGATGTTCCGGCGCCTCCGCAAGGAGTGACTCGTCACTGACCGGCTCGTCATCGTCCCGGACAGCCCGGCCAAGGCGATCGCCAAGCAGCGACGGAAGGGCTTGGCTGACCAGACTCGACTTGCCCGACCCGGACACGCCCGTCACCGCGGTGAAGACACCCAGAGGGATATCGACCGTGAGGTCGTGCAGGTTGTTCCGCGTCACGTTCTCCAGGCGCAGCCAACTGCGTGCCTCACGGGGTGTACGAAGAGGGAGACCGCGGCCGCCGAAGAGGTATCCCCGTGTCACGGACTCCGTGATATCGGCGAGCCCATCGGGCGGGCCGCTGTAGAGCACACGGCCGCCGTGTTCACCGGCGCCGGGGCCGATGTCGACCAGCCAGTCCGCGTGCCGCATCACAGCCACGGAGTGTTCGACGATGAACAGGCTGTTCCCTCGCCCCTTCAGCCCATCCAAAAGCTCGAGGAGCGCCGCCACGTCCTGCGGATGCAGCCCCGCCGATGGCTCGTCGAGGACGTAGACGACCCCGAAAAGATCAGAGCTGAGTTGCGTCGCGAGCCGGAGTCGCTGCAGCTCGCCGCCCGACAGCGTTGGCGTCGTCCGGCTCAATGACAAGTAGCCCAGTCCCAGATCGACCAGTGGACGCAGCCGCTGCAGTACCCCTGAAGCGAGCTGGACCGCAGCAGCACGCTTCTCTGGTGCCCGGTTTGCGGTGGGTGGCACATCGGAAGAGGCGGCCTCGTGGTCCTCCACGCGTGCGACGACTCCCGCGAGGATCGTGGCAAGGTCCCGGAGCGGCAGTCGGGAGAATTCGGCGATGTCGAATCCTTCGAACGTGACAGACAGCGCCTCGGGCTTCAGCCGCTTGCCATCGCAGACCGGGCAGATCGCAGCGGTGAGGAACTGCGCGACGCGCCGTTTCATCGAGGCGCTCTTCGTGTTCGCGAACGTGTCCAGAATGTACCGGCGCGCCCCGACGAATGTGCCCGAGTAGCTCGGCTCCACGCCTGCTTCAATCGCAGCTTTGGACTCAGAGAGCGTGAGCCGGGAGTGGACCGGCACGGAGGGGGTCTCATCGGTATACAGGATCCAGTCCCGGTCCTTCTTCGGAAGGTCCCGCCACGGCACATCGACGTCGTAACCGAGAGCAACCAGCACATCGCGCAGCTGATGGCCGTGCCACGCGGTCGGCCAGGAAGCGATGGCGCGTTCGCGGATGGTGAGCGATGGGTCAGGGACCATCTGCTGCTCGTTCACCGTGTACACGCGACCGATGCCGTGGCATTCCGAGCAGGCCCCTTGGACCGTGTTCGCGGAGAAGTCCTCCGCATACAACATCGGCTGTCCATCCGGGTAGTCCCCGGCCCTGGAGTACAGCATTCGCACCAAGCTCGACAATGTGGTGATGCTGCCCACGGTCGATCGGGCGTTCCCGGAACCCCGCTGCTGCTGCAGGGCGACCGCCGGCGGCATCCCCGTGATCGAGTCGACATCGGGCACTCCCGCCTGATCGATCAGGCGGCGGGCGTACGGTGCGACCGATTCCAGATAGCGCCGCTGAGACTCGGCGTACAGCGTCCCGAACGCCAGCGAGGACTTTCCCGAGCCGGACACACCGGTGAAGACGACCGTTGCATCGCGCGGCACCGTGAGGTCGACATCCTGCAGATTGTGTTCGCGGGCGCCGAGAACACGAACGTCGGGCTGCACAGAAAGCTTCGGCGGCACGAACGATGAGGATTCAACCATGATCGAATGCTAGCCACGCACGGAACGGTCGGACGAACTGCGTCCGGAGGAGAGGGCTTCTGCACCGATGAGGGTCGACGCGTTGGCGCTGCCCGCCGGAGAGTTGTTCGACGAGGAAGCCCAAGGTCCCCTCACGCCACCGGTTGACGTTCAGCCCGGCGCTCCAGTTGGTCCCGTCAGGGGATGCCTCCCACTCAATCCCCAGATCATCGCGTCCGTTGAATACCGCGACGACGAGTCGCGGTCCAGCTGGCGTGGACGAAGTGGCCCGCACCGCCGCTTCGACCCTTCGACCTCCAGCCCCTTGTGCCGGCCGATCTTCTCGCACCCGGCGTCGTCCACCAGCCGGTACTCGGCCACGAACCAGTCCACCCAACGGCGCAAGGTGTTCCACGCCTGCCACGTCCTCCCAGTCCTGCGCCTCGTCGTCGTCGGCCCACGGCGAACCCATCAGACGAGTCCTTCCCTCGTGTACGTGCGTGCCGTCGCGCCGATCAGCGCCTCGATCCGACGGAACAGCTCTTCTCCGGCCTCACGGCCGTCAGCCCCGGTGAACCGCATGTACTAGCGCACGGCCACGGGTCGTTGGCAGACGTGGCAGCGACTCCCGACTTCGGCGTTCATGCGGCGTCCTGGCGCTGCCGGATCATCCTCGCCACGATCACAATCACCGGCAGGCGTGCGGTCGGCCGGCACAGGCCCTGACACGCCCGGCCCGTACACACTTTTCTGCCTATAACCCCACCTCACACGAGGCACCGCCGGGGGAAAGTGCTCGCTGACCACCGTGGCAGACCGAGAGCTTGTTCAAACACGACGAAGCCCCGCACCGATGACCGATGCGGGGCTTCCTCGTACGGCTCCCCCGACTGGATTCGAACCAGTAACCCTTCGATTACTTGTCAGTTTGGGACCACGCCATCGAGTCCACGATGTGCTGGGGACTGACCCTCTTCTCTTTGAGTGTCCGGGCCGGCGCCTACCGTGACGACTGATCAAGCCAGTACCGATCTGAGGAGTCCTCCATGTGGATCATCGTTCTCGTCGCCTTCTTCATCCTGTCCTTCGTCCTGTCGGGCATCGTTTCCTTCGCCCTGGACCCGGTGGGAAGCACCCTGAACTTTCTTCGCGTTGCCTCCTTCATGCTCGCGGGACTGACCGGCGGCGTCATGTTCCTGTTCGGCGCACCCTTCGACCTCGTTGGCTGGACCTTCGTCGTCTCCGCCACCGTCTGGGTGCTGCTGCTCTTCATCCCCAATCCACGACTGCGCTACTGACGCACTTATCCACATCCCGTGCCCGCACCCTCTCCAGCTGTGTGAGTGTGGCCATCCCAAGCACGGGATGGAGGGAACAATGCACAGCACCGAAGCTGACGCCGTTGAGGCATTCAAAGACTGGCTGGCTATCTACCGCCGCCCGCAGACCGTTCGTAACCGCGTGCACTACGCCTCACGGTTACGCGACTGGGCCATCGCCCACGACCGCCACCTCTGGTCGCTGACCACCCGCGACCTGACCCAGTGGCTCACCACCGTCGGCAACCATCCCGCCACGAGAAAGAACGCAGCCGACGCAGTTCGCGCGTTCTACCGCTGGGCAGTCGAAGACGGCCGCACACACGTAAACCCGTGCGAAACGCTGCCGAAGATCTCCGTCCCCCGCGGGATGCCCAAGCCGACCCCGGACACCGTGCTGAGACACGCACTGACCCGAGCCACCTGTGTCCAGGACGTCCTGATGCTCTACCTGGCCTCATACGGCGGACTCCGCGTCTCCGAGATCGCACAGATACGCGCCGAGGACTTCGCCAACAACGCCATGCGTGTCATCGGCAAAGGCGGGCATGTCCGCTACGTTCCCCTGCACCCTGCCCTGGTCGAGGTGCTGCGACATGCCCCGTCCAAAGGCTGGCTGTTCCCGTCCGAGAAGAACGCCACCGGCCACTACCTGCCCGCCTCGATCGCACAACGCATCCGCCGGCTATTGAACACTCCCGGCTGGTCGGCGCACAGCCTGCGGCACCGATTCGCCACCGCCTTCTACGAGGTCACCGCCGACCTGCTGGCCCTGCGCGATCTGCTCGGGCACGCCGACGTGTCCACAACCATGGTCTACACGCGCGTGGCCACCGGACGGCTCCGCACCCAGGTCAGCGAAATCCCCCGCCTCGAGGCGTCACTGCCGTTCCTCGACACGCAGGAAGCCAGCTGACCGTCGAACCCAGTCTGACCATCCATCACCGACGAGGAGTCAGACATGGCGATCAAGACCAAGCTGTCCGTCGAATTCACCTGCGGTCACACCGATGTGCTCGACCTGGCCCACGTGCCCGCCGGACGCCGCAGGGCCCACGCCTTCGGTCTCGGCAAGAACTACGTGTGCCGCAAGTGCTTCCGAGCTAAGGGCAAGGAGGAGCTGGAGCAGAAGAACCGGCAGACCCTGCTCGATGCCCAGACATTCGCTCAGGAACACGACCTGGACGAGCTGACCGGCACCGAGAAGCAGATCGCGTGGGCGACCCGTGTCCGCTACGAGGTGCTCTCCGAAATCGTGGACTCCGACGAAACCGAGGCCCAGCAGACCCAGGCTCAGGACGTGCTAGAGGCCGCGAAGGCGCTCACCCATTCCGGATGGTGGCTGGATAACTGCACCGACGACGACCTGACCGTCGATGACCTGGTTGAGCTGATCCTCACCGCCGAATCCGAGCCGTCCCAGGACCGCATCGAGACCGAAAATCCGTTCTGATGGAGACCCCGAGGAGAACACCATGCTCACCGTCTACGGCCAGCCGAACTGTCCGCCCTGCCGCATGACCGAGTACTACCTAAAGCGCGAGAACGTGCCCTACACCTATGTGGACCTCTCCAAGGACCACGCCGCCCTGGCACGGATGAAGGCAGCCGGCCACCTTCAGACCCCCATCATCCAGACCCCGACCCAGACGACCTCCGGTTTCAACGTGGACGCCCTGAAACAGGCCGTGGTCGAGGTCCAGGCCAGCACCGCGACCTACACGGACGACCCGGCCATCGACACAGGCGCTGACCGGAACTGACCGGACAACGACGTGGCCACCGGACACCCGTTGTCCGGTGGCCACGGACATGCCCGGCCACTGCCACACATTCACGGCCGGACACGGCGAATCCAGAACGGACAGACCCGGACACCCATTGTCCGGCCACGAACGGAGGGACACCCCATGACCACCACCCTGCATCTGACCGGCCAGGTCTGCCTGACGGACCCGACCGGCACCAAGCTCCCAGCCACGGACATCACCACCGCCCTGGCCACCGTCGTCAAGACCCGCCGCCAGGACAGCCCCGTGGTCACCGTGTCCGGCCACTACGAGGGCCTGACCATCGACCCGGACACCTGGACCGTGGACACGTCCGGACAGCTGACCGCCCTGACCGAACCTGCCCCGGCGACCACCCCGCACACCCTGACCTACGTGGCCTTCACCCTGACCGACCCCACCGGACACGCCTCCCCCGTGCAGACGAAGACCGTGTCCGCCCTGGCCCAGGCCGCGGCCAACCGGTCCAGAACGCCCGTGACCGTGACCTGCGACCTGCCCGGCGTCCACGAGCTGCACTTCTCTCCCGAGGATCACCAGTCCGCACCGGCGGAACCGATGGCCTCCACCGCTGAGGCGTTCGCCACCCGCACCCGCGCCGAGAAACACCGCATCGCCCCGGCCCGCACCGGCTGGCGTGGCGCACTCAACGAGGTACTCGGCCTGCGCCTGGCCCCTTCGGCCGACGAGCGACACGAGCGCGAGCTGACGGCCACCGTCCAGCGCGGACTGGCCGGCCACCGCACCGCCGTCGTGGTCAACATCAAGGGCGGGGCATCCAAGACCACCGCCACCTACCTGATCTCGGCCACCCTGGGACGGATGCGAGGCGGGACCGTGTTGGCCTGGGACAACAACGAGAACGCCGGGAACCTGGCCGACCGCGCCATCCAGGCCAACCACCACCGCACCGCCGTGGACCTGCTCGAACGCATCGACGACTTCCACACCCCCGAGCACGCCGACAAGCTCACCGGCTACGTCCGCCCCCAGGGCGACAACCGGTTCCATGTACTGGCCTCCCAGGACCACGCAGGCGACCGCGAAGTCATCAACGCCGACGCCTTCCGGAAGATGCACGCCGCCCTCAAGCAGTTCTACGGGCTGGCCGTGGTGGACACCGGCAACGCCTCCAACGCGCCAACCTGGCAGGCAGCCGTGGACGTGGCAGACGAGTTGGTCATCGCCATCACCAACAAAGAGGATGCCGCCCGCCGCGCGTTCGTGACCATCGACGCACTGCGAAAGGCCGGCCACACAGAAAAGCTGGCCAACTCCATCGCGGTGATCACCCAGCCCGCCCAGTCCTCCAACGAGCGTCTGGCCAAGGTCCGTGAGCTGCTGGAGGAGCATGTGCGTGCCGTTGTCGTGGTCCCCTTCGACCCGGCCCTGGACGAGGGCGATGAGATCGAGTGGGACCGTCTGTCCAAGGCCACCCGCCGGGCCTACCTGGAGGCCACCGCCGCACTGGTCGAGGGGCTGGGATGAAACGCTCGCTCCTGATCGTGACCGTGGCCGCTGTCGGAGTGCTCATTCTGCTGGTGGCCATGCTGCCCGTTCTGCTCGGCCCGGTATTCAGCACCGCGCGAACGGCCAGCACGGAGAGATCCATCGCGGAAATCTGTTCAGCCGGCGAACCGGGGCAGGCGCAAATCCCGGACAAGTACCGCGAGGACGTGGCCAACGCAGCCGAGGTCTCCGGCATCAGCCAGGAGATCATCGCCTCCCAGATTTTCCACGAGTCCAGGTGGCAAGAAGATGCCGTCTCATCCTCCGATGCCCGCGGACTCGCCCAGTTCAAGGCAGAAGCGTGGTCGCGGTTCGGCAACGGTGGGGACCGCTTCAACGGTCACGACTCCATCGCCGCCCAGGGGCGTCTGCTCGCCTTTCTGAAGAACGAGTTCAAGCCCTATGCAGACGGCGACGACGCACTACTCGTGAAGCTCATTCTCATCGGCTACAACGTGGGCTACGACAAGGTCCACAAAGCCCAGGGCGTGCCTCCAGGCTCCTCCGGCATCAACTACGCCGAGAAGATCATGGCGGGTTCAGCCGTCTACACCACAGACTGCGCGCCCGCCCCCGAGACAGGCGGGGAGGGTGTCGTCGTCTCCGGTGAATGGACTCATCCCTTCCCGGGTGCGTACTTCACTTCCGATTACGGGCCGCGCCCCTGTCCCAAGACGCTGAAGTGCACGAAAGAGGTCGCCAATCACAACGCGATCGACCTGGCCACCGGCACAGGCACCGGCTTCGCTGTCGCCCCCACCCAGATGGAGATCACCAAGGCCAATGGGACCGACAGGGACGGTGACCACCCGGTCTTCGCACGCCAGATCGCCGAACCCCACTACGTGATCAGCTACTGGCATTGCGCCTACGGCTCCCACCGCGTCAAGACCGGTCAGATTGTCGAGGCTGGCACCCCTATCTGCCAGGAGGGCATTACCGGTAACGCCGGCGGACGCCCCCACGTCCATCTCCAGTTCAACAAGCCCAGTGCATCCGACACCAGTTACGAGCGGTACACGACCGTTGACCCCGAGCCGATCCTTGCTGCCAACGGCGTCGACCTCTGCCCGCCCGGCCGAAACGTGACCGGCCCCTGCCAGGGACGCTGAAAGGACATCACCATGAGCGCAAAGCGCACCGCCCAGCTCATCCTCGGCGGACTCGGTTTGGCGGCCCTGGCAGGCATCATCCTGCTGGTCACCGTCATCATCCAGCCCCGAACTGATGACGCACCCCAGTCCCCACCGGATGCGGCCGAGACCACCGTGGAGGCGTCGCCGCCGCCATCGGCAAGCACTGCTACGGCCACGCCCACACCCAGCCCGACCGCTTCCAGCCCCTTCGGCTTCGCCCCGCAGACTCCAGCCGAGGAAGCGGCCGTCGAGGCTGCCCGTGTGATGACGACGTGGGACCCCGCCGAGGACATCGACCCGACAGCTTCCGAGGCCCGCGCGAAGCACTTGATGACCTCCGAGCGTGCCGCGCAGATCTCCGTCTCCGACCGCGGCACCGCCGACCCCGAATGGATGCGGGCGTACCGCCGACACTCGGTGTCCGACCCGACTGCACTGATCGTCCCCGGCGGCGAGGGGAACACCATCACCGTGAACGTCACCTGGGACTGGGTGACCCCAGACGGCAGCCGAGACAAGGGCAAGGGCGCCCGAACGTTCTACTTCACCATGACTGACGGAGACACACCCAAGGTGGCCGACTACACCTGGAGCGGCGCATTCTGACGACAGTATGCTGAGCCCGGCGCGGTCGAAGTCCATCCCCCCTCCGACTTCCCGCGCCACGCCCCTCCAGCTGATCCCGTTCCTAGCTGGAGGGGCATTCTCTTGCCCACCCGCCGAACCCGCCGACACCTGATGGCTCGGGACAGCTCGCGGGGGGCTGCCGCCGCCCCCCGCGCCCCTGCGCCAGGGGACACCCCCTGGACGGTGCTGCCGCGCTCCGGTCGCTGACGCTCTCTCCGCTTGCCACGGACTTGGCTGTGTCTCTCTCACACGTGATGAGAAGTATGGGATATGCCTCGCACATATATCGCAACCTTTGCAGGAAACTCATGGTCACGAGTCTCAGGATCTCGCAAACCAAGATCACTTGTCGGGAACGTCGCAGAGGAATGACCTGAGATTGACTCAGAAGTCACGAAATGGCCCAGTCCGCTTCACGATGAAGTGGTCTGGGCCATTTGCGCTGGCCCTCATCGAGCCAATCAAGGATGTGCGTCAGTCACCGACGGTGACCGGAACCCCACCGATCTCCTTGAACAGTGCCTCGCGATTCGAGGGATTATTGATGATCCAGTTCGGTCCAATCAGCCAGTCGCTGGTCGTGAAGCCCTGGAACTGATCGTGAGCAAGTCTGACTCGCTCGAGCGTGTCGTTCGCGTCCGCGAAACTCCACATAATCGCTGCGTCCGAACACTCCACGAACTTGTCTCTGTCCTCGTCCTTATTGATGTCACCGGCACATGTTTCCCCAGCCCCCTTCTCCCATTTTTCTACGAGTTCATCCGGCGTGAGCTTGTCGCCGGAGTCCTTGATATCCGCAGTCGTGAGGTCACCAGCGCTGATAGGTTCAGGCATCTCATTGGCACAGCCGGTTGACAGCAGAGCGAGCGATGCGAGAACTGCGATGGCTCCCGCTCGACGTGACTTGAAGAGAATCATGAGCTCATTCTAAGCTGCCCTACACGTACGCAGACGGGACTGCCGCACCGTTAGGTGACAGTTGGGGTGTTAGGCCGCGAGGCTCACGGCCGGGTTCATGATGGTCTCGTATTCGATGGGGGTCAATCGACCCAGACGTGCCTGTCGACGGCGGCGGTGATACTTGCGTTCGATCCAGGTGACGATCGCGATCCGGAGCTCGTCGCGGGTCCGCCACCGCTTCCGGTCCAGGACGTTCTTCTGGAGCAGCGCGAAGAAGGACTCCATCGCCGCATTGTCGCCGGCGGCGCCGACCTTTCCCATTGAGCCGATGAGGTGGTGACGGTTCAGCGCGTGCACGAACTTCCACGACCGGAACTGGGTGGATTCAACTGGTGGACGCAACACCTCAGGTCGAGGAGGGTGTTGATGGGACGATCAGTTGAATCCACCCAATACGTCAGCCTGGCGTACTCAGACGCGCTCATCACAGCCGGGGTGAGCGCCTCGGTGGGAACCGTGGGCGACTCCTACGACAACGCCCTGGCCGAGACCGTGAACGGCCTCTACAAGGCCGAGCTCATCCACTCCAAACGGCTCTGGGAGTCGACCGAGGCTGTGGAACTGGCCACGATGGGGTGGGTGCACTGGTGGAATACCGCCCGCCTCCACGAGGCCCTCGGCTACCGCACCCCCGCCGAGGTCGAAGCTGCGTACACTCCCTCCCGAGACGTAGCGCCCGTTGCGTCCTGACCTCGGAACGAAACCCAGGGCGCTTCAGTGACCCTAGCCGATCTCGCTGACGGGCCGGTGGCGGTCTGCGCGACCGCTCCGACGGCCACCGGGGAGCTGTGGAGTACGACTGCTCACATGCCGCGCACGATCTCGGTGGCGAACACGGACGAGTGGTTAACCCGCATCGCTGTCGGCGACGCCATCGACATCACTGCAGAGGCGACAACGCACAATCACCGCGCGCCGGAGGTGGTCTATCTGCCTATCGACGATGCCACACCGGTGACCGTGGCGCTGACCTGGCCAGGGCAGAGGAGGAGCCACCCGCAGGTAGGGGTCTTCGCCACCTGCGCACAGGACTACTTCACCCGACTCATCGACATCGGCTCCCCACCCCGCCTGCTCTCCACCGGGGCCGATGGTCAGCTGGCGTAGCTTCCCACTGCAGCTATGCGACCGACCATCCCCCAGGTAGCCCATCCTCGGGTGCGACGGGACCCCTGAGCTTCATTCCGTGTCGGAGCGACAGATCACACTCGAAAATATCGCTCTAGAGCGATATGATGGCCCTATGACGATGATTCAAGAGGAGGGGGCAGCCCTCGACGAAGTGGCGACAGTAGCGTACGCCCACCTGTTCCAGGCATTTGCGGAGCCGACGAGGTTAGCGATCGTGCAGCACCTCGCCTCCGGGGAGCACCGGGTCCGGGACATGGTCGAGCACATGGGCCTGGCCCAGTCCACGGTGAGCAAGCATGTCGGCTTCCTCGTCGAGTGCGGCCTGGCGACGATGCGCCCGGAAGGGCGCTCCACCTGGTACTCGCTGGCACAGTCCGAGCTCCTGCGTACCCTCATCGCCGCTGCCGAACGCCTCCTCGATGCCACCGGCACGCAGGCCCTGCTCTGCACGCACCTGCGACTCCCACATACCCACCACGCGACAGATACGGACCAGAAGTAGACATGGGCGCAGGACACAATCACGGCCCCGCCGCCAGCGAGACCGGTCACCCCGGAGATTTCCGCAAGAAACTCTGGATCGCATTCTCGATCACCGCGACGATCGTCGTCGCCCAGGCCATCGGCTCGATCATCACCGGCAGCCTCGCACTGCTGACCGACACCGCCCATGCCATTACCGATGCCTCCGGGCTGCTGGTCGCACTGATCGCCGCGACGCTGATGCTCAAGCCCGCCAACTCCAAGCGCACCTGGGGGTTCCGGCGTATCGAAGTGATCGCAGCCCTCGGACAGTCGGCACTGCTGCTGGCGGTGGGCACCTACGCCGCCATCGAAGGCATCCGGCGACTGTTCGAGCCGCCGGAGGTGCCCGCAAGCGAACTGCTGATATTCGGCATCATCGGCCTGGTCGCGAACATCATCGCCATCACCATCCTCGCCTCCAGCCGCGGCTCGAACTTCAACATGCGTGCCGCGTTCCTCGAAGTTCTCAATGATGCCCTCGGGTCGCTCGGAGTGATCATCGCGGCGATCGTCATCGCCACGACCGGGTTCATGCAGGCCGATGCCATCGCCGGACTGCTTATCGCCGCATTGATCGTGCCTCGCGCGTTCAAGCTCATGCGCGAGACCACTGGCGTCCTTATGGAGTTCACTCCCAAGGGCCTCGACCTCGACAAGGTGCGTTCGCACATCCTCGAACTTGACCATGTCAAAGATGTCCATGACCTGCACGCCTCCACTGTGGCGACCGGCCTGCCGATCCTGACCGCCCACGTCGTCGTCGAGGACGAGTGTTTCACCGACGGTCATGCCGCGCAGACGCTCCGCGAGATCAAAGATTGCGTCGCAGGGCACTTCGAGGTCCCCATCCATCACTCGACCTTCCAGATCGAGACCGAGCACATTGCCGAACATGAACCGGAAATCAGCAAGCACGACTGAACGCAGTGCCCCCTCCCGGGCTCGTTCCGGGGGGGGGGGCTTCCGCGTCACGCAGGTAGGCACTACCCCTACGGGGTAGTATGGCCAATTAGCACCACGGCAGACTGAAGCGCCCTGGGTTTCGTTCCGAGGTCAGGACGCAACGGGCGCTACGTCTCGGGAGGGAGTGTACGCAGCTTCGACCTCGGCGGGGGTGCGGTAGCCGAGGGCCTCGTGGAGGCGGGCGGTATTCCACCAGTGCACCCACCCCATCGTGGCCAGTTCCACAGCCTCGGTCGACTCCCAGAGCCGTTTGGAGTGGATGAGCTCGGCCTTGTAGAGGCCGTTCACGGTCTCGGCCAGGGCGTTGTCGTAGGAGTCGCCCACGGTTCCCACCGAGGCGCTCACCCCGGCTGTGATGAGCGCGTCTGAGTACGCCAGGCTGACGTATTGGGTGGATTCAACTGATCGTCCCATCAACACCCTCCTCGACCTGAGGTGTTGCGTCCACCAGTTGAATCCACCCTGCGATCCTCGGTCCGAATGCACGATGCAGCCAGCGACGTCACCGCGGCGGGAAGTGGCGTTGTCCAGGGCGTTCACCGCCAGTCGCGCCTTCATTCGGTCGCTGATCGAGTAGCCGACGATCCGGCCTGAGAACACGTCCTTGATGGCGCAGAGGTAGAGCTTGCCCTCGTCGGTCCAATGCTCCGTGATGTCGGTCAGCCATAATTCGTTGACCTCATCGGCGGAGAAGTCCCGCTTCACGAGATCATCGTGGACTGGTGGCCCGGGACAATTCCCGTTCTTGCCGCGCTTCTTCCCGAACACGGACCACCACTGGTTGTCCCGGCAGATCCTCCATGCCGTGCGCTTACACATCACCTCGCCGGCCTCTGCGGCTTCGCCGACCAGGAACCGGTACCCGTACTCGGGGTCGTCGACGTGGGCGTCCAGCAGCGCGTTGGCGCGGTATGCCTCGATCAGCTCGGCCTGGGTGACCTGCTGTTTCCGCCAGCGGTAGTAGGGCTGACGGGAGAGCTTGAGGACCCGCAGGGACACCGCGACGGGGATGCCGTCGGCGGCGAGCTCGCTCACGAGCGGGTAGAACCTTTTCCCGGCAGGTTCGCCTGGGAGAGGTAGGCGGCGGCGCGGCGGAGGACCTCGTTCTCCTGCTGGAGCAGCCGGATCTGTTTACGCGCCTCACGCAGCTCGGCCGATTCCTCCCGGCTCTTGCCGGGGCGGTTGCCGTCGTCGATGTCGGCTTGGCGAATCCACTTATGGAGCGTCATTTCGTGGACGCCGAAGTCCTTCGCGATCTGCGCGATGGTGATGCCGTCCTCACGGGACCGGGCCACGCGCACGACGTCTTCGCGGAACTCCTGGGGGTAGGGAGCGGGCAT
This sequence comes from Micrococcus cohnii, assembly GCF_014205175.1. Taxonomy (NCBI): domain Bacteria; kingdom Bacillati; phylum Actinomycetota; class Actinomycetes; order Micrococcales; family Micrococcaceae; genus Micrococcus; species Micrococcus cohnii. Next base: position 306,710 of record NZ_JACHNA010000001.1, on the reverse strand, counting down.
GGTGCACATCCTTCCAGGCCGCCCTGCGGGCAAGCCAGATCAGATGACCTGACCTATGGGTCGGTTTCCAGTTGACGTCGCTAGCCGATGGTCTTCATGGAAGGCTCATCCCATGCCCCGCCCGTACCCTCCAGAGTTCCGTGCCCGGGCCATCGCTCTGGTCCGCGAAGGCCGACAGGTCAAGCAGACCGCGCAGGCCCTCGGTATCCACGAGGTCACCCTCCACACCTGGCTCCGACAGGACGACATCGACCACGGCCGCCGGTCTGGACTCAGCAGTCGCGAGTCTGCCGAACTCCGCGCGGCTCGCGGTCGCGTCCGGCAGCTCGAGCAGGAGATCGCGATCCTCCGCCGCGCTGCGACATGGCTCGACGAGGAGGGAGGAGTGGACCCAAAAGGGCGCGGTCAAGTCCCTGGAAGTGGTGTAACCGTCTTCGAGGCATGAGAATCAGGCCAGGGCCGGCATCACCTCCGTGCCCATCACGGTGCCCGGTTCTTGCGTGAGGGGCTCGCGGCAGCGGGCCAGCAGCTCGAGACCGAGGTACCGGCGGCCCTCGGCCCACTCATCCGTCTGCTCAGCCAACACGGCCCCCACGAGCCGCACCACGGCATCCCGGTTCGGGAAGATGCCCACCGCGTCCGTGCGGCGCCGGATCTCCCGATTCAGGCGCTCGGCAGGGTTGTTCGACCAGATCTGGGACCACACGTCCTTCGGGAACGAGATGAACGCGAGGATGTCCTCCCGAGCAGCATCGAGGTGCCCAGCCACGGCGGGCAACCGCTCGGCCACGTAGTCCAAGAGCCGGTCGAACTGGGCGTGCACCGCGGGCCCGTCAGGCTGGTCGTAGACGCTGTGGAGCATGGCCTTCACCGCCGGCCACATGGCCTTCGGGGTCACCGCCATCAGGTTCGCGGCATAGTGCGTGCGGCACCGCTGCCACACGGCCCCGGGCAGGTTCGCCGCGATGGCTTCGACCAGGCCACGGTGGGAGTCCGAAGTCACCAGTCTCACCCCGTGAAGGCCGCGGGCGACCAGATCAGCGAAGAACTCGTTCCACGCCGCGCCTGACTCCGTGGTGGCCACCCGCAGCCCGAGTACCTCACGTCGCCCGTCAGCGTTGACGCCGGTGGCGACCATGGCCACCGCGTTGATCACCCGACCACCCTCGCGAACCTTCATGGTCAGGGCGTCCGCGGCGAGGAACACGAACGGGCCGGCATCCCCCAGCGGGCGGTGCCGGAACGCGTCGATGTGCTCGTCCAGCTCGGCGGCCATCCGGCTGACCTGGGACTTCGAGAGCGAGTCGATGCCCAGCTGGCGCACGAGCTTGTCCATGCGTCGGGTGGAGACCCCAGCGAGGTAGCAGTCGGCGACGACCGTGATCAACGCGGACTCGGCCCGCTTGCGTCGCTCGAGCAGCCACTCTGGGAAGTACGTGCCGGCGCGCAGTTTCGGGATGGCCACGTCGATCGTGCCGGCGCGGGTGTCGAGGGGCCGGTGGCGGTACCCGTTGCGCTGTGCGGTGCGGGTATCAGAAGCGGTGCCGTACTCGGCGCCGCAGACCGCGTCTGCGTCAGCGCTGAGCAGGGCGTTGATCACGGTCTGCAGCAGGTGGCGCAACAAGTCCGGCGAGGCTTCGCCGATCGCTTCGCGTAGCAGGCGTTCAGGGTCGACAATGTGAGGAGCGGTCATCGTGGTGATGTCCCTTTCGAGAGTGCTGTGGAAGGTTCACTCGAAGGCTCCCACGGTGACCGCGTCCATGCTGGGGACGGTGTTGGCGGCCGGGGAGGGTTACACCACTATCAGGGACTCAACTGACTGGCCACCACCTCAGCGGCGGAGTCACGCAGGTCCAGCAGGGCTCGTACCTCAGCAATGTCCTTCTTGGCGACCCGTGCCGTCTTGACCCACTGCATGCCCGCCACATACCGCTCGAAACGCTGTTCTGACGCGTTGAAACGCACATGACCGATGGCCGCTTCCGGCTCGGGCGCGAAACGCAGACCCGGCTCCAGGTCCAGCTCCGCACCCTTCGCCGGGACTGGCCCGTAGCCCAGACCCCGCTCGGCCGACTCCGCCAACTGGGCCACCAGACGCTCTCGCACCTGCTCGCCCAGCTCTACCCCGCTGTCTCCGGTGACGGTGTAGACCGGGCCGAACGGCCCGGAGTCGTACTCCACGGTCCCGAGCACCGCCGCCTCGTGCTCACCGAACCACCGCGAGTAGGTCAGCTCGTGCTGGTTGCCGTCCCGGTCGGTCACCGTGGTCTGGCCCGGCTCGACCCACGCGCTGATCGCGTCGGCGTCGGGCTTCTCACCGGGCATCCGCCGCCGGAACACCAGCACGTCCGTGCCTACCTCGGTGCCGGCTGATGCCGCCATCGCACCGGCAGGCAGACGCACCCCGCCCACCAGGTCGCCGTAGCGGGCCATCTCCCGCCGGGCCGTGGTGCGCTTGGAATCCATCGTGTGCGCCGAGGTCATCACGGCCACGTACCCGCCCGGGGCGGTCAGGCGGAGGGACTTGAGAATGAAGTGATTGTGGATCGAGTGGCCCATCCCGTTGTGGGTGGCGTCCTGGACGCGGAAGTTACCGAAGGGCACGTTGCCGACCGTGGCGTGGAAGGCATCGTCCTGGAAAGCCGTCTTCTCGAATCCTGCCGAGTGAATCTGCTGATCCGGGTGCAGGTGAGCGGCGATCCGCGCGGTGGTCGGGTCCAGCTCGACACCGACCATCTGGGCAGACTCCGGTGCCAGCCCGATGAACTCGCCGGACCCGCATCCAGGTTCAAGCACCGGGCCGCCCTCGAAGCCAGCGGACTCCAGGGCGTCCCACATGGCCTGGGCCACCGCAGGATCGGTGTAGTGGGCGTTTAGGGTCGTCGTGCGCGCCTGTGCCCACCCGGTCGGCCCCAGCAGCTCACGCACACGCTGGCGGTCCGACGAGCTGATCGTGCGGGTCGCGGTCTCATCGAACAGCTCCGGCAACGCACCCCAGGCCGACCATCCGGACAGGACGCGCTGCTCATCCTCGGTGGCAGCCCGCCGCTGCTCTTCCAGCTCCTGAAGGACCTCCAGTGCGGCCAGGTTCGCGGCGAACCGCTCCTTCTTCCCCGATGGCCGGTTCGTCCCGCCCCTCCACGAGTTGCCGGGCACGACTGCAGGCCCAGGCTCCTCGGCCTGGGCCTGCTCGCCGGTCAGCGCTCCTGGGCCAGCATCCCGTCCTTCACGGCTTCGGTCATCAGAGGCGGCATCACCTCGTGCCCCGGCATCGGGTCCATGCCCTGCTGACGCATCCAGTCGAACACCTCCTGCGCCAACGCCTCCAGCTTCACTCCCTGCTCCACCTGCGCTCGCGCCGGCATCTCCCGGAAGTCCTGGCTGTCCACCGGAACCACCCGACTCGGGTGCATCTGCGCCTGCCGTGTCAGCACGATCGCCCGCAGGTACCGCCCGAACAGCTCCGTCGCTCCCTGAAACGGCCGCGTCGCCAGCATCGCCTCGGCCACCGTCGGGAACTCCGCCAGATACTCCGAGGCCGCGTACGGACCCATCCGATCCGGGGACGGGTCCCCGTACGGCGTCTGCTCCTGTAGCTCCTGCCACACCGTCGGATCGGCCTCCCACTGCCGTTCCGCCTCCACCTGCACGGAGGTCCCGCGCAGCTGTGCCTCGGTCATCTCGCGGCCCAGCTCCCGCAACGTCAGCTGATCCACGTCGTTCCTGTTCACCATCGGGTCGCGCTCCTTCGTTGACGACGGCAGTCCCATCCACGAACTCGAACAGATCAAGCTGTCCTGAGATGGGTCCGGTGTTCCTCTTGGCTGCCATGACGCCTCCTCGGCGTGGTTTACATAACTCCACAGCGCCGCCGGGAAGTCAAGCCTCCCGAACGGCGCCGTGAATGAAACGGTCAGATGCTCAGATTCACCGGGACGGACCGGCCAGCTCCGGACCCTGCGGGTCCTGCTGAAGCGCGTCCACACCGGCCTGCTCCTGCGGGGACAGCCCCGAGGCGTTCGCCTCCTGCCCCTCCACACCCCAGGCCGCGGCCTCACGGTCCGCGCCTCGCTCCGGGCGCGGGGCCACCTGGACCTCGTTGAACTGCATCGACGCGCCCACGTCCTCCGCCCAGATGCGGTGGTTCAGCCCCGGCTCCCCCGCCCTGGACACGTAGGGCTCGACCGCGTAGTTGCCGGTCACCGACACCCTGTCTCCCTTGCCCACAGAGGCCATCACGTTCTGCCCCAGCTTCTCGCGGGAGATGCCCACGTCGTAGTAGGTGGGGTCCATGTCCACGTACTGCCTGGACTCACGGTCGAACCGCTGATTCTGCTCCGCGACGGTCATCACGACCATCGGCCCGTTCTGCGTCTGAATCTGCTTCGGATCCTCGACCAGGTTCCCCTGGATGGTCTTACCTCGCTGAATCTGCTGCACGGTGTGCCTCCTGGTGTTCGGCTACGCCCCTCCTCCGGGGCCGGACACCATGACTTCGCTCACGCGCACTCATCCCGCGTGACGACACACATTCACCGCCGCCGTTCAGTAGGTGCCGGACTTCACCCGAGAGATCGTCCGCGTACTCGCCCCATGCATCCGCGCCACGTCCGCCACGGACAGCCCGGCCTCCAGTGATGCCTTGATCGCCGCCTGGTCCTTCTCGTCCAGCGCGCGCGGCCGCCCACCGACCCGGCCCTGTCGGCGCGCAGCCTCCAGTCCCTCACGAGTGCGCTCAATCAGCAAGTCCCGCTCCCACTCCGCCAGCGAGGCCATGACCCGCACCACCAGTCGGCCCGCCGCCGTGGTGGTGTCCAGGTCAAGGTCCAGCGCTTCGACCCCGATTCCCCGCTCATCCAAGTCCGTCAGGGTCCGCAGGGTGTCCACGGTGGTCCACCCCAGCCGGTCTAGGTGTAGGAGGGCCTGACGTTGTTGACTCGCGCCGGGGCCAGTGAGGCCGGCGGGATGTTCCCGCAGGAGGTATGAGGCCGATGGTAGTTGTAGTGGTTCACCCACACCTGCAGGGCCTCACGCCGGGCCGTCTCTGAGGAGTACGGGCGGGCGTAGAGGACCTCGTCCACCATCAGCCGGTTGTACCGCTCGACCTTCCCGTTGTGACGCGGGGTGTAGGGGCGGATCCGGTGGTGCCGGCCCCCGAGCGAGACCACCTTCCGGGTGAAGTCCACGGCCCGGTAGTTGTTCCCGTTGTCCGTGACCACCCGGTCCACGGTGATGCCGTGGGCGGCGAAGAACGCCCTCGCCCGGCAGAAGAACCCGATCGTGGTCACCGCCTTCTCGTCCTCCAACGCCTCGGTGTACGCCAGGCGGGTGTACCCGTCGATCGCCGAGTGCAGGTACGTGTACCCGACCCGTCGGCCAGGCCCGCGTTTGGCCGCTCGCGCGTTCTCGGAGTCCCGGCCGTGAGCACGCCAGCCTCCCCCTTCGGGGATGCGCCCGATCTTCTTCACGTCCATGTGCACCATGTGCCCCGGGCCGCGGGCGGTGATCTTCCGTGGTCGTTGGCGCAGGCCCTCACCCGTGGGCGCGAGGTCTCGCAACCGGGAGATGCCCAGCCGGTGCATCCACCTCCCCACGGTGCGCAGGCACAGCTGGTGGCCTTCGGAGACGAGGTGGTGATGGATGCGTCGGGCGGACCACTTCTGGTCCCGGCGCAGGGCCTCGATTTCGACCAGGATCGCGGTGTCGAGCTGGGCGGGGCAGTGGTGGGGCCGGCTCGAGCGGTCCTGCAGTCCTGCCTCGCCCTCGGCGCGGTAGCGGGCCACCCAGGTGGCCACCGTGGGGCGGCTGACGCGGAACTCGGCTGCCACGTGCGCTTGGGGGATGCCGTCGTTCAGGTGGCGTTGGACCATCCTGAGACGGCCGGTGGGAGTCAGGGGTGCATTAGCGTGAGTCATGAGTGGGTCTCTTTGCGCGGATGGGTGGTGTAGGAACTTCCATCCTGCGGGAGAGGCCCACTCGTCTCATCTCAGCCCGGCCCTCGTGCCAAGAACCTCATGACCCACAACAGCTAGCTTTCGCCGACCTCAAGAATGGCGTCGATTGCGCACTTGCCGTCCCCCAGAGGTGACAAGGGGCTCTTCAGAGTTGAGTGGGGGGTGAGGCGTCGAGGCCTCCGGTGATGAGGAGCATCCGGAGGCGGTAGTGCTCGACGTTGCGGAACCCGCGGGCGATGCGGCGGCCCAGCTCGATGATCCCGTTGATGGCCTCGGTACCGCCGTTGCTCGCGCCGCCGGTATCGAAGTAGGCCAAGAACGCGTTCTTCCAGCGTCGCAGTGTCTTACCGAGCCTGGCGATCTCCGGGATCGGGCAGGACGGCAGCTTCTCGATGAGCTGCTCGGCGAGGCGGCGACCCTGGGCAGGAGTGGGCTGGTGGAACACGTCTCGGACGTCCTGGGCGCGCTGGTAGGCGACCTCGACCGCAACATGATCGGGATGGGCCGCGAATGCGCTGGCCAGACGAGTCTTCTGGCGCGGCGTGAGGCGTTCCCGTCCAGCGCGGAGAACATGACGGATCCCGTAGAGAGGGTCGCCCTTGCGGCCTCGGTGGCCGAGGGTCTCCTGCTGGATCCGGCGGCGGACGTCATCGACTGCAGCCCCGGCGAGCTTGACGATGTGGAACGCATCCAGCACGCAGGTGGCGTCCTCGAGCTGGTCATCGATCGCGTTCTTGTATCCCTGGAACGGGTCCAGCGTTGCGATCTCGACCCGCTTGCGGAACTCATCGCCGCGCTCGTCGAGCCAGTCTCGGTAGGCCTTGCCGGATCGGCCGGGGACGAGGTCAAGGAGCCTGGCAGTGGGGTGGAGCCCGCGAGTCAGATCGACCATCCCGGTGAGCTCCTTCGGTCCGCGCCGGCGCGGGTCCCGGTGGTGCCAGACATGTTCGTCCACGCCCAGGACCTGCACGTCCTCGAAGCGGGAAGGGTCGTTCGCGGCCTCGATCAGGACTGGCCGAACCTGGGACCAGAGCGTGTTCCACGTCGTGCCGAGCTGGCGGGCCAGGCCCTGGATCGTCGCCCCCTCGCGCCGGAGCTGGCCGATCGCCCAGCGGATCGCGCGCGTGCTCAGCAGGCCCCGTGGAGCGCAGACCTGCGGATTCTGCTCGACGAAGGTCGTCACCGCACAGACGCCCTCGAGACAGATCCAACGACGCTTGCACCACCGAATCCGCACCGGCCGACCCGCCCACGGAGCATCGATCACCTCGACCACCACCCGGCCGTGACCGGTGGCGATGACCCCGCAGCCGGGGCATCCGGCCACTGGATCGCAGGACTCCACCTCGAGCGCCAGCCCGGCCCGGGCCTTCGAGACTGCCACCAGATGAAGGCCCGAGAAGTCCAGGAGAACGTCGCATCGGTCGCAGCGATCGAGCGCGTCAGAGCATGCGCAACTATGGTTGGGCATCGTCGAGGTCCTTGAGATCAGCGGGGGTAGATATCCGCTCATCATCGAGGACCTCGACGTCTATCCCCAGCTACCCCGCATCTCCGGCGCGCCCACACTCAACTCTGAAGAGCCGCAATAGTCCAGCAGGCCCGCCTTCCCCCGCGGCCACAGGGCGTTGATCTCTTCCTTCTGCACAGACGTCATCCGTCGCGCGCCGATGAACGGCGGGTTTCCCATCACCCGCACGTCATCAGACGCGGCAAGGACTTCGTTCCAGTCCAACTCCAAGGCGTTGCCGACCATGATGTGCGCCGACTCGGTCAAGGGCAGCTGCTCCGGGGACACCCCGATCTTCAGCGACATGTCCTGGTTCGCCTGGTGGTCCACCAGGAACATCGCGGTGCGGGCGATGGTCGCCGGCCACTCCTCCAACTCGATCCCGTTGAAGTGCGACATCCGCACCCGCACTCTCTCGTCCTCGTCCATCACCAGCGAGGTCTGCGCCTGCTTGCCCGACAGCTCCTGCAGACGCACCAGGATCTGAAGCTCCAGAGCCCGCAGCTCCCGGTAGGCCACGATCAGGAACTTCCCGCACCCGCACGCCGGGTCCAGGAACCGCATCTGCCCCAGTCGCTCGTGCAGCTTGCGCAGCCCGCGCCGGGAGTGGATGTTCGCCACGAACTCGGCGCGCAGCTCGTCCAGGAACAACGGTCCGATGAGCTTGAGGATGTTCTCTTCGGTCGTGTAGTGCTCCCCCAGCTCCCGGCGGGCCTCCTTGGACTTCACCGCCTGGAACAAGGACCCGAAGATCGCCGGAGAGATCCCGCCCCAGTTAAAGTGGCACGCCGCGATCAGCTTCTGACGCATCGAGGACGTGAAGTACGGGATCGACACCGCCTCCCCGAACACGGACCCGTTCACGTACGGGAAGCGCAGCATCAGCTCATCCGTGCCGGCCATGCGCTTGTTCACGGGCCGGTTGAGCACCTGGAAAAGCGCGGTCAGCTGTGCACCCAGATCCGAGCCGTCCTCGGCGGTGCGGGTCTGGATGAACTCCAGGAACAGGTCCCGCTCCCACAACCCCGAGTCATCCGCGAACAGCGCGAACAGGGTCCGCACCAAGAACACGGACGCCTCGTGCTCGTCGTAGCCAGAGCCCTCCAGCTCCACGTAGAGGTCGGCCATCAGCTGCGCGGCCTTCACCGAGGCCGCGGCCTGCTCGGCCGAACCGAAGATGCGCTTCTGGTAGCCGGCGATGAACCCGAACCACTCAGCCTCCACCGGCAGCTGCTCCAGAGCGAACTCCACCACGGCATCCGCATCCCCGGGGGCGGCCTCCAGGTCACGCAGACGGAACGTCTCGAAGTCGCAGGTGATCACGTAGCGGGGCTGCTCAGCCTCGGACACGTTCGCCAGGTACGTCAGCGCCTGGTCCTCGGCGGCGACCAGGTCCTTGCCGAGTGACTTCTGCTCCGCGATGAGCATGCCGGGCCAGAACACGTCGATGAACCCGGCCCCGCCGTCGGCCTTCTTCGCCCGGCTCTCGTACTGGGCCACCTTGCGTCGGCGGATTCCGTAGACCGCGAACAGCTCCGTCCAGAAGGACTGAGACTCACCCCGCTCGTAGGACTCCCCCGCCCACTCGTGCACGAACGCGGCAGCGTTCGCCCGGATCTGATCCCAGGACAAGGGCTTGGTCTGCATGTGAAGAGCCTTCCAACGGTGACCACCCCATCATGCCGGGCCCACCCCGTACGCGCGTTGATGACAGAGGCGGGCACGCACAGCTTCCGTCACTCGGCGGGCACGAACCCCGGCGCCCATCTGTCAGGCGCAGCCGACACCCCAGACCTCCCCCACGGACGACTGCAAGCAGGATGAGATGGCGGGGGAGGCATCGTGCGTTAGACAATTTCCTCCATACAGTCCGTTTATCGATCCCCAGCGCTCGGCGCGCGCCACATGGCTCTCGACGAATCTTGGAAGCCTTGACGCCGCGGCGAGCACCATGGTTCACTTCTTCTAAGCAGCCAGCATTCCACGAACCCTGGAGAGGATTAGAGATGGCATTCGAGGTCTTCGACAAGCGCAGCGCGCCCATGAAGGGGACGCCCAGCGTGACAATCCAGAAGCGAGGAATCTTGTCGATCAACGGTCCAGCGCACAAGCTGATCGACGGCGCTCTCGTCGTGGAGCTGCTGTTCGACAAGTCTCGCAGGGTCATGGCTTTGCGCCCCGCGGACCCCTCGCCGCGTTCGTACGCACTGCGCGAGCCTTCCAAGACGGGGCAGACCCTGCTGTCGGCCACTGCTTTCATGGACGCCTATAACATCGACACGACAGTCAGCCGACGGTACGAACCGTTCGAAGAGGACGGGATGCTCTGCATCAACCTGGCCGGACCGTCGATCGAGGTTCATGGCAATCGCTCCCGCGCCTCCAAGGAGGATGCGGGTGCATAAAAAGCTTCGACCCCAACCCACTGGCATGGGTTGGGGTCGATTTCAGGGCCTAACGGCGCTGATGGTGATGGACTATCACGGTCAGCATCGTAGCCGAGAAATGGAGCAACCGCTCCATCCGGTAGGCCCTCCAACCCGAAGGAGGAAGCCGATGGCTTCGATCTGTACCTACTACAACATCATCCCCACCAGCCCTACGCCCTTCGCTGACCTGGACGTTCACACGGACACCCCTCAGTTCCTCGACCCCTACGCCATCCGACTGCTGGGGACTTCTACGCCCCACGCGGCCAAGGCGATCAACTGCCTGGATACGTTCTTGGAGGAGTTGGTGCTCACCGCCCTCTCCTCGGACCCGGCAGTCCAGGCGCGAGGGGCGGCGCTGCCGGCGTTCCCCGAGCCACGGCAGACCCGCCTCGGACTTTCAGCAAGGGGCATCAATGGGCATGGCGGGGCAGAGGTGATCCGCCGGCGGATCTGGGATGCGATGTCCACCGATCTGCGGCCCCTGCTGCACGTGGGAGTGCTGCGTCACCTGGAGGAGCTGGGCTTCTACATCAAGGACGTCGGCGACGACATCACCTCCGACATCACCACCCGCATCATCTTCCAGGCGCTGGTGGACTTCACGCAGGAGATGCTCGCGCTGTACCCGGAGTTCACCGCGAATGGACACAAGACGGCCACCGTCTCCTGCCGGATGTGGAACGACCACACCCGGCAGTGGGAGATGAAGTCCGTGACCCTGCCAGTGGCCAATGACGCACCCCTGCTGCTGGTGCCCTCCGGCTGGGTGACCCGTCACCCGCTGATGCGCTACGGGCGCTTCTTCGAAGTGACCATGCTGGGCTACATCCAGGACCTGCACACCCAGTACACCCCTGAGGGCAAGCCCCTCCAGACGCCTAAGGACCTGCTCGTCCCCCGAGGGCTGGCCTCACGGGACAAGCGGGAGGCGCTGCGCAAGACGCTCGAAGCGTACGAATCTGGCCGTGACCTGCTCGCAGAGCATCGCCGCTTCGTCACCGCCAAGGGTGTTCCTCCGCAGGTGGACCTGCTGGCCTAAGCTACCCGCCCCGGGCAAGGCCCGAGGAGACTGACTCCATCAGTCTCCTCGGGCCTTGTCGTCCCCTCCGCCTTCCACCTGCGATCTCTCCAGCCGCCAGGTCTGAGCTCGGGCCGCCTCGGCAAACCTCCAGGCGTCGCACCGCTCCAAGCTCGCGAGGATGTCTGCCACGGTGAGAGCCGGGTTGCGGGTGGCTGCTGCCTGCACCTGCAGGGAACGCATCACCTCAGCGGGGTCCAGGTCGAGCTGGTTCACGAAGAACTCGTCCGGATGCTGGGCCTCCAGGTTGAACCGCCCCAGCACCTCCGTCGGGAAGTCCTTGAGGTTGGCCGTCACGATCAGATCCGCCCGCCCCTGGATCGCCGCGGCCACCACGTGCCGGTCGTTCTCGTCAGGCAGGCTGATCGCGCCCAGAAGCTCCTCCCACCCTTCCACGCAGGCATCGTCGAAGGCCTGGTTCATCACGGCGGTGCGGTGACGGGCCGCTCCGGACTCCTTCATGTCCGGGTGGATCGCCTCCAACGCACGGATGGTCTCCTCGAGGATCCGCTTACTCCACAAGGGCCGGTAGAGGCCAGCTTCTGCCATGTAAAGCAGAGTGTCCGCCTGCGCGATAGGCACCAGCACGCAGGCGTCAAGCACGGCGCTGAAGCGGGCCACTACTCGGCCTCCTGCCCCAGGTCGCGGCGCACCTGCCGGAGGGCCTCCCGGTAGCGATCCGCGTCCTCGGCGTACAACCCCGCCTCCGAGGCCGAGCCCGTGAGCTCCTGCAGGGCAGCACGACGGTCCTGGCGCTTCCGTTCCTGGTACTCCACCACGTCCTGCAGGCGCAGCCGCCGGTGGCGTCCCTCGGAGGGCAGCTCGTAGGGGAGCTGCCCATTCTCGAGCAGCTTCACGAGCGTGGGACGGCTGATGCCCAGGAAGTTCGCCGCCTCCTGAGTGGTGAGCATCTGATCGACCGGGGCCACGGTGATGGCCTTGCCCACCCGCATGGCCTCGACCACGTCGCGCAGGACGTTGAACGCCTCCAGCGGAAGAGGAACGGTCTGCCCGTCAGGTCCCAGCAGGGCGGCCGGCTGCGTCAAGCCCCCCAGGAACCTGCTCAGGTCGAGCATTCCCTCCAGGTCCGTGGGGGGCATCACCGTGTGCTTGTCGTTGAGTGTGGTGGTCATGCACGCAGTATGCGCTGCGAAACGAAAAAATCGCAACACCCTCCCCGGATGTGCTTAATCCACCAACTTCGCGCCCCGAGCCAGCGAGGTGTACAGCGTCTGCCGGCTCACCCCGAAGGTGCGCGCCACTTCGGCCTTCGGGATTCCCATCTCGATCATCACGCGCGCCTGCTCCACGTCGGTGTCCGAGAGCTTCGGGGCCTGCACGTACTTGCCGCGGGCCTTGGCCAACGCGATGCCCTCGGCCTGACGCTCCTTGATCCGCCGCCGCTCGAACTCCGCGAACGCCGCCAGAATGCCCAACATCAGCCCGTCCACCGGGGAGGTGCCCGACTTGTCCACCGTGATCCGCTCCGACACGAACTGCACCGCGCACCCATTGTCGGTGAGTTCGTCCACGATCGCGTACAGGTCCCGGGTGTCCCGGCCCAGCCGGTCCATCGAGGCGACCTTCACCAGGTCCCCCTCCCGCACGTAGGCCATCAGCTCGGCCAGCCCGGTGCGCTTGGCGCGGGAGCTGCCGGAGATCTTGTCTTGGAAGATGCGGTCGCACTCCCCCACTGCCTCGAGCTGACGGTCAAGGTTCTGCTCGGCTGAGCTCACCCGCGCATACCCCACAGTCTGTCCAACCACGTTTAAGACCCTCCGTCAGGTATGTCTAACGGGTCCGAAATGAACCCACTCTGACGTGATCCTGTCGTAGGACCGGGGGGTGTGTAAAGGGGTATACCCCCTTGGACAGCCTGCTTCTCGACGGGGCGGCACCGCTGCGCAATGAAGGTGGGGACGATTCATCCTCGAGTCGAGCTCGGCACCAGCCAGATGGCAGCCGCATCCGTCTCGATGAGTTCCACGGGCCCGACTGCGACCACGCGCAGTCGGAAGTGGCCGGCCTCGGCCACCTCGACGACACTGTCGGGAACGATTCCGGCCTGCTGGAAGCGGATCAGACGCTGCGGGTCGGCGTCGGAGATGCGTAGGACCCGGTAGAACCCCGGCTCGGCTGCATCCAGGCGGACCGCGTGGGCCGGCCGCTCCCGCTGCCCTACGGGAGTGGGGATGGGGTCGCCGTGGGGATCGTGCGTGGGGTGGCCCAGCATCTGATCGATCCGCTCGATCAGCTCGTCGGAGGCGGCGTGCTCGAGTCGTTCGGCTTCCGCGTGGACCTCGTCCCAGGAGTAGCCTAGGCTCGCGGCGAGGAAGCTTTCCAGCAGCCGGTGCCGGCGGACCATCGCGATCGCGTGCTCGCATCCCTTCCCGGTGAGGGTCACGGGCTTGTAGGGCTGGTACTCGACCAGGCCCTGGGCTGCCAGGCGCTTGACCGTCTCGGTGACGTTGGGCGCGGTGGTGCCCATGCGTGCGGCCAGGCTCTTCGTGCTCAGCGGCGCGTCTCCCCACTCCGTGGCGGACCAGATCGCCTTGAGGTAGTCCTGGGCCACCGGAGTGATCTCGTCGAGGCTCATGGCCTGCACGATAGCGGGACCTCCTTCACCCCTGCCCGGTCAACGTCAGCCACAGCAGCACGGCGTTCAGGGCCACGATCAGAGCCACGACCACCCATGCCACCGTCTGCAGGGGCGTGGAGTTCGCGTGTCGGCCCATCACGGCCCGGGCACCGGTCAGTCGGACCAGGGGGATCATGGCAAAGGGGATGCCGATACTGAGCAGCACCTGGGAGAGGACGAGCGCCCAGGTGGGGTCCACCCCGGAGGCGATGACCAGCAGCGCGGGGATCAGCGTGAGCACCCGCCGCAGCATCTGAGGGATGCGCCAGCGCAGCAGCCCGCCCATGATCTCCGACCCCGCATAGGAGCCCACCGCGGTGGAGGCCAGCCCGGAGGCCAACAGGCCGACGCCGAAGAGCACGCCCACCGCCGGCCCCAGTGCGGTCGTGATCGCCGCGTGGGCGCCTTCGATGCTGTCCGTCCCGGAGACCCCGGAGAGATTGGCCGCCGCCAGCAGCAGCATCGCGATGTTCACCGACCCTGCCACCAGAAGCGACAGCCCCACATCCCACCGGGTGGCCCGCAGCAGCCTGCCAAGGGTGCCCGGATGAGCGTGGGCCCCCTGATGGCGGTCACGCGCCAGAGCTGAGTGCACATAGATCGCGTGGGGCATCACCGTGGCCCCCAACATGCCGGCCGCCAGGAGCACCGTCTGGGTTCCCTCGAACCGGGGGACCATGCCCGCCACGGCCTCACCCCAGGAGATGGGCCCGTAGAACAGTCCCGAGACGAACCCGAGGGTGATCACGGCCAGCAGGCCCACGACGACGAACTCGAAGGGCTGCTGCCCGCGCCGGGACTGCACACCCAACAGGATCATCGAGACCACCCCGACGATCACCCCGCCGGCCAGCAGGGGGATACCGAAGAGGATGTGCAGGGCAATGGCCCCTCCGATCACCTCGGCCAGATCCGTGGCGGCGGCCACGATCTCCGCCTGCACCCAGTACGCCAAACGCCGCCCGCGCGGCAACCGGTGCCCCAGCAGCTCCGGAAGCGAGCGGCCGGTGACGAGCCCGAGCTTCGCCGAGAGGTACTGCACGAGCATGGCCATCAGGTTCGCTGCGACCAGCACCCAGACCAGCAGGTACCCGTACTGGGCCCCCGCCGTCAGGTTCGCAGCCACATTGCCGGGGTCCACATAGGCCACCGCCGCCACGAAGGCCGGCCCCAGCAGCCGCATTCCCCGACGACCGGGGCGATCCACCCTCTCCACGGCGACCTTGCCATCCGCCGGCCGATCCACACCGGCGGTCATCCGAGGCTCCAATGGCGATGCATGCATGAGATTTAACATACCTGAACTCTGAGGAGACAGGTGGTCTGACCACACCCCGGCACCCCGGCAGTCTCAGATGCACCGACGGCCGTAGCCGAACACTCCTGCTTTCACGAACCTAATCGTGTGCACCTGAATTCTTTTGTGTGCCCTAACTGGAGTACCCCTCATGGAAATCTCCCGCCGTTCAGTAGCCACCGGCCTCGCCTGGGCCGTGCCGGCCGTGGCCGCATCGACGGCCGCGCCCGCCATGGCCGCCTCCTCCTGCGCGGGGTACACCGCAGGCAAGCCCCTCCCAGCCTCGGCGTTCACCCTGACCTACCTGCGCATCACCAACGAGACGCTCGGCAGGCTGTCCAACAAGCAGGTGGCCCTCGATTTCGACTTCCGCCTCAGCGACGAGGCCGCGGCCTGCGGGGTGCGCACCGGATCCGTCTCCTCCACCAGCAACGGCGGCACCTCCCGGATCGCCTTGAACAACGGGAAGACCTACAACGCGACCAACGGCCTCGCCGTCCCGGCCAACGGATCCGTAGGACGCACCGACGGTACCTGCCGGCTCGGCCTGGACCGCACTGAGGCCTGCGGCACCACGGGGCAGTCCCCCTACAGCGTCGCCGGGTCCACGGGCGCCAGCTCGACCGCCGTCACGGCCATCTCCCTCTACCGGTCCATCACGGTCTCCGGCTACGGCACCACCGTCGTCTACCTCAACGCCACGGGTGTGGGCACCAACCTGTCCGTGAGCGCCGCACCGCTGATCTGAGGTCAAGTCCCTGGAAGTGGTGTAACCGTCTTCGAGGCATGAGAATCAGGCCAGGGCCGGCATCACCTCCGTGCCCATCACGGTGCCCGGTTCTTGCGTGAGGGGCTCGCGGCAGCGGGCCAGCAGCTCGAGACCGAGGTACCGGCGGCCCTCGGCCCACTCATCCGTCTGCTCAGCCAACACGGCCCCCACGAGCCGCACCACGGCATCCCGGTTCGGGAAGATGCCCACCGCGTCCGTGCGGCGCCGGATCTCCCGATTCAGGCGCTCGGCAGGGTTGTTCGACCAGATCTGGGACCACACGTCCTTCGGGAACGAGATGAACGCGAGGATGTCCTCCCGAGCAGCATCGAGGTGCCCAGCCACGGCGGGCAACCGCTCGGCCACGTAGTCCAAGAGCCGGTCGAACTGGGCGTGCACCGCGGGCCCGTCAGGCTGGTCGTAGACGCTGTGGAGCATGGCCTTCACCGCCGGCCACATGGCCTTCGGGGTCACCGCCATCAGGTTCGCGGCATAGTGCGTGCGGCACCGCTGCCACACGGCCCCGGGCAGGTTCGCCGCGATGGCTTCGACCAGGCCACGGTGGGAGTCCGAAGTCACCAGTCTCACCCCGTGAAGGCCGCGGGCGACCAGATCAGCGAAGAACTCGTTCCACGCCGCGCCTGACTCCGTGGTGGCCACCCGCAGCCCGAGTACCTCACGTCGCCCGTCAGCGTTGACGCCGGTGGCGACCATGGCCACCGCGTTGATCACCCGACCACCCTCGCGAACCTTCATGGTCAGGGCGTCCGCGGCGAGGAACACGAACGGGCCGGCATCCCCCAGCGGGCGGTGCCGGAACGCGTCGATGTGCTCGTCCAGCTCGGCGGCCATCCGGCTGACCTGGGACTTCGAGAGCGAGTCGATGCCCAGCTGGCGCACGAGCTTGTCCATGCGTCGGGTGGAGACCCCAGCGAGGTAGCAGTCGGCGACGACCGTGATCAACGCGGACTCGGCCCGCTTGCGTCGCTCGAGCAGCCACTCTGGGAAGTACGTGCCGGCGCGCAGTTTCGGGATGGCCACGTCGATCGTGCCGGCGCGGGTGTCGAGGGGCCGGTGGCGGTACCCGTTGCGCTGTGCGGTGCGGGTATCAGAAGCGGTGCCGTACTCGGCGCCGCAGACCGCGTCTGCGTCAGCGCTGAGCAGGGCGTTGATCACGGTCTGCAGCAGGTGGCGCAACAAGTCCGGCGAGGCTTCGCCGATCGCTTCGCGTAGCAGGCGTTCAGGGTCGACAATGTGAGGAGCGGTCATCGTGGTGATGTCCCTTTCGAGAGTGCTGTGGAAGGTTCACTCGAAGGCTCCCACGGTGACCGCGTCCATGCTGGGGACGGTGTTGGCGGCCGGGGAGGGTTACACCACTATCAGGGACTCAACTCCATGACCTGCCCCGGACGCGAAGCCGAGGTGTTCCTGCCCCAACCGGACATTTCCCGCGACCCCGGCAGCACCGAACAAACCACGGACCCCACCGCCATCCGTTGGTAGGAGATCAAAAAGAACTTTCAGGCCGTCGTCGAGGAAGCCCGGACCACCCCCGAGACCGCCCGCCAACTCTTCAACTTCTGCACGATGTACCGCCGCGACAACGACGAAGTGATCCAAGGCGTCCGGAGCAATTTCACCGAGCTCGGCATCCCTTCGGACTACCTGTCACCATAGCTGCGCCGTGACCGTCTGCGAGACGTAGAATAAATGACCGGTTACGTGACAATATTTCTCAACACTTCGCTCTGCGGGCCTCGTGTCACATAAACGATCGAATAAATGACAGGGGTGGTGGGCGGTGCTCGTGGGGTACATGCGGGTGTCTAAGGCTGACGTCTCCCAGGCCACCGACCTGCAACGCGACGCCCTGCTCGAAGCCGGCGTGGAACCGGAGGCTCTGTACGAGGACAAGGCCTCCGGCAAGAGCGATGACCGTCCCCATCTGGCCGCGTGCCTGAAAGCGCTGCGGGCCGGGGATACCCTGCTGGTGTGGAAGCTGGACCGACTTGGCCGGGACCTGCGCCACCTGGTCAACATCGTGCACGAGCTCACCGAGCGGGGCGTGGGCCTGAAGGTGCTCACCGGCCAGGGGGCGGCGATTGACACCACGACCGCCTCCGGCAAGCTGGTGTTCGGGATCTTCGCCGCCCTGGCCGAGTTCGAACGCGAGCTGATCTCTGAACACACCAAGGCCGGCCTGGCCTCGGCCCGGGCCCGAGGCCGCAAGGGCGGCCGGCCCTACAAGATGACCCCGGCCAAGATCCGCCTGGCGATGGCCTCGATGGGGAACAAGGACACCAACGTCGGTGCCCTGTGTAAGGAACTGGGCATCACCCGCCAGACCCTCTACCGCCACGTCTCACCCACGGGGGAACTGCGCGAAGCCGGACAGAAGGTGCTGGCCCAACGCCGATGACCACCGCGGGCTGCGGAGCTGTGTGCCGCCGATGGTGACCCACCCGGGGGCGTGTCGTATGACGTGCCGTCGCGGGACGGACCACCGGACGGGTCATGCGGGATGTCCCTAGTGGCGTGCCACTGTTCATCCATGTCGGCTGCGGGTGTGTCCGGTGGGGGGGTTCCTCCTGCGGACGCGTCTATTGCTCAACCAGCCCCACTGGGTCAGTGGTGGGTGGGGTGTTCGTGGTGGGCGTGGGCGGCGGGTTCGAGTTGGAAGGTGGAGTGGTCGATCGCCACGTCGAAGTGCTCGGCGACGCAGTGTTGGAGCTGGTCCAGGATCTGGGGGGCGTGCCCGTCGTGGAAGCAGTGGTCCTCGACGACGACGTGGGCGCTGAGCACGGGGACCCCGGTGGCGATCTGGGAGGCGTGCAGGTCGTGCACGGACACCACGTGCGGCACCGCTTCAAGGTGGTCCCGAACCTCGGCGAGGTCCAGGTCCCGGGGGGTGGATTCGAGCAGGATGTGCGCGGCCTCGGCCAGGATCTTCAGGGTGCGGGGCACAATCAACACGGCGATGAGCATCCCGGCCACGGCGTCGGCCTGCGCCCAGCCGGTGGTGGCGATGACCAGGGCGCTGGCGATCACGGCCACCGAGCCCAGCGCATCGTTGAGGACCTCCAGGAACGCGGCGCGCATGTTCAGGTTGGCCCCGCGGCCGGAGCCGAGGACGGCCAGCGAGGCGAGGTTACCGGCCAAGCCGAGGATCCCGAACAGCAGCAGAGGGCCGGAGGCTACCTCGGGCGGGGCGAACAGTCGCTGCAGGCCCTCGATGAAGGCGTAGAGACCCACGGCCAGCAGGATGGCGGCCTGGGCCAGGGCGGCCAACACCTCGGCGCGCAGGAACCCCCAGGTGCGCCGGGCCGTGGGCGGCCGGGCCATCAGGGTGGAGGCCAGCAGGGCCATCAGCAACCCGCCAGCGTCGGTGAGCATGTGCGCCGCGTCCACCAGTAGGGCCAGGCTGCCGGTGATCAGCGCCCCGGCCACCTCGGCCAACAGCACCGCCGTGGTGATGGCGAAAGCGACCGCCAGCCGCCAGCGGTGCGCCGGCGAGGCGTGGTGGTGTGCACCCATTAACTGTGTCCTCCTTCTCCGGGACCGGGCTCAGGCCGCGGCGGGGCCGTCGGGGCCCGGGGTGCCGGAGTGTGGGCAGAGCTCGACCGCGTGCCCGGTGACCGTCAGCAGCCGCTCGGCGGCGGCCAGCACCTGAAGCAGCTCGGGCTCGGCGGCCAGGGCGTACAGCGAGGCCCGGCCCACCGGCCGGGAGGCCACCAACCCGCAGCCGGCCAGGCAGGCCAGGTGCGCACTGACCGTGGACTGGGCCAACCCGAGGTGCTCGGTCAGCTCGCGCACCTTGTGCTCCCCGGTGGCCAGGTGCCGCAGGATCGCCAACCGGGTGGGGTCGGAGAACCCGTGGAACAGCGCCGCCGCCGGGGACACCCCCGGCTCCTTAATCATCGTCATACGACGATGATAGCGCCTTCAGTCGATAATGGCGAGGTCGCGCCCCAGGACCGGTCAGAAGCCGGTGAAGGCGGGGAGGAACTGGACGAAGACCGAGCCGGCGACGGCGACGTAGGCGACGGCGATGAGGGTCCCGGCCCAGCCGGTGGCGAACCGGACCACCCCCGGCGGGGCGGGGATCACGCCGTGGGCGAGGTTGCGGGCGGTGAGCAGGAGGAACAGGGGGATCATGGCCGCCCAGACGATCATGCAGTACAGGCAGAGGATGTAGATCTCGTACAGGGCCTGGAACCACAGCCAGGCCACGAACCCTATCCCGAGGGTGACCCCGGCCTGCAGCCCGAGCCAGTACCCGCGGCCGGGCCGGGCCCCGGAGAGCACGACCATCGCGGTGGAGATCACCACGGAGAAGGCGACGATGCCGATCAGCGGGTTGGGGAAGCCGAACAGCTCGGACTGCCAGGTGCCCATGACCCGTCCGCAGGACACCCAGGGGTTGATGTCACAGCTGGTGGTGTGGCCGGGGTTCTCGTAGAGGGCGAGGCGTTCGAGGACCAGGGTCGCCGAGGCGATCCAGCCGACGGCGCCGGTGACGAGCAGCACCAGGCCGAAGGCCCGGCGCCCGGTGAACCACGCCGGGGCCGGCGCCGGGCCGGCTGCCGATACTGGGGAGGCGGCGCTCGGGGCGGTGGGCTCGGTGAGCCGGTCGGTCATGGGAAGTCCTTTGCTCTCGGTCCTCTGCTCTGGCCCGTGTGGCCGCGGATGGTCCGGGCGGTCAGTCCTGGGTGGCGGCCTCGACGGCGGCGGTGAACTCTTCCAGGCTGTTCACGGTGAGCGGCTCACCGTCGAGGTAGAAGGTCGGGGTCCCGGCCACGCCCAGGGCGGTGCCGTCGGCCACGTCCAGCTCGACCCGGTCCCGGGTGGCCGGGTCGGCCACCGCGGCATCGTAGGCGGCCATGTCCAGGCCCAACTCTTCGGCGTAGGCCCGGAAGACCGGGCTGCGGTCCTCCGTGGTGTGGCTCCACTCGGTCTGGGTCTCGAACATCTTCTGGTACATCGACTCGTAGGCGCCCTGCTGGGCAGCGGCCTCCACGGCGATGGCCGCGGTGACCGAGTTCGGGTGGCCCGGCAGCGGGAAGTACCGGTGCACGAAGGTCACGGTGTCCGCATACTCGGCGCGCAGGTCCTCCACGAAGGGGTAAGCCGCCGCGCAGGCCTCGCACTCGAAGTCCAGGAACTCCACCAGCACGGCCTTCTCATTGGGGGCCTGCGAGAGCACCCGGCTATTCTCCCGCACCAACTGACCGGCAGACCCAGTCGACTGCCCGGTGGACTGGGCGGTGGACTGGTTGGGGTCCTGCTGCTGGGCGGTGGCGGTCCCGCGGGCCACAAGGTAACCGATGAGGGCGGCGGCCATGACCAGGCCCAGCAGCACCCAGACCACGATCTTGGCCCGGCGCTGCCGGGACGGGGTGGGAGAAGACGGGGTGGAAGCGGTAGGGTCAGGGGAAGTCACGAGCGGTCCAATCCGTGAGGTGGGGGCGTGTGCGGGCGGGGTTAGACGGGGGTGGTGAAGGTGCCGGCCAGGTTCTGCAGCTGGTAGATCCACAGGGTCCAGATCCCGGTGACCATCAGCACCCCGACGAGCACCAGCAGTACCCCGCCGATGATGTTGAAGGCGCGGATGTGGCGGCGGACGAAGCCCAGCGTTCGGGTGACCCAGTCCAGGCCCATCGCCACCAGCACGAAGGGGATGCCCAGGCCCAGACAGTAGAGGAAGCCCAGCAGGGCCCCGCGCCAGGGGTCCCCGGTGGTGGTGCTCAACGCCAGCACGGCGCTGAGGGTCGGGCCCATACACGGGGTCCAGCCCAGGCCGAAGACCACCCCGAGCAGCGGGGCCCCGGCGATCCCGGTCCTGGGCTGGAAGGACATCCGCCGGGTGTTCTGCAGGAACGGCAGCCAGCCGATGAGCACCAGGCCCATCAGGATCACGAACACCCCCAAGGCCCGGATCAGCGCGTCCTGCCACTGCAACAGCCACCCGCCGATCACCCCGAAGGCGGCCCCGTAGAGGGTGAACACCGCGGCGAAGCCCATAATGAACAGTCCCACCCCGGTCATCACCCGGCGCCGGTTGTCCGCCCGGCGCGGGTCGGCCAGCCCGGAGACATACCCCAGGTATCCGGGCACCAGCGGCAAAATGCACGGGGAGAGGAAGGACACCAGCCCGGCGACCACGGCCAGCGGCATCGCCACCAGCAGTGCCCCGGACTGGACCATCTCGGCGAAGAACCCACCCAGGCTCATGGCCGTCCTCCTCGGCCCCGGCAGCGGCGATGCGGGAAGGTGGGGCAGCAACGGGCAGTCACGGAGGGTCCTCACTGATTCAATCGATCGGGGTCGCCCGGCCCGGGCGAAACCCCGCAAGAGACTACTAGCACAGGCTGTATAGTTCACCACATGCTGACGATTGCGACACGGTTGGACGTGATGAACCGGCTGGGCCGGGCGATGGCCGACCCCACCCGATCCCGGATCCTGCTGTCCCTGCTGGAGGGCCCCGGGTATCCGGCCGAGCTGGCCCAGGCCCTGAGGCTGAGCCGGTCGAACGTGTCGAACCACCTGGCCTGCCTGCGGGACTGCGGGATCGTGGCCGTTGAGCACCAGGGCCGCCGCACCCGGTACGCGATCGTCGATGCGCACCTGGCCCGGGCGCTGAGCAGTCTGCTCGAGGTGACCCTCGCGGTGGATGCCTCCGCGCCCTGCCTGGACCCGGGCTGCCCGGTACCCGGGTGCTGCGACACGGCGGAGGTGGCCTCGTGAGCGCCGCCTGCGGCTGCGAGGCCCCGACCCCCACTCCCGGTGCACCCGAGGAGCACGAGGAGCACCGGCCGTGGTGGCGCGATGCAGCCATCCTGCTCCCGGCGCTCTCCGGGCTGGCGTTCCTCTCCGGGCTGGTCCTGGAATGGTCCGGGGCCGGTCTCGTGGCCACGGTGGTGTTCTGGGTCGGGCTGGTGCTGGGCGCCTGGACCTTCGTGCCCGGGGCGCTGCGCGGATTGTTCACCCGGGGCCGGCTCGGGATCGGACTGCTGATGACGATCAGCGCCATCGGCGCGGTGATCCTGGGCTACATCGAGGAGGCCGCCGCCCTGGCGTTCCTGTACTCCATCGCCGAGGCCCTGGAAGACAAGGCTATGGACCGGGCCCGGGCGGGCCTGCGCGCCCTGCTGAAACTGGTGCCCGAGACCGCGACCATCCGGGCCGGCGGGGCCACGGTGGAGGTCGAGGCCAAGGACCTGCGACCCGGGCAGGTGCTCGTGGTCCGGCCCGGGGAACGGGTCGCCACCGACGGGATCGTGCGTACCGGGCGCAGTTCCCTGGACACCTCGGCGATCACCGGCGAGTCCATCCCGGTCGAGGTCGGCCCGGGAGACACCGTCTCGGCCGGGTCGATCAATACCGCCGGGGCCCTGGAGATTGACGCCACCGCCGCCGGCACCGACAACTCCCTGACCACCATCGTGCACCTGGTCGAACAGGCCCAGGCCGAGAAGGGGGACCGGGCCCGGCTGGCCGACCGGATCGCGAAGCCCCTGGTGCCCGGGGTGCTCATCCTGGCCGTGCTCGTCGCGGCCCTCGGGTCCCTGCTCGGGGACCCGGAACTGTGGATCACCCGCGCCCTGGTGGTGTTGGTGGCCGCCTCGCCCTGCGCGCTGGCCATCGCGGTGCCGGTCACCGTGGTCTCGGCGATCGGCGCGGCCAGCCGGTTCGGGGTGGTCATCAAATCCGGGGCCGCCTTCGAGCGCCTCGGCGGGATCCGCCACCTGGCGGTGGACAAGACCGGGACCCTGACCCGCAACCAGCCCACCGTCACCGCCGTGCTCGCCGCCCCCGGCATCACCGAGGACCAAGTGCTGGGCTGGGCCGCGGCACTGGAACAGCACAGCACCCACCCGTTGGCCGCGGCCATCACCGCTGCCACCCCGGACACGCCCGCGGCCGAGGGCGTCACCGAGACCGCCGGGCACGGGATCACCGGCCGCCTGGACGGGGCTACCGTCACCGTCGGCAGCCCCCGCTGGCTGGCCCCCGGCCCCCTGGCGGCCCAGGTCCAGGGGCTGGAGGACCAGGGCATGACCGTGGTCATCATCCACCGCGACGGGGCGGTCGCCGGGGCCATCGGGGTCCGTGACGAACTGCGCCCTGAGGTCCCCACCGTCGTGACCACCCTGACCGGCCAGGGCATCGACCTGACCATGCTCACCGGGGACAACGCCCGCACCGCCCGGGCGATCGCCGACCAGGCCGGCATCGACGACGTGCGCGCCGAGTTGCGCCCCGAGGACAAGGCCACCGCCGTCCACCAGTTGACCGGCACCCGGCCCACCGCGATGATCGGTGACGGCATCAACGACTCTCCCGCCCTGGCCGCCGCCGAGGTCGGCATCGCCATGGGCGCCACCGGCTCGGACGCAGCCATCGAATCCGCCGATGTCGCCTTCACCGGCCACGACCTGCGCCTGATCCCCCAAGCTCTGGCCCACGCCCGCCGCGGCCGGGCCATCATCAATCAGAACATCATTCTCTCGCTGCTGATCATCGCCGTGCTGCTGCCGCTGGCCATCACCGGCGTCCTCGGCCTGGCCGCCGTGGTCCTGGTCCACGAGGTCGCCGAGGTCATCGTCATCGGCAACGGCCTGCGCGCCGCCACCACCCGACGCACCGCCCTGGAACCCCTCACCGACCGGCAAGCCCAACCCGCCACCACGGGATGAGCTCCTACCGTGCCTGCGGGACAGAGACGCCCAGGCCCGGTGAGACCCGACCTGTCCGGTCCATCCGGTACCTGCCAGCGATTTCACAGGTCGCGCCGGGGTCAGCAGATTCACTGAGGCGCCGGGAAGCGGGCGCATCGCGAAAGGACACGAATGAACCACCGGCGCAGGTACCCCCTGGTGCTCTTGACCATTGCGATCGGGGCCGGCGTAGTGGTCCTGGACCAGGTGACCAAGTGGTGGGCGGAGAACAGCCTGTCCACGGGCGAGCGAGTCCCGCTCCTGGGTGAGCTGCTCGGGCTCCAGCTGGCCTACAACCCCGGGGCGGCCTTCTCGTTCGGGGCCAACTCGACCTGGATCTTCACCATCATCTCGGCGGTGGCGGTCGCCGCGGCGATCTGGTTCACCCTCCGGGTCCGTACCGTGTCCTGGGCGATCGTGATCGGGTGTCTCGGCGGCGCGGTGACTTCCCACCTGGGTGACCGGCTCCTGCGCCCACCGTCATTCGGGCAAGGCCACGTGGTGGACTTCCTCGCCTACGGGAACTGGTTCATCGGCAACATCGCGGACATCTTCATTGTCGGCGGGGCGCTGGCCGCGGTCCTCCTGACCGCCACGGTGCCCGACCGGGGCACCGTCGACGCCGCGCGATAACCACTACTAGGACTCCCCTCCGCGGCCCGCTGCAGTCGGTCCCCCCTAGGTGTACTGACCGGACACGTTGATCAATCGTGAGGAGGACGGCTGGTTGCCGCAGGCGGTATGCGGACGGTGTTCGTTGTACTGGTGCAGCCAGTCCGGCAGGGCGTCACATTTTTCTTGCTCGCTGGTGTAGCAGCGGGTGTACGCCCACCCGTCGGTCATGGTCCGGTGGAAGCGCTCCACTTTTCCGTTGGTCTGCGGCCGGTACGGACGGGCCCGCTTCGGGGTGATCGATAGGGCCTCGCAGGTGTCGCGCCACAGGTGTGACCGGTATGCCCCGCCGTTGTCAGACAGCACCCGTTCGATGGTGACACCGCGGTCTGCGAACCACTCGTCCGCCCGGTGCAGGACGGCGACGGCGGTGATGGCGGTCTTGTCGTCGTGGACCTCGGTGTACGCGACGCGGGAGTGGTCGTCGATGACGGTGTGCACGAACGCGTACCCGAGCTTTGGGTTGTGCCACTTGCTCTTCGGCTTCCCGGGCGTGGCGGCACGGTTGCGTTCGCCTTGGAGTCGGCCGACATAGCGCCAGCCGCCGCCGTCGGGGAAATTCCCGAACTTCTTCACGTCCACGCGCACCAGCGAGCCGGGATGGGGGTGTTCGTACCGGCGGATCGGCTCGCCGGTGGCACGGTCGACGTAGGACAGCCGCTTGAGGCGTGCCGTCGTGAGGATTCGGTACACCGTCGATGGCGCGATGCCGAGTCGAGCGGCGAGCTGAACTGGGCCTTCGCGCAACCGCATTCGCAGGCTGACGCACCGCTTGGTCACCGTCTTCGGGGTCTTGTGCGGCGACACCCTCGGGAGCGAAGACCGGTCTTCCATGGACTCACCGGCGAGGTAGCGGTCGGCCCACCGCTTCACCGTCGGCCAGGACACCTGGAACCGAGCGGCCACCTCGCTGATCGGCCAGCCATCCTCGACGACGAGGCGAGCGACCTGCAGGCGGTGGCGGGGTGTCAGGGCGGCGTTCTTGTGGCTCATGGGGGGCTTTCGGAACGGGATGAAGGGGGTCAGCGGCAATGGCTGCCCCCCCTTCATCGGTGACGAGGAACTCAGGAGGCGAGAGCGGCGGCAGCGATCGCGTTGGCCAGATCTTCAGAGCGGCTCCACATCGGCCAGTGACCAGTGGGCAGGTCGACGATCTGGACGTCGATCAGGTCGTTGACGGCGGCGAACATGGGGTGTCGTGCCTGGGCCAGCTCAAGGACCTGGTTGGACGGCAGGGAGCAGCAGATCAGGGTGGTCGGCACACTGTGGCGCCGATCATTGGTCAAGGAGACCGTGGCGCGGGCGACACCTGCAGGCTCGGGGACAGCGCGGGCGCGGAAGGTCTTGAGCTGACCGTCGCTGAGCCCTTCGAGGCTGGCCTGCTGACCGAGCGTGTCAAAGTCGGGCAGCGGGAGCTCCTCGATGTCCTGCGGGAGCTCCGGCGCGAAGGCTCCTCCGTCTGGCATGGGCCCGGAATCGACCCAGATGACCCGGCGGAGCAACTGGGGGGTCCTGTCCGTGACGGTGCTCACCGCGGCGTTGGCGCCGCTATGCCCCACGAGAACGACGTCGCCGCCGGCCTGTTCGACAAGGGCCTGGAGGGCATCGACCTGGTCCTGCAGAGTGGTGTTCTTCCGATTGGGATCCTGCTCGTCGAGGCCCGACGGAGTGATGGCCTCGACGTCGAGCCCCTGCTCCTTTAGGGCGGGCACCACGTCATCCCAGGCCCAGGCGCCGAGCCAGTAGCCGGGAACGAGGATCACGTGCGGTTGGTCCGTTGCGTTTGATGTCATGTGCTCGATGCTGGCAGGGCTCCTGGACAACGGAGTGGCACTATTTATGACATGAATATGGCGATGGTTTCCTGATGAAGCGTTCGGAACGCCTCCACGCGCTGTCGGAGGCCCTCAGGCGCAGCGGGAAGCGTGGGAGGAGTGCTGGGGGACTTGCCCGTGAATTCGGGGTGTCTGTCCGGACCATCAAACGAGACCTGACGGCACTCGAAGCTTCCGGGGTGCCGCTGTGGTCCCGCCCTGGTCCAGGCGGCGGGTACGGGATCGTAGAAGGTGGCTCCCTGCCGCCGATCGCGTTGTCACCGGCTCAAGCCTTGGCACTGCTGGCAGCGGTCAAGGCCGCACCCGATGCGCCGTACTCGGATCTCGCGGCAGCCGCCGTCCGCAAGATCGTGGATGTCCTCGACCCGCACACTCGCGAGCAGGTGAGCGAGCTCGCGCAGCGCGTCTGGGTCGACTCGCCCCCCAGCACCTCTCGGTCCGTCCGCTCGACCTGCGAACAGGCCATGACAGATCAACGAGTGCTGCGCATCCACTTCGTCTCCGCCGCTGGCGAGCACACCCGTCGTGACGTCGAGCCCATTCTGTTCGCCGGCACCCGTGGTAGCTGGTACCTCATCGGGTGGTGTCGACTGCGCGGCGGTGTGCGGTGGTTCTCTCTCGACCGCATTCGCAAGGCTACGCTCACGCGCCATCCATGCTCGGGCCACACCGTCGACGAGATCGGCACACCACCGGACACCGCCGCCAGCGTCACCTTGGACTGAACTCGATCGGGTCGATCAACGTCTCCGGTCAGTACACCTAACCCTCACCGAACGTTCACATGGGGCTGTCGAAACCTCGACAGCCCCAACGTTTTTGCCCAGCCTCCACGGGACACACTCGACCCATGCTGGAGGCCCTGATGTCCCATGCCACGCTGACCGCCTTCGAGACCTGGCTCTCGGTGTACCGGCGCCCCCGAACCGTCAAGAACCGCGTGCACTACGCACGTCGCCTCAGCGACTGGGCGGACGACCAGCAACTCAGCATCTGGGACCTCACCCCTACGCACATCACCGACTGGCTCCTCACGGTCGGCTCGTCCCCCTCGACCCGCAAGAACGCCGCAGACGCCATCCGCGTGTTCTACCGATGGGCCGTAGAGACCGACCGCACTACCGCGAATCCCGCCGCGCACCTACCCCGCATCACCGTGCCCCGCGGACTCCCCCGACCGACACCCGATCACGTCCTACACCGGGCCATCGCCCAATGCACCCGCCCAGCCGACATCCTCATGCTCCTCCTCGGCTCCCTCAGCGGCCTCCGAGTCTCCGAAATGGCCCACCTGAAGGCCGAGGACATCCGGGACGGCTTCATTCACGTCACCGGCAAGGGCGGCAACATCCGCTACGTCCCGGTCCACCCACTCCTTACCGAAGCCCTTGTCCTCGCCCCCTCAAAAGGGTGGATCTTCCCGTCGAACCGGAACCCCAGCGGCCACTACCTCGCCGCTTCGATCACGCAGCGTCTCAACGACCTCCTCGATGACGGCTGGACCGCGCACACGCTCCGCCACCGGTTCGCCACCCACGTCTACACCGCGTCCCTCGACATCCTCAGCCTCCGCGACCTCCTCGGCCACGCCGACGTCGCCACAACGATGGTCTACACCCGCGTCACCGCCGAAAAACTCGCCCGCGACGTCGCCGCAATCCGCGCCCTGCCCGACATGACCGCACGCGTGCACGACCTCGCCTGCTAAGACAGACACACCTGCGCCGCCCCCACCCGCGAATCCCGTACGTCCCACTAACCACGACGACAGGATTACCAGTGCCCATTCGCACCAAACTCTCCATCGACTTCAGCTGCGGCCACACCGAGACCGTCGACCTCGCCCACGTCCCCGCCGGACGTCGGAAGGCCCACGCCTTCGGTCTCGGCAAGAACCGCGTCTGCACGAAGTGCTTCCGCGCCAAGGGCAAGCAGGAACTCGAACAGCTCAACCGCCAACTGTTGCTCGATGCCGCCGAGTTCGAGCAGCAGCACGACCTGCCCGACCTGACCGGCTCCGAGAAGCAGATCAACTGGGCCACCCGCGCCCGCTTCCAAGCCCTGTCCGAAATCGTGGACTCCGACGAGACCCCTGACGACCAGGCCCAGGCCCAGCAGGTCCTCCACACCGCCCGCACGCTCACCCGCTCGGGATGGTGGATCGACAACACCACTGACAAGGACCTCACCGTCGAAGACATCACTGAGCTGATCCTCACCGCCGATGAATCCAACGACGACACCGAGACCGTCGAGAACGAGAACCCGTTCTGATGCAGAAGGACGACGTCATGAACACCCCGATCACCGTCTACGGCCAGCCGTCCTGCCAGCCCTGCCGCCTCGTGCAGCGCAGACTCGACCGCGACCAGGTGCCCTACGACTACGTCGACCTCACTCAGCACCCCGACAAGCTCGAGCAGCTCCGCGACGCAGGCATGACGCAGACCCCGATCATCGAGACCCCCACCGACCGGTGGTCCGGCCTCGACCCCGACCGGCTGAACCGGGCCATCGAGCACGCTCAGGCAGACATGGCCACCACCGCGCAGCCGAGCGTGACCGGCCCCGACCTCGACCGCACATGACCGCTCTGCACGTCAGTGCGATCTCCGCGCTCTCGGCCGTGCTCGTCATGTGCCCGCTGGCCTATGCCCTCTTCCGATGGTCGCAGGCCAACTCCCGGCACCCAGGACACCTCACATTCCGACTCTCCCGACGGGCAGCACAGCTCATGCTGCTCCACACCCTCATCGGTGCCGCCGGAATGACCATCGTTCACCTGCACTCCGACCAGCCACACACCGGCCCGACGAGCACCGCACTGACCTGCACCCTGTCCATCGTCACCGCACTCAGCGTCGTCCTACGACGGCCACGCCCACACGAGCAGCACACCTGACCCCGACTCATCACCACCTGGCCACCGACCGCGCCCATGCGGACGGTGGCCACAGTCATGTCCGGCCACGGACACACATCCCTGCACCCCCTGACCGAATCCAGTACGGACACCAGCTCGGAGCACTGGCCACTCGACCATCTTCAGGAGGACACCATGACCACAACCCTGCACCTGACCGGACAGGTCACCCTGACCGACACGACCGGCACCCGCCTGCCCGCCACCGACCTGGACACAGCGCTGGCCACCGTGGCCACCTCCAAGCCCGGCCGGACACCCACGATCCGCGTGACCGGACACCACCCCGGACTGACCATCGACCCGGACACCTTCACCGTAACCACCGACGGTCACACGACCCCGGCCCCCGACGCCACAGACACCCCCACCTACGGACTGTCCTACAGCGACTTCACTCTCACCGACCCAACCGGCAAGCCCTCCCCCGTGCAGACCACCGGCCTGACCCGCATCGGCCAGGCCACCGCCGACTACCTGAACAACCCCGTCACCATCACCTCCGACCTACCCGGCGTGAATGACCTGCATTTCACCCCGGCCCCGGACACCGCACATGAGCCGGCCCCGCTGTCTTCAACCGCTGAGGCGTTCGCCACGCGCACCCGCGCCGACCGCCACCGCCAGGCCCCCGCCCGTGAAGGCTGGCGCGGAGCCCTCAACGAAGTCTTCGGCCTGACCCTGGCCCCCTCCGCCGACGAGCTGCACGCCCGCGAGCTCACCGCGACCGTGCAGCGCGGCCTGCCCGGCCACCGCACCGCCGTCGTCGTGAACATCAAGGGCGGGGCCAGCAAAACCACGGCCACGTTCCTGCTCGCGGCCACGCTCGGCCGAGTCCGCGGCGGCACCGTCCTGGCCTGGGACAACAACGAGAACTCCGGGAACCTCGCCGACCGCGCCCGCCCGGCAGCGCACCAGCACACCGCCCTGGACCTGCTCGACCGCATCGAGGACTTCACAACCCCCGAGCACGCCGACAAGCTCAGCGGCTTCATCCGCCCCCAGGGAGATGACCGGTTCCACGTCCTGGCTTCCCAGGACCACGCCGGTGACCGCGAGGTCATCGACGCCGCCGCGTTCCGCAAGATGCACTCCGCCCTGCGCCAGTTCTACAGCCTGGCCGTCATCGACACCGGCAACGCCTCGACCGCCCCGACCTGGCAGGCAGCCGTCGACGTCGCGGACGAGTTCGTCATCGCGATCACCAACAAGGAAGATGCGGCAAGGAGGGCGTTCGTGACCATCGACGCGCTCCGCAAGACCGGGCACGCCGACAAGCTCGCCAACTCCATCGCGGTCATCACCCAGCCCTCCGAGGCATCCGCCGAGCGCCTGGCCAAGGTGCAGGAGCTGCTGGCCGACCACGTGCGGGCCGTGATCGTCGTGCCGTTCGACCCGGCCCTCGACGAGGGCGACGAAATCCACTGGGACGCGCTGCACCGTGACACCCGCCGCGCCTACCTCGAAGCCACCGCGGCGCTCGTGGAGGGCCTGGCATGAAACGAACCGCCGTCGGAATCGTCGGCATCATCAGCATCATGCTCGCGCTGCTGATCGTGCCCGTCACGCTGGCGCTCAGCAGCTCCCTCATCCCCGACGACGGCCCACGCGGACCCCGTACCTCGCTGATCTGTGAAGAAGGCGACGCCGGATCCGCGCAGATCCCGGACAAGTACCGGCGAGACATCGCTGAGGCTGCGAAAGTCTCCGGACTCAGCCAGGAAGTGCTGGCCGCCCAGATTCGCACCGAGTCGAACTGGCAAGAGGACGCCACTAGCCCCTCCGACGCCCGAGGACTCGGCCAGGTCAAGGACATCGCCTGGAAAGACGTCGGCGCGACCGGCGACCCCTACAACGGCCACGACTCCATCCGGGCAATGGGCCTCGTCCACGCCAAACACCGGTCCCAGCTCGAGGACCGCGTGCGCGGCCTCAAGGGCGACGAACGCGAACAGGAACTCGTCAAACTCATGCTCAGCGCGTACCGGCTCGGCGCAGGCGTCGTTGAACAGCACGACGGCGTCCCCGACCGCCCCGAGATCCGCGACTACCTCCACAAGATTCTCGGCCCCGGCGTCCAAGAGGTCACCACCGACTGCTCCACCAAGGAAGAGCCCATCACCGAGGACATCCCCGACGGCGAATGGACCCACCCCCTTCCGGGTGGCCGCTTCACCAGCCCTTTCGGTTACCGCGGCTGCATCCCTGGCGTTCGGTGCACCGAGGACGTCAAGAACCACAACGGCGTCGACTTCTCGACCCCCGGCTCGGACGTGACCACCGTCGTGGCCCCCACGAACATGAAGATCACGCAGGTCTACACCCACGGCGCGCAGATCGTCATCGGCCGTCAGGAAGGCGACCCCGGCCTCGTCTTCAGCTTCGTGCACTGCGCCGAGGACAGCCACCGGGTCAAGGTCGGAGACAAGCTCTCCCCCGGAGACCCGATCTGCACCGAAGGCAACACCGGCGAGTTCTCTCAGACCGCGCACCTGCACTTCCAGATCAACGAACCATCAGCCCCGGATGATCGCTACTCGCGCGGCACAGCGACTGCCGTTGACCCCGAGCCGATCCTGATTCAGCAAGGAGTGAGCCTCGAATGAGCCCCGCGACCCGCACAACCCGACACCGAATCCTGCTCGGCATCATCACCGCCGCCGTCGCCCTGGTCCTCGCCGGTGGCGCGTGGGCCATGTTCGGCGCACCCATCACCGCCGACCCAGAGCCGCAGCCATCCCCCACGACGGCAGCTGCCTCCAGCGGCGCCCCCGCCCCGGCCAGCTCCTCGCCCACCACGGCTGCCGCGAGCACTCCCGAGGCCGACACGAAGGAGGAGCGCATCGCTCTAGAGGCAGCCCGGATCATGACGACCTGGGACACCACGAAGGACGCCAACGACTCCGACGCCGAGGCCCGCGCGAAGCACCTGATGACGAAGAAGTGCGCGGACAAGGTCCTCACCGGTGATTGGGACACCACGAACAAGGTGTGGTGGCAGGCCGCGAAGCACGAGGGCCGTTCCGTCCCCGAGGTCGAGCTCACCCCGCACGGCGACAAGGGCCGAGTCCGCGTCATGGCCACGTGGCATTGGACGAACGACGATGGCGAGACCCTGGACGACCCCACCCGTCGCGCGTTCGTGTTCACCTTCACCGACGATCGCAAGCCCAGGATCAGCGACTACACGTGGCGCGACCTGAACTGACCCGGTTACGCTGACACACGGCGGCTGGACCCATCCCCCCTCCAGGTCGGCCGCCCACCCCCGAGGCCCCTCCAGCACGTCCCGTTCCGCTGGAGGGGCCGACCTCTCTCCAGACCCGGAAGGTGCCTACGTGAGCCGAATCGTCCTCCCGCCGCACCTCAAGGAGCACGACTGCGGACTCTGGTTCGTGCTCACACGCGCCCCGTGGTGGTCCTACAAGGCGTACACCTATCTGAGTAAGCCGGAAAAGCCCCGCGACGTCCGATGGCTAAACCGGGCCAAGAGGTGGCTCGTACGGATCATCCTGTGCTCCCCCGCGCTCATGGTCGTGTTGCTGCTCCTGCGCGGCCTCCCTCTCACCCTGCCGTGGCTTGTCTTCTGTGTGGCTCCGCTCGTGATTTACCTCTTCCTTCCTGCGGTCCAGTACCTGCGCGGTCAAGTCCCTGGAAGTGGTGTAACCGTCTTCGAGGCATGAGAATCAGGCCAGGGCCGGCATCACCTCCGTGCCCATCACGGTGCCCGGTTCTTGCGTGAGGGGCTCGCGGCAGCGGGCCAGCAGCTCGAGACCGAGGTACCGGCGGCCCTCGGCCCACTCATCCGTCTGCTCAGCCAACACGGCCCCCACGAGCCGCACCACGGCATCCCGGTTCGGGAAGATGCCCACCGCGTCCGTGCGGCGCCGGATCTCCCGATTCAGGCGCTCGGCAGGGTTGTTCGACCAGATCTGGGACCACACGTCCTTCGGGAACGAGATGAACGCGAGGATGTCCTCCCGAGCAGCATCGAGGTGCCCAGCCACGGCGGGCAACCGCTCGGCCACGTAGTCCAAGAGCCGGTCGAACTAGGCGTGCACCGCCGGCCCGTCAGGCTGGTCGTAGACGCTGTGGAGCATGGCCTTCACCGCCGGCCACATGGCCTTCGGGGTCACCGCCATCAGGTTCGCGGCATAGTGCGTGCGGCACCGCTGCCACACGGCCCCGGGCAGGTTCGCCGCGATGGCTTCGACCAGGCCACGGTGGGAGGGGACTGATGCGCGTGTAGGTGACATACGATCTGTGGTGTTCCCACACTGCAGGGAAGGATGTGCACCATGCCCGCCCCCTACCCCCAAGAGTTCCGCGACGACGTCGTCCGCGTCGCCCAGAACCGTGAGCCCGGCACCCACTTGAGGCAGATCGCGAAGGACTTCGGGATCAGCTTCTCCTGTCTGACGAACTGGATGCGCCAGGCCGAGATCGAAGCCGGGAACAAGCCCGGCACCACCAAGGCCGAGGCCGAAGAACTCCGCGCAGCCCGCCGGAGGATCCGGCTGCTCGAGCAGGAGAACGAAGTCCTCCGCCGGGCTGCGGCCTATCTCTCCCAGGCGAACCTGCCGAAAAAATGATGTACCCGCTCGTGTCCGAGCTCGCCGCCGACCAGATCCCGGTCGTGGTGTCCTTGCGGGTCCTCAAGCTCGCCCGCCAGCCCTACTACCGCTGGCGGGACCACCCCGTGAGTCCCTCCCACATCGAGCAGGCCTACCGGGCCAACGTGCTACACGACGCGCACCTCAACGATCCGGAGTTCGGGTACCGGCTGCTGCGGGACGAGGCCGAGGCGGCCGGGGAACCCATGGCCACCCGGACTGCCTGGCGGCTCTGCCATGAGAACCAGTGGCACTCCGCATTCGGGGCCAAGCACGGCAAGAACGGACGCCGCCCAGGCCCGCCCGTGCACGATGACCGCGTCCGCCGGGACTTCTCTGCCGAGGAGCCCAACCGGCTGTGGTTGACCGACATCACGGAGCACCCCACCGGTGAGGGCAAGCTCTACCTCTGCGCGATCAAGGACGTGCACGCCGGGCGGATCGTGGGGTACTCCATGGCCTCACGGATGCAAGCCTCGTTGGCCGTGAACGCGCTCGAGCAGGCCGTGGCACGCCGCGGAGGCACCGACGTGGTGGCCGGGTGCATCGTGCACTCGGACCGCGGCTCGCAATTCCGCTCGGCCCTATTCCAGGACGCCCTCACCGCCCACGGGCTGATCGGGTCCATGGGCCAGGTCGGTGCTGCCGGGGACAACGCGGCCATGGAATCCTTCTTCGCGCTGCTGCAGAAGAACGTGCTGGACCGAGGGCGATGGGACACCCGGGACGAGCTGCGCGCCGGGATCATCACCTGGATCGAGCGGACCTACCACCGCCGACGCCGGCAGGTGCGCCTGGGCCGATTGACGCCCGTCGAGTACGAGTTGATCATGGACCACACGCCCGCAGACCCGGCGTGAAGATGCCTGTCACCTACACGTGCACCAGTCCCGAGTCCGAAGTCACCAGTCTCACCCCGTGAAGGCCGCGGGCGACCAGATCAGCGAAGAACTCGTTCCACGCCGCGCCTGACTCCGTGGTGGCCACCCGCAGCCCGAGTACCTCACGTCGCCCGTCAGCGTTGACGCCGGTGGCGACCATGGCCACCGCGTTGATCACCCGACCACCCTCGCGAACCTTCATGGTCAGGGCGTCCGCGGCGAGGAACACGAACGGGCCGGCATCCCCCAGCGGGCGGTGCCGGAACGCGTCGATGTGCTCGTCCAGCTCGGCGGCCATCCGGCTGACCTGGGACTTCGAGAGCGAGTCGATGCCCAGCTGGCGCACGAGCTTGTCCATGCGTCGGGTGGAGACCCCAGCGAGGTAGCAGTCGGCGACGACCGTGATCAACGCGGACTCGGCCCGCTTGCGTCGCTCGAGCAGCCACTCTGGGAAGTACGTGCCGGCGCGCAGTTTCGGGATGGCCACGTCGATCGTGCCGGCGCGGGTGTCGAGGGGCCGGTGGCGGTACCCGTTGCGCTGTGCGGTGCGGGTATCAGAAGCGGTGCCGTACTCGGCGCCGCAGACCGCGTCTGCGTCAGCGCTGAGCAGGGCGTTGATCACGGTCTGCAGCAGGTGGCGCAACAAGTCCGGCGAGGCTTCGCCGATCGCTTCGCGTAGCAGGCGTTCAGGGTCGACAATGTGAGGAGCGGTCATCGTGGTGATGTCCCTTTCGAGAGTGCTGTGGAAGGTTCACTCGAAGGCTCCCACGGTGACCGCGTCCATGCTGGGGACGGTGTTGGCGGCCGGGGAGGGTTACACCACTATCAGGGACTCAACTTACTGACGGTCGGCGCATTCCCGCTTCTGGCACGTCTACGCTTGGGGCCCCTAGCTGTTCGGCGGAGAAGCCAAGATGGGCCCGAGTCGAACAGCGGGTCTAGGGGCGTCGGCGCTCATGCTGAGGAGCCCCTAGCTGTACAGCGGCCGACACGCTGCGCGACCTCCAGGACGCCGTGAACGGTCACCGCGGTGCTGCGCTCGGCCTCTTGGGGGCTCTACGCCGCCCCCAAACCCCCGCGTCCGCGGCGGCGCGGCGGCCGGCACCCGTCCTCCGCTCGCGCGCGGGGCGCGCTCCCTGCGGACGGCTTGGTGGCCGTGTGCGCACCTCCGTCATGACGTCCTGAGAGCACCGGTGGTCCGGCGATGATCCTCACCTCATGCTGTGGTCAGGGGCCAGGGCAGGCATGGACGAGCGGGCGGGGAGGGCAGTCATCGTTTCCAGGTCACCGAGTGCGTGAGTCAGGAGAGGCCAGACGGGTCGAGTGCAACGCTTGCCCCCGCACGACTTCCTGACCCTGAGGTTCGCTGTATGATACACTTGTCGTGTTAGGACGGGGAGGCCAAGCCCCGCACCGGCCCGGGCGGGATCACCGCCCGGACTCACTCACGAAGGAGAACGACCATGACGGAGCAGTACGCCCCCAAGGAAGCCGCAGCCGCAAGGCGCTGAAGGCCACCTGGCCGATGACGAAGTTCCGCGTTCGCATGGCACGCGGCACGGCTGCCGGGTGGGTCAATGTCGAGTGGACAGACGGCCCCGATCATCTGCACGTGATGGCGCTGCTGAGCATGTTTGAGTCGAGCCAGCACGAAGCACCGGCCTGCGAGGGGGCTAGCCCGTGGCGCATCTGCGCAGGGGAAGCACACTGGGTGCGCGAAGGGATCGTCACCTCCCGCGAGATCAGCCAGGACGCCCGCGAGAAGGTCCAGCGCGAGAATGTCCGACAGGCCGACGATGGCACGTTCTACGGCATGATCGACACCCCGAAGGGTCCGCGCATCATCCCCGCGCCGAGCCAGTGGACGACCGCTGAGAGCGTGGCCGCGCGGGTGGCTCGGGACCTCTCGTTCCAGTCCTGAGTCAGCTAAAACGCGGCCCCGCCATCAGGGCGGGGCCGCCGCTGCGATGATCGCGGCGCACTGGATCGCGCATCTCGTGTCCTGACACGAGAAGACCCCCGCCCCCAGTCGGCCAAGACGGGGCGAGGGCCGGGCCGCCGGCCCCTGAACGGGGCTGGCGACTCACTCACAAGCCACGAGGGAACCACGTAGCCCATTCAGGGTAACGGTGAGAGCGAGGAGATCGCGATGAGCAAGGCAGAGCAGCAGGTCGTGGAGGCCGCGGCGCGGGTCCGGGAGACAGCCGAGGCCGTCACCGCGACGAAGGATGCACGGAACGCGGCGATGCGGGACGCGGCAGCGTCGGGGCACGCCACGGCGGCGATTGCCCGCGCGGCGCGGATGGCTCGCCCGCAGGTGCACAACATCATCGCCGCAGGTCTGGGGACGGTGGACCCTGGCGATGTCCTGGCCGCGGTCACCGAGACCGCCGAAGCGGCACGCCAGGCACGCACCGCGCGGCACGCTGCCGTCCAGGCCCGTGACGCTGTTCTCGTCGAGGTGACCGAGTCGGGCGCGATGACCGCCGCGCGGGCCGCAGACCTGGCCGGTCTCCGGCCGTCGCAGGTCAGCGAGACCCGTGCACGTGCTCGCGCGGCCAACGAGTCCTGACCGGGTCCGGGGCGGCTTCGGCACCGTGGTGCGGTAGTTGGCAGGGGCCGACCCTGGGTCGTCGCGCGAACCGTGCCGAGGTGTCGGTGGCCGGGTTGGGTGCGCGCGCTGGCCGGGCGTTGCGGTCAGTTCAGGTCGGGGCCGGTGGTGTCCGGGGCGAAGTCGAAGCCCATGCCGATGATGTGATGCCATTCCGCGTCCGCGGCGTCACCCGTGCGTTCAGTCTGCCGTGGGTAGATGATCCGCTGCATCATCTGGCGTAGCGGGCGCTTGTCGCCCTCGTCGTTCGCGAGTCGGCAGGCGTGATCGTTCTCGGCTCCGACCGCCGCTCGCCACTCGATCACCCATCCGGCGTCGTAGGCGACGCGGGACCAGAACAGCCGTTGCGTCCGACCGTTGCCCTCTCGGAACGGGTGGATGTAGTTCAGTTCTTCGTAGTAGTCCGTCAGCCCGTCCACGAACCCCGCACGGTCTCGTCTGCGCAGGTGGTCGTCCTCACGCAGCCGTTGGGCGAGGAAGCTCGTCGCGGTCGGGATCACCGCGCACGGCAGGAACGCAGCCGCGCCGTCGACGTTCTTGCGCATGTCCACGGTCCGGACCTGCCCGGCCCAGGTATAGACGTCTTGGAATAGGTACCCGTGAATCCGCCGCAGCTCGTCCAGGTCGCCGGAGACGGGCCACTTCCTTTCAGCGAGTTGCAGTGCCCGCCAACTAGAAAGGTCGCCCTCTGCATCCGCGAGAGCGACCTTGTCTGTGATCCCTAGTTTGTTCCGGAGCACACCCGTCTCCGGCTCGACGTACGGGTCCATCCCTCAGACCCTCCGGTGACGCGCCAGCGCACGCTCCAGACCCTCGTCCGAGGAGATCACCCCTGCGACGTAGAGCTGCATGTCCGCCTTCGTCTCGGGCGTCAGCTCCTGTCCTTCCATCCGCAGGCTGTGCTCAACCTCCTGCACGGCCCTCGCGCGTTCCGCTTTCGTCAGTCGCGCCGACTGCTTCGTCTCCGTCTTCGTCGCCATGCTCGTCCCCCTTGATTCGCTGCTCTCATTCTACCGGCGGCACCCGGCCACCACGGCCGCTGCCCCCCCCTGCTCGTCCGGCCACGCCCGCCCCGTCCACGCACCTGATGCGCGACCAGCCGGCCCGGCCGACCCGCCGCGGAGCAGCTCCACCCGTCGCGACCGCCGTAGGCGCGGCAAGCCGCGCCGTGCGCCGCCCGCGCAGGTCCGCTCCTCGCTCCTCCGTCGCGGAGCAGACCTGCAAATTTCCTTTCACACGTCTGGCACCAAGGTGCACTGGTGTCACGCTGGGCGTGACACACCGTCGTCATGCTGGGGAACGAATCCCCGACATGACGACCCCTCGCTCCTGCGCCCACTGCGCACTCCCGCTTCCAGATGAGGCAGCACGCGCCCGCCGCTACTGCTCCCCTGCATGTCGCAGCGCGGCCTACCGCCAGCGGACAGCGCAGACGGCTGTCCATCCGGCAGTCGTGCGTGTCCGTGACCTCGAGTCACAGCTGATCGCGGCCGAGACCCGCATCGGTCAACTGACCGCCTCGAATGTCCGCAAGACCGACCAGGTGAAGCACCTGGCCACGCTGCTGTCCGCCGAGCGGCGCAGCGCGGACAACGCCCTGCATGGCCAGGCTGTCCGGACCGCTGCTGTCCGGCAGGACAATGCGCGGTTGGCCGGACAGGTGGCCGACCTGCGCCGGTCATGGTCGATGGCCACGGCGGACACGGACCTCTCGCCGGAACAGGTGGCCGCGCTGCGTGACCGGCTGGCCAGCCTGCGTGACCGGCTGGCCAGCCTGCGTGACCGGCACGAGGAGCTGGTCACCGCGTACCAGCGGCTGTCTGCTGCCGCCGAGGTGGCCGCGGCCGAGCGCGTGCAGTTGCAGGGGATTGTCCGGCAGTGGGACACGCTGTGCCGTCGTCTGGCCAAGGCGGTGGCCGGACAGACGGTGAGCGCGGCGGACAAGAAGATCCTGGCCACGCACAAGCGGTTCCGGTCTGCTGTGGCCGGACCTGACCGTGGCCGTCCGGCCAACGAGAACGGAGGTGACCGGTCGTGACCGTGTCCATTTCGAAGATGTCCATCGACTACTACCTGGACAGCGTGGCCACTGGTGACCGGTCCCTGTCCCCCGAGGCCGTGGCCAGCTCCCGGCGTGACCTGACCGCCTACTACACCGAGGCGTCCGCCCCGCCTGGCCAGTGGCTGGGCCGTGGCCTGGCCGGGACCTCGCTGTCCGCTGGCCAGGAAGTGGCCAAGCTCGACGCGGTGTCCATTTACGAGATGGCCAAGGACCCGGACACTGGCCGAGCGCTGGGCCGGGCACCGATCCGCGAGGTGGCCGCACCCCAGGACGCGAAGACCCCGGCTGGCCGGACAGCGAAGTCCACGCGCAAACCCGTGGCCGGGTTCGACCTCACGTTCTCCCCGCCGAAGTCGGTGTCCGCGCTCTGGGCGATGTCCGGCCCAGCCCTCCAGGGCGAGATTCAGGCAGCACACCGGCAGGCCATGCAGGAAGCCCTCGAGTGGGTCGAGGACAACGTGCTCCAGTCCCGCGCTGGCCACGGCGGCGTGGCGCACGTCCCGGTGAGCGGTCTAGTGGCGTCGGCTTTCGATCACTGGGACTCGCGCGCCGGTGACCCCCAGCTGCACACCCACGTCGTCATCTCGAACCGCGTGCAGCGGCTCTTGGACGATCAGTGGGCCACGCTGGACAGCTACACGTTGCACCGGCACGTCGTGGCGATCTCCGAGAAGTACAACGCGTTGCTGTTCGACCGGCTCCACGGCCAGATCGGTGCTCTACCGGAGTCGCGTGACCCGGCGCTGTCCGAGGCGATGGAGCAGGTGCTCTCTGGCCGGGAACTCGACGCGGACACAGCCGGTCAAGCGTCCAGTCACCGGATCGAGCTGTCCGGTGTGCCGGACAGCCTCATCAAGGAGTTCTCCACCCGGTCACGCCTGATCGAAGCCCGCAAGGACGAGCTGATCCAGCAGTGGCAAGAGTCCAACGGGCGTGAGCCCTTGGCGGCGATCGTGCTCAAGCTGCGTCAGCAGGCGACGTTGGAGACCCGGACCCCAAAGGACGACTCGACGCAGACCTTGGCCGAGAAGATGGTCGGCTGGCGTGACCGCGCTCTGGCCGGTGGCCACGACCCCTCGGCCATCGTGTCCGCTGCTGTCGGCCATGACCGGCGCACCGTGACCGCTGACCAGCTCACCCCGGACGCCAGGGAGGCCATGGCCGCCTGGGTGCTCACCGACGCCTCGGTCCGCCGCACCACGTTCACGCGTGCGAACGTGCTGGCCTCTGCCGAGCGGGTGCTGGCCCTGGTGCGGTTCGACTCGGCGCAGGCCCGCCACGAAGCAGCCGACGAGCTGGTCGAGATGGCCCTGGACCAGGCCGTGTCCCTCACCCCGGACAGGATGGCCGCTCCCCCGGAGTTCGACCCGGCGCTGTCCGCCCCCGGTGGCCGATCCGGGCTGGACCACAAGCGCGTGTCCGGGGTCTGGACCACCCGCCAGATCATGGACGACGAGTCGTTCCTGATGGACCGTGTCCGCGCCGACGACGCCCCGGTCATCGACCCGGCCACGGTGTCCGGACAGGTCGCGGCCGTGACCACGAAGGACGGGCACACCCTCTCGGCTGACCAGGCCCGCGCGACCGAGCACGTGCTGTCCTCTCCTGCAGGGATCGACGCGATCATCGGCCCGGCAGGCACCGGCAAGACCACGACGATGGCAGCCGTGGCCGAGTTGTGGTCACGCGAGCACGGTGACGGGTCGGTGGTCGGTCTCGCTCCGTCGGCGGTCGCCGCAGGTGTGCTCCGCGACGAGCTCGACATCGAGACGGAGAACACGGCGAAGTGGTTGTTCGAGTCCGTCGGTGACGGTGCCGCACGCAGGGCCCAGCGCGTGGCCGGGCTTGAGACCAAGCTCGCCCAGCTCTGGGACCGGTCCCCCTCCGATTCCCGGACACGGCAGATCGAGTCGGTCACCGCTCGGCTAGCCGAACAGCACGCCGAACAGGCACGGTTCACGCTGCGCCCTGGCCAGCTGCTCATCGTGGACGAGGCGTCGATGGTGGCCACCGCACAGATGGCCGAGCTGGCACGCCAGGCCGAACAGGCCGGGGCGAAGGTGCTGCTCGTCGGAGACCCCGCGCAGCTCGAAGCCGTCGAGGCCGGTGGCTTCCTCGGCTGGATGGACCGGGCCGACGACGTCGACGTGGCCAAACTCGACCAGGTCTGGCGGTTCCGGAACGAGTGGGAACGCACCGCGTCCCTCGACCTCCGCGAGGGCGACCACGACGTGCTGGAGACCTACGCCGAGCACGGTCGCATCCACGGCGACAAGGACGTCGACGCCGCCGACGCCGCGTACTCCGCCTGGCTCACGGACAAGCACCAGGGGCTATCCACGATCCTCATCGCCTCGGACAACGCGACCGTCGCAGACCTGAACGCCCGCGCCCAGGCCGACCTGGTGGCCGAGGGCCTGGTGGACATCGAGACCACCGTGACGCTGCGCTCCGACGTGACCGCCGGTGTAGGCGATGAGGTTCTGGCGCGCCGCAACGACCGGTCACTGCGAGACTCGACCGGCCAGTTCATCGCCAACGGCACCCGCCTGACGCTGACCTCTATCCAGTCCGATGGGTCGGCCGAGGCCGTCGTGGACTCCACGGGAGGCACGGTCACCCTCGACCCCGACTACCTCGCTTCCTCAACGGAACTCGGGTACGCCAGCACGGCGCACCGCGCGCAGGGCGTCACCGTCGACACCGGCCACACCGTGGTGGAAATCGGTCAGTCCCGCGAGCTGTTCTACGTCGCCATGACCCGCGGCAAGCATGCCAACCACGCCTACGTCGACCTGGCCGAAGACGACCACCCATCCCCGGATGAGTGGGGTCTGCTGCACCGCACGCCGGGAGCCGAGACCCCTGTCGGTGCCCTCAAGGCCGTCCTGGATCACTCGATGGCCGAGCGGTCCGCGCATGAGGTCCACGCAGGAGAACGTGCCTGGGCCAACGACCTGGGCCGGATGGTCCAGGAGTTCGAGTTCCTGGACTGGGCCGGACGAGCCGAGCGCACCTCAGCGTGGATCGACCAACACTTGCCCGACCCAGGCCAGAACCAGGCCATGCGCGACCCCGAACACTGGGGCAAGCTCGTCAAGGCCGACCCCGCCCAGACCCTGCCGGACGCACCGACCGCGGACGACACCCCGGTCACTGTGCTCACCCGATGCTCGCTCCTGCCGCCCGCCGACCCGATCGAAGCCGACACCGATCAGCCGCCAACGTCCCGCGACGACGCCGTCGAAGACACCCGTACACGCCTAACCGCTGAACTCGACCACCAAGTCGCCAGCATGCGGAACGAGCCGCCGCAGTGGCTGACCGATCTCGAGACCGAACGACCCATCACCGATGACGCGCTGCGTCGCGTGCTGATCTGGCGCGCCGTCTCCGACCAAGACGACGTCGAAGACTCGGCACTCGGGGACAAGCCCGACGACACCGACGCCACCGCACACCACTACCGACGCGCGGCCGACAGCATCCACATCACCGACGACCCGGCCAATTCCGCGAGGCTCCACCAGGACGCAGACGCACGCGTCCACACACTCACGGACAACGCCGTTGATTGGGGATGGGTCACCGATCTTCCCGACGACATGGACCCCACCGCCTGGGACGCAGAACCGGACTGGTCGCCACGCGTCGATACCACCACGGCCCCACAGCTGTGACGGACCTACCCCTCGTCAATGCTCGAGGGGGCCGTGTATGGGCCGAGGAATTTGTCCCCATTCAGGTGGATCATGTGAGTCGGGTCAGAGGCACACCATGCCTCCGTCTCCCACGCCAGTTCGGCAAGGAACCTCCGCATAGTCGCGCGATCGGGGAAACATGAGACGTACACCAACCCCGCGGTACTACCAGCGAAGAGCGCCTGGAGTTCTCCATGACGCTTGGCATCTACGGGTCCGTGAGTAGAGGCAG
This sequence comes from Micrococcus cohnii, assembly GCF_014205175.1. Lineage (NCBI taxonomy): Bacteria > Bacillati > Actinomycetota > Actinomycetes > Micrococcales > Micrococcaceae > Micrococcus > Micrococcus cohnii. Next base: position 262,782 of record NZ_JACHNA010000001.1, on the reverse strand, counting down.
CTTCCATAAGGAACAACCAGTTCTTCTGCGGCAGGTAGACCACCAGGTCGGGAAGCTGGCCGTGAGTATCAACCGTGACCCCCAGAGACCCCAACGCGTCGGCGTCAAAGTGTGCAAGCTTTTCGTCGGCGTCACCGATGTAGAGCACCTGCCCACCCGGTGCGTAATACCCGCAGAAGTCCTCAATCATGGCCTTGATAAGGACGTTCTGCCCTCCACCGCTCAAGGACAACGCCTTACCACCGGGAAGAGTCACCGGGATGCGCGTCATCTCTCGTGCCGCCCGGTACTTGGCCAGCAGCCCCGGTGCCTGTTCCAGGTATGACTCCATCGCCGACGCAAACCCCGGAGTGGCGAACTGGGACAGTACTTCCAACGCCTTGGGGTTGATGCGGTAATTGTTCTTACTCGAGTTCGGCGCTCGCCCGGGGTCGTCGTCGTTGTAGATCACGAAACCGGCGTCGCGGAACTGGTGCAAGGTCTGCCGCCGAAACGTCTCCCGAGTATTGGGAGCGTAGAGGTTGCCCTGGTTCGCCGCGCGGATCTGTGTCCCATATACGTCGTTGATGTACTTGCGGATGCCGTCCACTGTCATCATCGGGTTCTTCGCCGTCGCCCAGTCGTCATCAGGTCCAACCTGAGCGAGCGCGAGCAAGATCAACGCCGAGCGCAGATTTGTGCGCCCAGCGTCGAACCCGAACGCCTCCAGAATCTGAGAAGCCTCATTCGTCTTGGTCATGCCGCCACCCCCTTTGCGTCCAACACTGCGTCCAAGGCCGCGTCCAAATCGCCCTGCGGTGATGTCGCAGCCGCTAGAGCTCGTAGGGCACTCCTGGAAGGGAACCTCATCTGTCGCAGATCCGTCGCGTTGACCTGGGTATGCCCGGAAAACACACGGAAGTACGCGTCCACGCGACTGGTGTTCAAGTACGCCGTCAACCCCCGAGCCACGGCGCTGTCGATCCCTTGGCCGTCCTGGTGGATGAAGTTGACCTTGTTATCGAATGCTGCCTCTGCCTCCGATTCCCAGACACCAGCCACGATCCTCCTCCGCTCCTCCTTCGCGGAGAACCGCTTCACGAGCACATAAGCAGCTCCCCCGGGGACGAGCATTTTCCGGTCTTGGGCATCACGCGGGACAAACCACTCCGGCTTGCGGGGCTTGATGGGATGGCCCACCCCCTGCTGCCGGACATGGCTTGCATGGATGAGCGGGACGGCTCCAGGTTCATGGGCGGCGACGATTGCGTCTCGGCTTCTGAAGTCGACGACCCGGCCCGTGGAGACGGCCAGACCCAGATCCTCTAATGTGCACTGAGCATTAGCCTGCATCCAGGCGACCGCCTCTGCGTCGGCTGCTGTCGCTGGGACATGCACAAAGTCCGGCGTAACGATCTGCTCGTACGGGACAGTGCGGGTCACGATTTCGCCGATATGGTCTGTCGAGGTCGACACTTCCACAGTGTCCGGATGTTGGCCCTTGGTAGCGCTGACGATGATGGACTCCTGAAGAACGCCAGTGTCCCCGAAGACCTTCGAGCGGCTCTCGAACGTGTGGATGGCGTCGATACCGACGTCCTCCAGGAATGCACGGCGGAACCGTGCGTAGTAGGTGCCGTTCATCCACGATCGCGGCGTGATAGCAACCTGCTGTCCCCCGGGCTTCAGAAGCTGTCCTCCAAGCGTGAGAAACGCCGCATAGATGTTGGGTACGTAGACGCCACTAGCCCGCAGACGCCGCTGGTCGACGCTGTTAGCAGAAAGCTTCGCGTAGGGCGGGTTCTGGATGACGAAGTCGAATCGTTCTGACGTTGTGTCAGCCCACACCAGGAAGTTCTCATCGACTAGCTCGGTGCTCACATCCCCGAGTCCCTCGAGCTCACGCAACGTTGCAACCAGCGCTGCCCCCAGCGCGGGGTCATCCTCGACCGCTGTGATGTGCAGTCGCGTCCCGGGACAGTCTGCCAGGAGACGGTGCACGAGAGCCACGCTGAGCATCCCAGTACCGGCACCCGGATCGAGAATCCTCACCTCCGCCGTGCTCGGATCGCGCGGCAACGCCGCCATGATCTCGGCAGCACGTGCTGGCGTGAAGTACTGGCCTCGACGCGCCTGCTCCTCTGGATCCAAGGCTTCGAGCGTCATCCGACGCCGTTCCTCAGCCTCCACCAACAAGGTATCGCTCATTCCCCCACGCTTCCTTCTCATCACTTCCAGGGCGCAAACAGCTCCCTGCCTTCCTTGTCGCTTATCGTTCCATGTGCCCAGCCGCGGTCGGACCATCCACACCATGCTCCGGCCATTTCACGGAGATCGCCTGGACGTGCTCAGGCGCCGCCTTCTCGATGTCCTGCATCGACGGCCCCGACGCGGGCCTGGTCGTGTCCGCCGCGCTCGGCATACGTTCAGTCCGGGCGATTGAACTTGTCCCGACCCCCACAGTGTCCGGCTTCGGCGTCTGGTCCGGTACCGACCCTTCGACCGCCCGTGCACCGAACGTCTTCTGCGGGTCGAACTGCCCGTCGACCTCCCAGATGTGTCCGGTCATGCGGCTGCTGACTTCGAACTCCTGACCGTCCGCGCTTCGCAGGCTTAGCACCCCGTACGGTTCCCGCTGGCCGTCGTAACGCGTAGCGACCTCCTCTCGCTGGCCGATGACCTGGCCGATCTTCACGCCGTCCGGTCCACCGTTGGACACGCTGTACGGGCTGACGGTGTCCACCACGAGTGTCCGGCCAGACCAGTCTGCGGCCATGGGCATGTCCTTGACCGGGCACGCTTTGACTGGCTGTCCGGCCTCGGTGTCTAGCTTGGCCAGCTCGTGCAGGGACAGCGCCGCCCGTGTCCGGCCATGCACGGTCACCATGCTCGTTTCCTTGCGCCTGCACATGCGCTCCTCCCCGTCCTGTCCGACGTACGTAATGTCGCGGTTGCCGCCCTGGCCGGGGCTGATGACCGTGACCGCTTCCTTGGCCGTCGCGTTCCGGTCAATGTCCGGGGCCATGACCGTGTCGCCTGGACGCAGTCCGGCCACCTGAATGGCCGTGGTCTTCTCGCCCCACAGCCGTGTCCGTTCCTCCTCGGTCAGCTGGACCGGTGGCGCCGTCTTCCACAGACCCCGCACTGCTCTGTCCTGGAACTGGCTACGGTCACGTGCCTGTCCGGTGTCCGGACTGATGGCCACCCGCGACGCCGGCCCGTAGGTGCTTGGTGTCAGGCGGACCATGTCACCGGCGTGGCCGAATCCGGGCACGTCCTCCAGCAGCACTTCGCCAGGCAGGAACTCGCGCGGGTGGCGCTTCAGCGCTTCCTCAGCTTCGGCAGCGCGTCGAGCCGCTTCCTTCTCCGGTGATGTCGCGTCGAGCCGGATCACCGGCGAGCCATAGCGGACGAACTTCTCGTTCGGGATGAACTCTCCGGTCTCGGAGACGATCATGTTGCCCTTCTCGTCCAGCCGTCCCTGACGCACCTGCTTCTCGGTGACTATCTGTCGGTTTCCACGTGAATCCGTCTCGTACTGCGCGTCGAGTTCGCGCAGTACCTCGCCGTCGTAGCCGAACGCGGAATCGGCCCGCTGGACGATGTCGTGCCGGTCCAGGTCGGCCGTCATGCACTCGCGCTCCAGCTCGGACAAGCCCGTCTCACGGCGGACCACGAGGTTGCCGTCTGTCACGAGCATGTGCGCAGGCATCGACTCGGAGGGCTCCTCGTCGGCGGGCCAGGCCCACAGCGTCCGCTGTTGATCACCGACCGAGTCAGTGGTGTACCCCACGGCGTAGAACGCTCGGTGTCGTTCCCAGATATCGCCCTCGCGTGGCGTAGCCATACGGCCCAGTAGGCCCCGCTCGCCCAGCTCATCAGCGGTGTACTCCGGCACGTCCGGCAGACCGACCTCGTCGTGTTCGTCCTGCATCTCCGCTTGCAGCACACCCAACTCCCGTTGCTTCTCGGCCAGCTCACCCGCCTTCGGAAACCCCTCATCCAGACCAGTCTTCAAGTCTGGAATCTCGGTGGCCAGGCGGTCGAGTTCGGCCTTGTCCTTGGACAGCTGCTCGGGAATCGATGCCACGAAGTTCTCAGCGGATCGGACCACACCGGCAGGTGAGACCTCCTCGCTCAGCACCTGCGGCACATGCCAGCTCTTCCGTACGCTCGGCTCATCCATCGGCACGAGGTAGACCCGCTGTGCGTGTCGCACCGCCCCCAACTCGACACCGCCGAGCGTGCCGACACGGCGCGGCTCGCTCGGGTCCATGAAGTCGGGCCGGTCACTTCGTGCCGCCTCACGGCGCAGCGCATCGCGCAGCACCTTCCCAGCCTCTTCGCGCACCGTTGTCGTCCGTCCATCCGTCGTCGTGAACGAGAACGCGTCCGCCTCGGTGGACACGACCTTCCCCGACACGTCGATCAGCGCGTCTTGCCGACCGCTAAGCACCTGCTGACGGGTCTCGAGGTTGTTCACCTCGACGCGCTGGGACGCACGCTGCTGTGCCCACGCCGACTGAGCGCGGGTCAGCGCCTCGACGTCCATCTGGAGCTCGGCCAGCCGCATCACGCGCGGGTCGTTGGCCAGCACCGCCGCTGCCGTCGCACCGGACAACTCAAGTCCGGCCACCACGTCTTCCATCTCGCGACCACTGAGCTGCCCGTTCTTGACCTGCGCGATGAACGCGGCCTTCCTGGCGATCATGTCCCAGCTGTAGACGTCGAACGTGTTCTCCGTGGCCCACGAGTAGATCTTCACCTCCTCGTTCTGGTTGCCCTGCCGGATGATGCGGCCCTCGCGCTGTTCGAGGTCAGCCGGACGCCACGGCACGTCCATGTGGTGCAACGCGGTTGCTCGGGTCTGGATGTTCGTGCCGGTGCCCATCTTCTGTGTGGAACCGATGATGACGTTCACGCGTCCGTCGCGGCACTTCTCGAACAGCTCCTTGCGGGCTTCGTCGGTCTTTGCCTCATGGATGAACGCGACCTTCTCCGGGTCCATCCCGCGTTCGACCAGCTCTTCGCGCAGACCGTCGTAGACGCTCCACTCGCCATCGTCCGAGGGCGTCGACTGGTCGCAGAACACGATCTGCAACCCGCCCGTGGTCGCCGACGGCTTTCCGTCCGACCCCAGATACACGTTGTCCTTGGTCCGTTCATGCTCACTCATGATCTGGTCAGCAACCTCGGCCACTCGGCCACCGTCGGGATCACGGGGCAGCCCGACCAGACGCGAGTCGAGCGCAACCCTCCGCCCGTCCCCGACGATCACGAGCATGTTGTCCCCGCCCTTGACTGGACCGGACCTCTTGGCCTTCTCCACGCGGTCCTTCAGGGACTCGACGTATTCCTGGACCTGTTCGGACGGCTCACGCGCCATGAGGATGCGGTCACCGGTGGCGACCTTCGGCAGCTTCGTCTCCAACTGGTCACGCAGCACGACGTCCGTGAACGCTGAGTTGATCGACATCAGCTCCGGCACGTTCACGTACTCGGAGACCTTGATGACCTGCTGGAACCCGTCGCCGGTGACGTTCGGACGCAGCTGCGGTTTGACCTTCGTGAACGCCTGCCCCCATGACGTCACCGAGTCCACGTGCGCGGCCTCGAGCAGATCGGGACGCAGGTAGTGCTGCATCACCCACATCTCGGCCATGTTGTTCGCCACCGGAGTGCCCGTGGCGAACGTGGCCACTGCGGGCTGGTAGCCCGGCCCGGCGACCCCGGCACGCTCGGCTGCCTCCTGCTTCACCTCACGCAAGGCGCGCAGCTTGAAGTCGAGGTCCATCGCACGTCTCGACCCGGTGCAGGACAGCTCGGACAGGTCTGAGGAACGGGCCAGGTTCTTGTAGTGGTGCGCCTCGTCAACGAGCAGATAGTCGATCCCGGTCTCCTCGAACGTGACTCCCGGGTCGGTGTTCTCCTTGACCTTGGCCGACTGCTTGATCAGGGCTTGCTTCGCCTTCTCCGTGCGCTTGACCCAGCCCACGTCCTGGTTCTCTCCGTCAGTGGCGCGGTCCAGTTCGGCACGCGCGTCGTCCAGCCACTTCGCCTGCTTCGTCGGATCGATCTGCACGCGCTCGAACGTGGTCTGCGGCATCACGACCACGTCCCATTCGCCCGCGGCGACCTGGGCCATCCAGCTCTGCCGCTCAGCCGGATTCAGTCCCGTCGGCACGGCCAGCACATTCGCGTCCGGGTACCACTGAACTGCTTCGGTGGCGATCTGGTCGACCAGGTGGTTCGGGACCACCATGCAGGGTTTCGACACGATCCCGGTGCGCTTGAGTTCCATCGCGGACATGATCATCGAGCCGGTCTTGCCCGCCCCGACGACGTGATCCAGCAGCATCGTCGGTTCAGCCACTGCGCGGGCGACAGCCGCGCGCTGGTACGTGTACGGCGTCATCGCATCCGACAGCCCCGGCAACGACAGCTTCGCGCCTGCCTCCGTGTAGTCCGGAGCGACCGACGAGTTGAACACGTCGTTGTATCGCCGCTGGAGGTCCGCGACACGCTCCGGGTCTTCCAGCATCCACGTCTGGAAGTGCGCCCGAATCTCATCGACCTTCGCCCGTGCCGCCGCGGTCGCGGTCTCGTCCTTCACCCGCACCCCGTCGCCTTCGTCCTTCGTGACGGTCACGGTCTTCATGTTCATCGCCGACACCATCAGCTGCGCCGGGGTCCGTTCCTTCGTCCCCCACTGGTACCGCACGGCCGGGTCGAGTCCGCCCTTGGGCACCTCGACTTCCCACGCATCCGGCCCTGGGTTCAGGCGCACCTGGCACTGCGCCTTCAGCGTCTCGGACACGAACTGCCGGTAGGTCTCCTCGGGAATCCAGCGCACGCCGACGTTCACGGACACGTCCTGCAACGCGATCTCGTCCGGCACGACCGACTCGAGCGCCCCGACGTTCTCCCGGAACCGGGCGTCAGTCTCCATCGCCTCCCGCGCCGTCGCCAGCTTGGCTCGCACGTTGCCGGACAGATACGTCGTCTTCGGAACCAACACGCCGGTGCCCGGTTCCTCGAACACCTCCCCGCTCAGACGCTCCCGTGCGGTCTCCGCATCCACGTCGAGCAGCTCCGCGACACGGTCCAGGTCGACCCGTCGGGTCTCCTCCATGCTGATCGCGATCGCGTCCTCGACCGACTCCGCATGGTCAGGTCGCGTGCGATGCGTGACGACATCACGGGTCAGCAGTGCCCCCGGTGCTGCGCTCTGGGTTGTCGGGTCGAACGCCTCCATCGACTTCAGCAGCCCGAACTTCGGATCACCGGCCAACCACGCAATGTGGGGCTGTTCGCGCTTCTTGAAGACCTCCCGCGAAACCTCCTCTTCCCACTCGGCAGCCAGGTCCTCGGGCACGGGAACGTCAGCAGGCGCGACGTCGCCGTCCTGCGGCAGCGTGTCCCGCCACTCAGCTTCCAGCTCGCGCAGGTGCGCGGTCCGCTCCGCCTTCAACGGTGGACCGAACTTGTCCTTACCGCGCCCCAGCGGCCCGTACTGGTCCCGGTAGCTCTCCCACAACTCGCGCAGCTCCGCTCGCACGCGCTCACGCTCAGCCTCCGGGGCACCGTTGCGCTGAGCAGCAAGCACCTCGGTGGCCTTGTCCCGCAGGGACAGGATCGCCCGCGCCTCCGGGGCGAGCTTCTTGGTGACGCGCACCTGTTCCCAGACCATCCCGGCCCGGTACTGCTCGAACTGCCGCTCGTCCTCGTTGTAACGGATGTGACCGATTTCGGCTTCCGGTTCCGGCTCGAACCGCAACCCCGCCTCCGTGTCGACCTCCACGGCCGGGACCGGGTCATAGCCGAGGCTGCCACCCAGCCGCGCATCGAGGACCTGCTCGTTCAGGCTTGCCCGCACTTCCTCCACCACGTCGGTACCCGCCCACGCGCCAACCTGGTACGTCGGTCCGAAAGCTGAGCTGGCGTACCCCACCTGGCCCAACACCCGGTTGGGATGCTTGGAGAACCACTTCGAGTACGACACCTGGTGCTCCGCGCCGTCTCGGTCGGTCACCGTGATCTGGCCCGGCTCGACCCACGCGTTCACGGCACGCTGGTCCACGTCCTCGCCCGGCTTACGTCGACGGAACACGAGCACGTCAGTCTTCACGTCGGTACCTGCGCTAGCCTGCATCGCCCCGTTGGGCAGCCGCACCGCACCGACGAGGTTCGCGTATCGGGCCATCTCCCGTCGCGCGGTCTCTCGCTTGGCGTCCATCGTGTGCGTCGAGGTCATCACCGCGACGTAACCGCCCGGTGCCGTGTGCCTGAGCGACTTCACGATGAAGTGATTGTGGATCGAGTGCCCGAGCGCATTGTGCACCGGGTCATGCAGCGAGAACTCCCCGAACGGCACGTTCCCGACGACAGCATGGAACGAGTCCTCCGGCAGGCTCGTCTTCTCGAACCCCGCCGCGTGAATCTGCTGATCTGGGTGCAGGTGCGCCGCGATCCTGGCCGTCGTCTCGTCGACCTCGACGCCGACCATCTGCGCCTCATCCGGGGCCAGACCGATGAACTCACCAGCACCGCATCCCGGCTCCAGCACGGGGCCACCCTCGAAACCGGCGCTCTCCAGCGCCTCCCACATCGCGTGCGCGATGTCCGTGTCGGTGTAATGCGCGTTCAGCGTCGTCGCACGCGCTTGAGCCCAGCCCTGCGGTCCCAGCAGCTCACGCACACGCTGACGATCCTCGGCGCTCACGCGCTCGTCGCCGTCATCGAACACGAACGGCAGCGCGCCCCACGCCGACCATCCGGCCAGTGTCTCCTGCTCCGCCTGCGTCGCCGCCCGCTGCTCTTCCTCGAGCGTGGCCAGAACCTCGAGTGCGGCCAGATTCGCGGCGAACCGCGCCTGCACCCCCGACGGGCGGCGCGAGCCGCCCGTCCACGGCTCACCTGCAACGACTGGCCCGGGTTCGTCCTCGGCCAGCCCCGCGTCTGCGGCGCCAGTCGCAGGGCCGTCGTCAATCAGCTCCGCATCGTCAGCATCATCTCGCGCAGCTCCTGGCTCACCAACGTCGGCGGTTCGTTGCGGCCCGGGTCCATCCCCTGCGCCTCCATCCAGGCGAACACCTCGTTCACCATCGCCTCCAGCCGTTCCGCCCCCTCCAGCTGCGCCCGCGCCGACAGCTCCTCGAACTGCACCCGATCCACCGGCTCCACCCGACCCGGTGCCGCCTGCGCCTGCCTCGACAGGACCATCGCTCGCAGATACCGGCCGAACTCCTCCGTCATCCCCTCGAAGCTGCTCAGCTCCATCAACGCCTCGGCCACCGTCGGGAACTCCGCCAGATACTCCGGGTCCGCGTACGGCCCCATCCGATCCACCGACACGTCCCCGAACGGCGTCGGCTCCTCCAGCCTCTGCCACACCGTCGGGTCCGCCTCCCACTCCCGCTGCGCCTGCACCGTCGCGCTCGACGCCTGCATCTCGGACTCGCTCGTCTCCATCTCGATCCGCTCCATCGCTCTGCACCCTTTCTGCCTGCTCCACCGCAAGCTCTTCCAACGCCTCGAACAGCGACAGCTGCCCAGCGACCTGTCCGTTCTTGTTCTTTCGCGCCACGGGTTCTCCTGACGTGGTTGACATAACTCCACAGTTGCCGTCGGGCTGTCAACCCGCCTCCAACGGCCCTGTGCTGATCTTCGTGCGCCGTTACCGGCCCGGCCCCTCCACCGAGGTTCCCTGCGATTCGACGGGCCGCCTACCGACAGCCCCGACCGCTCAGGCCGGACACACCGGGTACGGCGCCAGCGCGCCGAGCGCATGTGACAGACATCCGCACGCACAACAGCACCGGTCGGACCTAGGAAGGCCCGACCGGTGCTGCACTGGACTGCTCGTCGTTAGCGCGACGGGCCGGACATGCCCGGCCCTGCCTGCTCGATCCCGAGATTCTGCTCGACCGGCTGCGTGGACGCCTGCCAGGCCGGGTCCGCCGCGACGTTCTCCGGGCGCTGGCCCTCCAGCCCGCGCTCACGTCCGGCCTGTGCGCCGCCGACGCTCGGCCCCATCTGGACCGTGTTGTGCTGCATAGACGCCGACACCTCGTCAGCCCAGATTCCGTTGTTCAGGCCGGCCTGGCCCTCACGGTTTACGTACGGCTCGACGCTGTACTTGCCCGTCACGCTGACGCGCTGTCCGGTGTCGACCGACTCGAGCACGTTCTTGCCCAACTGTTCGCGGCCGATCCGCACGTCGTAGTAGATCGGGTCGAGGTCGCGGTACTGGCGGGTTTCACGGTCGAAGATCTCCTGCGGAGTTGAGTCCCTGATAGTGGTGTAACCCTCCCCGGCCGCCAACACCGTCCCCAGCATGGACGCGGTCACCGTGGGAGCCTTCGAGTGAACCTTCCACAGCACTCTCGAAAGGGACATCACCACGATGACCGCTCCTCACATTGTCGACCCTGAACGCCTGCTACGCGAAGCGATCGGCGAAGCCTCGCCGGACTTGTTGCGCCACCTGCTGCAGACCGTGATCAACGCCCTGCTCAGCGCTGACGCAGACGCGGTCTGCGGCGCCGAGTACGGCACCGCTTCTGATACCCGCACCGCACAGCGCAACGGGTACCGCCACCGGCCCCTCGACACCCGCGCCGGCACGATCGACGTGGCCATCCCGAAACTGCGCGCCGGCACGTACTTCCCAGAGTGGCTGCTCGAGCGACGCAAGCGGGCCGAGTCCGCGTTGATCACGGTCGTCGCCGACTGCTACCTCGCTGGGGTCTCCACCCGACGCATGGACAAGCTCGTGCGCCAGCTGGGCATCGACTCGCTCTCGAAGTCCCAGGTCAGCCGGATGGCCGCCGAGCTGGACGAGCACATCGACGCGTTCCGGCACCGCCCGCTGGGGGATGCCGGCCCGTTCGTGTTCCTCGCCGCGGACGCCCTGACCATGAAGGTTCGCGAGGGTGGTCGGGTGATCAACGCGGTGGCCATGGTCGCCACCGGCGTCAACGCTGACGGGCGACGTGAGGTACTCGGGCTGCGGGTGGCCACCACGGAGTCAGGCGCGGCGTGGAACGAGTTCTTCGCTGATCTGGTCGCCCGCGGCCTTCACGGGGTGAGACTGGTGACTTCGGACTCCCACCGTGGCCTGGTCGAAGCCATCGCGGCGAACCTGCCCGGGGCCGTGTGGCAGCGGTGCCGCACGCACTATGCCGCGAACCTGATGGCGGTGACCCCGAAGGCCATGTGGCCGGCGGTGAAGGCCATGCTCCACAGCGTCTACGACCAGCCTGACGGGCCCGCGGTGCACGCCCAGTTCGACCGGCTCTTGGACTACGTGGCCGAGCGGTTGCCCGCCGTGGCTGGGCACCTCGATGCTGCTCGGGAGGACATCCTCGCGTTCATCTCGTTCCCGAAGGACGTGTGGTCCCAGATCTGGTCGAACAACCCTGCCGAGCGCCTGAATCGGGAGATCCGGCGCCGCACGGACGCGGTGGGCATCTTCCCGAACCGGGATGCCGTGGTGCGGCTCGTGGGGGCCGTGTTGGCTGAGCAGACGGATGAGTGGGCCGAGGGCCGCCGGTACCTCGGTCTCGAGCTGCTGGCCCGCTGCCGCGAGCCCCTCACGCAAGAACCGGGCACCGTGATGGGCACGGAGGTGATGCCGGCCCTGGCCTGATTCTCATGCCTCGAAGACGGTTACACCACTTCCAGGGACTTGACCCTCCTGCGGCTCGGCCAGACGGAAGGCGACCATCTGCCCCCGCTGGGTGTTCACGGTCTCCGGCGCGGTGGCCACGTACCCGGTCACGGTCTTCTCGCGGTCGATGTTCTGACGCATCAGCGTTCCTCCTCAGCTCGTGCCCGAACCCCCGTGGCCCGGACACCACCGATACGACTCCCGCATCGACCGTGCATGTGACAGACACCGGGCCGCCCTCAGTCGTACTCCCCCGCGCGCACTCGCGTGATCGTCCTACGCGAGACCCCGTGAAGCGCCGCGATCTGCGCCACCGGCAACCCCGCCGCCAGCGCCGCCTTGACCGCGTCCACTCCCGCGGAGGACAGCACCCGCGGCCGACCACCGACCCGACCTTGCGCCCGCGCATGAGCCAGTCCATCACGCGTGCGCTCGACCAGCAGCTCCCGCTCCCACTCGGCCAGGGACGCCATCGTCCGCATCACCAGCCGTCCCGCAGGAGTCGTGCTGTCCAAGTCCAGATCGAGGGCCTTCAACCGCACGCCCCGCTCCTCCAGCTCAGCAACCGTCCTCAACGTGTCCACCGTCGACCGTCCGAGACGATCCAGACGGGTCACCAACAGCGTGTCCCCAGACCTCAACCACTCGAACGCTGCACGCAGCCCAGGTCGCGCCGACTTCGAGCCGCTGATGACATCGCAGAACACCTTCTGCGATCCAAGCTCCTCGAGCGCCTGCTTCTGCGTCGACAGCGACGAGTTCTGGTCGCGCGTCGACACCCGTGCGTACCCCGCGATTGCCACCACGTCAGCACCACACCCAGCTCGTCAGCGACGACGCGATGTCTTCTTCCGGCAGCCACATCCCCGCCGACACTCCGACATCCAGCAACTCGACAGAATCCGTGTGCGTGCTCATCGACAGCCTCCTCGTGGCCAGACCCTCCTGGGACACCAGGGATTCGCCCACACCGCCAAGAACGCATGTCACACGCGAATGCACCCGTAGCGGGTGCTCAAGCTGCCCCGCCCCCGGCTGCCCGGGCGCCCGGGCAGGCGACGCCGTCCGGCCACTCACTCCGCCCCCGGCCGGGCGCCCAAGGGGCCGATAGGATCACCACGGCAGGTGTGCCAAAAACGCCGAACGCTCCGCCTTATGGCTCACCGGGTTCTGTCCAGCGTTTTTGCACACCCGTTCAGGCAGGACCGGGACGCCATCACCGCCCATGCCAGAAACGATCGATTCAAGTGTGCTGCGCGGGGCGCCGCATGGTGTGGACGACAGGTCCTGACGGAATGTTGGTCGTAACTTCAACGGCGAACCCATGGCGCGAGTACAGGGTGACGTTTCGTGGATCGGAGGTTTCCAGGACCGTAGTGGCCCCCACCGCATCGAGCCTTCGCAGCCCGTCGGAGAGAAGCGAGGACGCGACGCCCTGGCCCCATCTCGCGGGGTCCACCCCAATCGTCGCGAGTTCCCACGCGCCAGCCGGGTGTTCAGGCAGTCCGGTCGCCACAAGAGCAGCAAGCCGGTCGCCCATCAGAACTGCGATACGTGCCTGGTCGGCCTCGCTCGGGACAGGAGCGCCAGGAGCCAAGAAGGCCGCGACTCCGTGGCCGTCGCGCTCGATGAGCACGATCCCATGGTCGAGAGCGTGGCGAAGGTAGATCGCTTGCAGTGCCTCCAAACGTTCAGAGTACTCCTCGGCAGGGATCGTCCAGCGCGTCCACGGGTACTCCTCGAAGGCAGAGGCCAGCACGCGGGCCGCCTGTGGAATGTCGGCGCCGGTGGCCTCGAGGACGGATGGCGTCATGAGCTCAACCTATGTCACGCCGGCAGTCCGAGGCGATTCATAAACGATCGTTTACGCCCAGTCGCGCCCGTCATTCGACGTCTGCCACTCCACCGCCAACTCCGGGTCCGAACTCGAGACCTCCACGCGAAGACGCGGCTCCGCTGGCGTGGACGACGCAACGTCCAGCACAGCCGTCACACCCTCGTGAGGCCGGAACGGGGCGAGGCCGACCGGGTTCGACACCGCGACCTCGTCCCGGTCACTGTTCAGGATCTGCGCGCGGATGTACTGCACCGCATCGCTCGGCCGCCCCAGAGTGTCTTCCTCACGCGTCGTGGATGCCCACGCGGTGAAGTCCTCCTCGTCGTAGTCCAGTGTGAACGCGGGCCGGTTCCCGTACGCCTCGGGCTCCTTGTGCATGCCGACCTTCTCGCACCCGGCCTCATCGACCATGCGGCGCAGCCGCGCGGTCAGCATCTCCACATGCGGGTGCCACATCATCATCGGCCCCAGACCCGGAGCCTGCTCTTCCCAGACCTTGTACTCCATGCACATCGCCGCGTACAGCTCAGCCGTGATGTCCGAATGCTTGTACCAGCACGGCGGAACGATCGACGTCACGAGCCGGTACTCGCGTACGAACCAGTCCACCCAGCGGCGCAACGCGTTCCACGCTTCCCACTGGTCCTGGGCTTCGATCTCGCGCCAGCGCACACCCATCCACCGCGGAGGACCACCCTCAGCCAGTTCCGCCGCGACCCCTGGGTCCACGAAGGGCAGCGGCGTCCCCTTTCCGTCCGGTCCGTCTGTCTGTCCGTCCGTCCCTGCGACGTCGTCCCAGTCCTGAGCCTCGTCGTCTTCCACCCACGGCGAACCCATCAGAAGCGTCCTTCCCTCGTGTACTTGCGTGCCGGTCCACCCAGCAGCTTCTCGAGCCGCCGGAACAGCTCCTCGACGGCCTCCCGGCCATCGCATCCCGTCGTCCTCATGTGCCGATGCGCGCCGTCCTCACACGTCTCGCACAACCACACCCCGACCCCGCCCGAGGCCCGGCAAGCAGCCCGGTCGACATGACGGCCATCGAGGTTGTGCCAGCGCACCGTCACGGGACGTTGACAGACGTGACAGCGACTTGCTGCCGGGGCGCTCATGCCGTGTCCTGTCGCTGCCGGATCATCCGCGCCACGATCACGATCGTCGCCCGCCGCCTGTCCCATCCGAAGAATTCCTTCCGTCCGTCCATGATCTGGTGAAGCCGCTGATGGTGCTCCCGGCACATCGGCATCAAGTCCTCGTGCGCCTCGCGCGCGAGCCACTTCCCGCTGACTTCGTCCCTGGTCACCCCCTTGTATGACACGTGATGCAGGTCCAGGCTCTTCACATCCGAGAGTGTGACGCCGCAAACCTGGCACGCCGGTTCATGTCCGTCTGCACGACAATCCCGGAACCAGCGCACACGGCGGTATCCCCACGCTTGCGACCGCAGATACCGCTTGTACGCCGGCGAGCCTGTGCGGTGCAGTCCGAACCTGGCCACGTCGTCACCGCACCACGATTGCCGGGTCCGGTGCCTGCTCTGGCTCCGGCTTCTGCTCCGTCGCCGTCGAGCCCTCGGTCTCTTCCGCCGAGTCCTGCGCGGTGTCCTCCGTAGACGAGGACTCCGTCTGCGGCTCCACCTCGGCCGGGGCCGCAGGCTCCTTCTGCGTCGTCTCCGCAGTCGTGGACTCCGGCACGGGAGAGGACTCAGGCTTCGGCTGCACCGTGTCCGGGTTGTCGGCGCGGTCCGCCGCCGTCGGCTCGGACGACCCGGCTTCCTTCGACTCGAGCTCGTCCAGCAGCGCCTTCGAGTACCGGCCCGCTGCCGCCTTGATCTCCTTGCCGTCCTTGCGGTCCCACCACCGGGTCATCTGCATCAGGATCGGCCGCCCGTTGCGGTTCAGCAGCAGCCCCCAGCCGAACGGCAGACGACGCAGCTCCGACACCGATACGACCTCGGCCTCGTGCACCTGCTCCGACACCGACGTGGACTCCTTGCCGCGCGACGTCGAGGACCGCAGGATCTTCCGCTGACCGGCCAGCTTCGCGAACTGCTCCAGGTCCGCGACGTTCGAGGCACCACCGAGCTGGACCTTCACCGTGGCCGCGTCGAACAGCGCCTGCGCCTGCTGCTCTCCCCACTCGTTACGGGCCTGAGCCATCGACTGGAACACCGCGAACGGAGACACCCCAACACCGCCACCATCGGCCATCAGCTGCGTCAGACCCGGCCAGGCACCCGAGATGTTCGCGATCTCGTCCAGCACCAACGACAACGGCGGATCGAGCCGGTTCCCCGGCGACTTCGCCGCCAGCTCACGCGCCCGCTCCGTGATCGCGTCCATCATCGCGATCAGGAACGGCCCCGCACTGGAGCCGCCCGTCTTCGTGCCGACAATGTAGAGCGTCCCGCACTCGGTGAGGAACTTGTCGATGTCGAGCACTTCCTCGAACTCGCCCGGACGCAGCACATCACGCACTTCCGGCACCGACAGGCCCTTCACCGCGCCCTCGACGCCGAACCACTTCGACTGCAACAGCTTCGGGTCGCCCTCGATGATCCCCTTCAACACGAGGTTCCAGTTCATCGCGGCCTTCGGGTGCTCCGTCAGGATCTTGACCGCTTCCTTCGCCTCAGCCGGGTTGTTGCCCCACCGCATCAAGTCATCGACGGTCCGGTCCCCCAGCGCGGCGGCGTGCAGCAGGCACTCCATGATCGTGATCGCCGGGGCCTGCCACTCCGCGTTCGAACTCGACGCCCCCAGCCCCGAGGCGCCGATCAGCGACGCCGACCGCTGGTTCGCCACCCGCGGCTCCTCACACCCGGTGATGGGGGACCACTTCAGCGTCGAGGGCTGCCCCGTCAGGCCCTGCGGGTCGAACAACGCGACCGGACCCTTCTTCTTCCGCATCTCGGCCGTCGCGCCGAGGTTGTCCGCACGCGAGCTGGTCGTGATGACCGGCCCCGGCGCATCGAGAATCGCACCGATCAACAGGTGCACACCCTTACCCGAGCGCGGCGGGCCGATGAGCACGACCGACTCCTCATAGGAGGCGAACACGTCGACGCCCTCAGCCTTGCCCAGCCGCATCGACCCGTCGGTGATCTTCGGCTTCTTGATCGACGGGCGCACCTTCTTCACCCGACCCAGCACGGCCTTGCGACCCACGGCCTTGGCAATCTCCGGAGACCGCGCCAGCCCGTCACGCTCCCGCAGGTCCTTGATGAACTTCTTGTCCGACTGCTGGTACTTCTGCCACGCCGTCACACCGACGACCAGGGCGACGACGCCTGCGACACCCACTCCGATCAGCGCGCCGGTGACACCCTGACTGGTGGCCGTGCAGCCCGAGGCCGTCGTGCCGAACGCTGCCGGGTCCTGCGTGGCCACGAACCCCAGCGGTGCCAGCAGCCCCTCGGGGATCGGCGGCTCACCACAGGCCACCCGGACCGCGAGGAACCCCGCCGCGACGTACAGCATGTACAGGCCCATCACCGGGAGCATCACGAACAGGAGCATCTTCTCCGGCCAGTCAGCACCTTCGAGCACCTGCTGGTTTTCGCGCTTCATGCCGACACCTCCTCATTCTGCTGCTTGTCCATGCGCTCATCGGTGTCGAACAGAGGCAGCTCGGCCTTCGTGAGCCGGTTCTGCACCTCGAACGATGAATCCCCGAGCCGCCACAAGCCCGTGCCCTTCGGCAGGGACCGCACCAGCGCCCGCTCCCGGTCCGACAGCTCCATCTCCGAGCCGGTGACCTTCAACGCCGACCGGTCCTGCCGGTAGATGACCTTCACGTCCGCGTCAGACAGCAACGACTTCGCCATCGCGGCCATGCGGGAGTCCTTGTCACCGGCCATCTCGAGGTCCGCGATCTTGTGGAGCACGAGCACGTTGAAGATGCCGTAGGCCCTCGCGAGCTTCCACTGCTCGACCATGCGCCGCAGGTCAGCCTCGCTCGAGATGTTGTCCCAGCCCTCTTCGTAGATCACCAGGCGCTGGCCCCCGTCACGGGTGGTCACCATCGCCTCCGTCCAGGCACCAGCGCACGCGTTCACCACACGCACCGCCTCCGGGGAAGCACCGCGCAGCGCCGAGGTGTCGATCGACGTCGCCCGCGCTGACGAGTCGAGCACCGCAGTCGTCTCCCCATCGAACATGCCCGCGAGGTCACCAGAGGAGACGCGCGTAAGGGTCATCATCATCACCGACGCTGCTTCCACAATGAGCTTGTCCTCATCGTCTCGCTGAACCTGCAACGCCGCGATCACGTCAGGGATCACCGGCACCCGCGACTCACGCGCCGCCGTCGCCACCGCCGAGTCCAGGGCACCCGCGAGAACGTGATGCTCGGGCGAGGTCAGGTCACGGTCGGTGAGGATGCGTGCCAGCGTCACCAGGATCGACATCCGCCGGGTGCGGACCATCATCGCCCACGCGTGATCCGTCATCGGCTTGCCCTCCACATCCGTCGAGGGACGCGTCCCAGGATCGAGCGGGTTCAGGCGCGTCTCCAGGCCCGGCCCGACCTGGATCACAGTGCCGCCCAGGCCCCGGACCACGCGGGTCCACTCGCCCTTCTTGTCCGAGGCGACCGAGAGCTTGCGCCCGGCCAGCACCTGCCGCACCGCCAGCGACTTCGCCAGCGATGACTTCCCCGTGCCGACCTGCCCGAACAGCATCATCGACATTCCCGAGATGACCCCGGACTTGTAGAGCGACCACGGGTCGAAGCAGAACGCCCCGCCACCGTTCATGTCACGCCCGATGTAGAGGCCCTGGGCGCCCAACCCCGGCCCTGCCACGAATGGGTACGCCGTGCTCGCCGTGTGCGAGGTCGTGCGGACCGCACGAGGGGCCAGCGTGTGCATCCCACGCAACTGGTACTTCCCCGACGGCCCGACCTTGCGACCCTCCGGCTCTGGGAATCGGTCTTGCTTGGCCTCCCTCGCCCGCTCCCGACGCCGTTTCGCGCGTTCACGGTTCAGCTGCCGTTGGGCCTTCTGCGCCTCACGCCGGTTCTCGCGTCCATCCTCGATGACCTGGAACAGCCCATGCTCGGTCGAACGTCCCACGATCAGAACCTCCCCGACACGGGGCCGCACGTCACGCCCTGCCCCATCAGCCGACGCACCAACGCGCCCTTGCCCTGACCAATCCGACCGAACAGGACCAGTCGCTCGATCCTCAGCTCCTGCGCCTTCTGCTCGACGCCTGCCGTCAGATTCACCGTCATCTCTCGTCCTCCCCTGCTCGTCACAGCTTGATCCGTCCGAAAGGCAGCGCCGCGGCCATGAACGCCGAGTCCTGTTCGAGCCACAGCGGGCGCAGTTCGCACCCAGTCGCAATGGCGTCCGTGACAACATCGTTCGAGGCCGCTTCCAGCTCCGACAGGCTCCGCGCGGTCACCGTGACCAGCACGACCATGTCCAGCGACGCGTGCCGCCGCATCAGCTCGTCCTGCTCGCGCATGATGTCGACCAGCTCCTGCTCGTGCTCCGGCGACGGCGGCCGGTCCATCGCCTTCAACGTCCGCGAATCCGACTCCCACGAGGACCGCCGCCCCCGCGTCGCGCGCATCGCCTTCGCGCGGTCAACTGGCGACATCACCACAGTCACCGTGTGCCGGAAGTCCCCGGAGAACACCAGCTCGTCCAAGAACCCGAGTCGCGCTGTCTCCTGTGGCAGCTCCGCGATCTTGAACGTGCGATGCAGGTAGCCGTCCATCTCCAGGTAGCCCGGGTGGACGTCCACGGCCATCGGCCCCGCCGACGCGGGCGCGGTGCCGCGCAGCTCCCCGTCCTCACCGGTCATCGTCACCGTCACCGACGAATCAGGATCGAACGCCGCACGCGACAGCGCCGCCAACGACCGGGGCGAGTGCCAGGCCGCGACCCGCGTACCCGAACGCGGCAAGTGCCCCTCGATGGTCGTCATCAGCTTCAGCGTGTACTCCATCAGGGCCGGAAGACCGCCGCCCATCCCCTTCAGCCGCGACCCAATCTGCGCAGGGGAGACGACCACGGACAGCCACTGCTCATGCACCGGCATCGACTGCGCTTCCTTCATCAACTCCTTGAACGCCTGGTCCAGGAACGGGTCAACCTCAGCCGCATTCATCCCGGACTGCTCCTGCTTCGACTCGTAGAACCCCTGCACCGCCGACCCGGAAATCAGGGTGGTCTGGTCCGATGCCTGCACGCGCACCACACCCGGCATCCGGGATAACCCAGCCAGCGCCGCACCCCACGACAGGGACCGCTCCTCCTGCGCGTCGAACGACTCGAGGCTGAACCCACGGCTGGTGATGACCTTCGCGCAGATCACGGCCTCACGCTCATGCGGGTCCCACACGAACCCGGCACCGTTCGGCAACGCATACGCCTTCAGCTCGCTGGCCCCGCCTGGCAGGCGGAACCTCGTCGGGTTGCCGGGCTTGATAGCGCCCTTCGGCGTGCGGGTCGCCTTCTGCTCGACCTCCAGCGCACGCACCTGCGGTTCACCATCAAGCAGCTTCAGTTCGTGTGCCGGAGACAGACCCTGTCGGTACTCCAGCTGATCGCCCGCTCCACGCTTGGCGTATCGCAGCCCGACAGCAACCCATGCAGGCAGGGACCGACCCCGGAACCGCACCACCCCGAACGCGGTGCAGACCGCCAGCACAAGCACACCAAAAAGGATCGCCCAGCCGCCCCGGAACAGGCTCACCAGCAGGAACACCGCCCCGAACCCGACGACGATCAGCTGATCCCAGGTCAGCCCGAGCAATAGCCCTGCCGTGCGCTCCTGCGGGAACCGGACTCCGTCGTACTCGGACTCGACAAACTGCTTTTCCACGGTGCTCATCGCATCCGCCCTCCTCTCACGGCCATCGACGCCGCGCGCTGACTCATTCGCCCGGCACGAACCGAGGCACCTCTCATCGAATTCTGAACACCGCGTCCAGCGCGGCCTGCGGCCATCACGCCCGCCTGCTCGACACCCTGGCTACCGCCGCTGATCCACGTGACCATCGACAGCATCACCAGCGGCATCGCGGCCGCGACGAACACCAGAACCAGGCCAGCCACGGTTTGAATCCAGTCCGTCGACAGCGCCGCCATCGACATGCCCAACCGGATCGTCGCCGCACCGACCGGCGCAGCCATCAACAGTCCAATGACCATCGACAGCCACCGACCCGCCAGCGCCTTCGCCGGTTCCAGGGCCAGCGAGAAGATCGCCGGAGCAGCGAACGAAGCCAGCAGCAGGATCACGACGGTCCGGAAGATCATCATCGCCATCAACACGAAGCACGCGATGAAGATCACCAACGCCACGAGCCAAGCGACCAGGATCATGCCGTTCTCGGCGTCCTTAGAGGCCATCTGCCACTGCGCATAGTTCTCATCGAGGATGATCTCGTCATCCTTGCCGTTGTAGCTCAGCCCGAACAGGTTGAGCACTGCCGAGACGGCCTGGTCCTCGCCCTCGGACCCCTCGTAACCAACCTCGAGAATCCACATCGTCATCGCCTGTGTGGCCCCCATGGCCAACCAGACCAATCCGACAGTGACGTAAGTGAATGGCACCGAGAACACTGCCGTCACCAGCGCCCGCATCATCCCTGCCGTGGACCCACGCAGTGCCGAGAGCACCACCTGAATGACCACGAACACGATCAACAACGGCAGCATCGCCACCACGATGATGTTCAACATTCCCGGGTGATCGACCACCACGGTCCCGCCGCCCTCAACGGTGGTGGTTACCTGCCCACCGACGACCGACACCCACCACTCCGGGGTGAGCGCACCCACGGCGAAGGAGTCTTTGAGCAATCCCCAGGCGGCCTTCGCCAACCCGAGGATCGACCCGTTCATCCATTCTTGGAAGTCTTTCTCCCACATTTTGGCTACCTCCTCCGTGAGTGCGCTCTACCGGGTCTCAGATCAGAACAGCGTCAGACCCGCGCCCCAGCGGACCAGCGCCGAAACCGACGCGATCAGCGCGCCGCCGACGACGCCCCAGAGGAAGATCGAGATGCCCACGGACTGAGCACCACCGGACTTCGAGAGCTTGCCGAACAGCCAGATCATGCCGCCAATAGCGACCGCAGCCATGATCGCGACGAGACACGAGCCGATGACCATGGCGGTCACGTTCTCGAGCGTGTCCATCCAGGGCGCGTCGTACGACGGAGAAATCTCCGGAACCTCAGCAGCCAGCGGGACACCGGCGGCCAGGGTCGTGGTCAGATTCATCATCAGTTCCTCCTGTATGAGTGATGAAGTCGACCGGCAGGTCACCGGCCAGCAGGCAGGCGCCCGCTGCCAGATGTACGTCGTCACGACCCCAGGGGCATGTCAGGCCCTTGGGACACGAGAAAGGCCCCTGACGTCCTGCCGCAGCAGAACGTCAGGGGCCTGACTCCAACGGGAGCCAACTCCAGTCACCCGACAGTGAACGTCTCCGTTTTCGTCGAACGGCGGAACTTCCCGTCCGCACCGTTGAGGACCTGCGTCACCTCAACCTTGACCTCCGTGCCCTTCTCCACGGACTCGTTCTTCGCGGAACAGTCATCACCCTCGGCGGCATACCACTTCAGCGAGTTCACCGAGATATCGCCCGGCGCGACCGCCGTCTGCACGACATCGTGCTCGAACTGCCCATCGGTCACCTTCTTCACGACCCGCTTGATCTCCTCCTCAGAGGGCTTCGGGTCCTCCTTCGTGAAGTCGCGCACCGCCATGTCCGTACACGACTGCTTCGGTGCTTCCTTCTTCACCTCCACAGCCTGCGGCCGCGCACCTGCCGGCATCAGCTCCGAGGTCCCCAAGCTGGTCCCCCACTGTGCAGCCGCCGCCGAACTCGCCACGATCGACGCGCCCACCGCGGTCACACCCACCGTGGCCCACCCACGGCGAATCGCCCGCGACGAAAACACGACCTTGCCCCAGAGGGCCAGCGCGACACCCCCCGCCACCGCCACCATCAGCAGCACCAGCGCGGAGCCCATCACCCAACCTGCCAGGGTCGTCCACTCGGACAGTCCGTCCGGATCAATCCCGTCCAACATCGTCTCTACCCTTCCCGTTGCCCGTTGTCTGGTCTCATCACAAGTTCGTCGGCCCCGCCCTCCGTGTCTGTCACGACAGCACCAGAACCATCACCAGCACCCAGAGGGCGAGCATCACCAGGCACACCACCCCGATCAGCGCCCGGCCTCGTGGCGAGTCCCAGCTCGCCGGAACTCGCTCGCTCAGCTGCTCCGGCAACGGCGCGTCGACCGAGTTCTCACGCCACTGCGCCGCTGCCTTCTGCACCGAGTCCTTCAGCCGCTTCTTCGGCTTGTCCCGCTCGATGTAGATCACCTGCGGCTCACCCTGCTCTTGCGTCTCCTGCTCGTTCACTGCTCTCCCCTCTCGTTCCGAATCACCGTCGACGCGACCCGCAGCAGATGCCGCGTATCCGCGAGGTACTGCCTGCTCGTGGAGTGGCTGAACCCGGTGGTCTGCATGATGTGCTCGACCGTGACGGCCTCGAAACGGCCCCCGGCCTTCGCGCAGGCCAGCGCCACCTGGCGGGACCAGTCGCCCGCGTCGCCGTCGTCGGGCAGGCAGCCCACCAGCACCCGCAACGTCACCGGCGCACCTGACGCCGCGACCCGCTGGGCCGCGCGCACCACACGGGCGCAACGCACCAGCTCACGGCGGGCCTGCCGCAACGCGGATACCGAGACACCCATCGCCGCCGACGCAGCCGCCACGTCGTCGCGGTAGACCATCACCACCGCCAACGCCCGAGCGGCCATCTGCCGAGACTCCATGCACGCGAACGTGGCCCGCATGATCGCGGCGACCTCGCTGTGCGCGGTCATCGCGTCGACAACCTCGTCGGTCGGATCAGCCAGGAACATCGACACCGAGTTCTTCTCACGGGCGACCGCCGACGCCTCGAAAACCTCCTGCCGGTCCCGATCCCCAGCGACCGAACGCAGGTGATCGACAGCCTTGTTCCGGGCGATTGTGCCGACCCAGGTCCGCAACGATCCGCGCTCGGCGTCAAACCGGTCCCGCGACTTCCACGCGGCCTCCCACGTGGTCTGGAGAACGTCGTCCACGACGTCACCGTTGCCCGCGGGGCCGAGCACGGAGACCACCGTGCCGCGCACCGAAGCGACCGCTTCGGCCAGCTCCTCCCCCGAGACCTCTACGGCCTCGGTCATCTGCTGGTTGCGCTCACCCATCAGTCACGCACCGCCCCGGCTCCGACCGGCTCACGCGGGATCATCCGGCGCTCGATCCGGCAGTGCGGGCAGTCATCGAGCACAGACCGCCCGTAGTTGGGCACATGCACCCCCGGGTTCTCGCACGGCTCACCGACCCGGCCCTGACGGACCGCAACCGGCCCAGCCCCGGCACCGCTCGACGGCGCAGACCGTGGGCGGGTAACCGCCACCAGCTCCTCGAACTCGGCGGCCAACGACCTGGCCACGAACGCGGTGGGCTTACGGACCGGTCCAGCCGCCCGAGCCAGGACCACGTCCACGATGGAGCGCACCTGCCCAGCCTCCAGGGAGTCAGCGGCTGGGACTCGCTGGACCAACTCGGTCAGGTCGACGCCCCGATGCGAAGCCGGGACCACCTCCCCCTCGTCCTGGGACTCGTCGTCCGTCGTCGGTCCGTCGTCGTCGCCTCGCGTACCGGAGACGACAGACGGACTGACGGACGGATCAGTCAATGAGGGTTCTTGAGGGTTAGTCCGCGCGCGATCCTTATAAGGCGCGATGTCGTGGTTGTCGCCCAAATCGGACACGGTGTCGCCCAAATCAGGTTTGGGCGACAAAGTGTCAGGGCGCGTATTCATGCGGTTCTCGGATTTGGGCGACAGATTGTCGCCCCGCGTGCTCATGCGGTTCTCGGATTTGGACGACAGATTGTCGCCCCGCGGATTCATGCGGTTCTCGACCTGCTCTCCAGTGACCGTCTCCAGTGTCTGAGGGTGCAGCTGGTACCGCGATCCCGTCCGACCACGGTCCCTGCCGCCGTAGATCGGCTTCACCGAGATCAGTCCCAGCTCCTCCAGCCTCGTCAGCTGACGCTGGACCGACCGCACCGACTGCGCCGTCCCCTGAGCCAGCAGCTCCTGGCCCGGGAAGCAGCTCCACTCCTCGTCCGCGTGATCCCCCAAGAGCAGCAGCACGAACGCCTGGCCGGTGTTCAGCACGCCGGTCTCCGTGACCCGACGCGCCCACATCATCGCCTCGATACTCATGCCTGAC
The DNA here is from genome assembly GCF_014205175.1 of Micrococcus cohnii. Lineage (NCBI taxonomy): Bacteria > Bacillati > Actinomycetota > Actinomycetes > Micrococcales > Micrococcaceae > Micrococcus > Micrococcus cohnii. Next base: position 238,036 of record NZ_JACHNA010000001.1, on the reverse strand, counting down.
CCTCGCTCTCCGTCAGCGGAAGCCGGTACAGCACCCGCCCGTCGTGCACCTCAACGACCAGCACGCGCCGCCAGCTCATCCCGGCAAGATGCCGCTCGACCTGCCCGACCGTCAGCGCACTGGACTGCGCCAGCTGTGCCAACGACACGGCCCCACGTCCGTCCTCGTCAGCCCGTGCCGCCAGCTGGATCAGCACCATCCGCTGCTCCACGCTCGTGGTCTCGGTGCGATTCATGGCCCACTCCGCCGCCATCACGTTCATCTCGACCTCGTGGTCCTCACGTCCGGTCGTGCTCATGCCTGCTCCTCCTCCACGCTGAACGACTCCGGGTGCGCCTCACGCGCATCAGCCAGTCGGCGACGCCCCGTGCGCTCCGAGCACCCAAACCGCTCGGCAATCTCCGCCGCCGACGGGGCCTGTCCCGCCTCGGCCTGCTCCACGATCCACGCGGTCACCTCAGCACCCGATGCCTTCACCGGAGCCGGAGCCGGGGCCGTCGTGTCTTCCTGCCTCTCGGACACCGTTGCCGTGGACTCCAAGGCAGTGCTCGCCCGGACCTCCTCGGCCTCAGCCTCACGACCCATCCGGTCCAGCTCGCGCTGGTGCCGAGCCTCAGCGACCTCGGCCTCACGCTCGGCTTCACGCCGCGCCGACTCGATCTGCCGACGACTGGCCGCGAGCTCCGCCTCAACCTCGGCACGCTGACGCTCCAACTCGGCCCGAGCCCGGATCTGCTCGGCCTCCTCCGACATCTGCGTCGCCTGCTCCGCGCGCCGGGAATCCGGCGTCTCAACCGCGACCCGCGCCAGCTGATCGGTAGCCACGAACACGGCCACCGGGACCATCACCGCGATGGTCACACCCACCAAGGACTGCCAGACGCTCCCGGTCTGCGCGCTCATCGCATGAGCCCCGTTAGCGATCATCGACAAGCCCGTGAACGCCCCGAGCGCCCACCAGGACGCTCGCGCCGATTCGCCACGGGCCTGATGGATCAGCACCGAACCTGCATAAACGAGGATCGCCAGGTCGATGAACACCGGCACGGCCCAGCTCATGAACAGCGGCAGTCCCAGCCAGGACGCGACCTCGTACAACGCCGCGAAGCTGATGCTGAACGCCACCACCCCGGCGATGGCCGTCCCGATCACAATCGCCCGAATGAACCGTCCGTCCGTAGGGTCCAGCCGCCGGGGCACTCCCACGGGCCGCTCCGATGACGCGGCACCATCGGGCGCGGTATCCTCATCTCGTCCAACCGATGAATTGGAGCCAACCTGCATCGTGGAATGGACGTGAGTGGAATCCTCGGCAGCCTGCCCGCTGACCGGGGATTCCTCATGTCGGGCCCGGGCCGTCCGGGCCTCCCACTGCTCCTGAGCACTCACTGCTCGACCTCCTCAATCCGCTTCAGCACGGTGTCCAGGTCATCGACCGCATCCCGCAAGGTCGACTGAATCTCTGTCGTGGACTCGCCCTTCACGCGGCCCACGCTCTGAATCACGTTCGCCAGGGTCCGCACACACCGGGCGGAGTCCCACACGACTCCGTGCAGCTCCTCGTCCGAAACCGCGGCCTCCCCTGTAGCCGGAGAGACCAGCGAGGCCATCGGCGCGGCAGCCTTGATGAGCGCGGGAACCGCTGCGGCCCCAGACCCGTTGAACGCGGTCAGCACTCGACGGGCGCGCCCAGCTTCTTCCTTGTCGCGCTGCTCCATGTCCAGAGGCTCGACACCAAACTCCTCAGCGGGCATGTCCAGGACCGCGTCAATGTCGATGTCTTCCTCAACGGCCTCTACGGCGGGCTTCGGTGCTTGCGGGCGTGCGGGCTGGTACTCCTTGCCGTCGACACCGAGGACACGAGTGTGTTCTTCGTCTTCAGGTGTTCCATTTGGAACACCTGCTGTCTCGGCACTCCTCAGCTCGCGGTGCACCGTGCCAATCGAGAGTTGCGTGGCGCTCACGATGGCTCGGGTGCTCATTCCGGCCTCACGCAGGGACAGGACCACGTTCTGTCGTTCTTCGAGCGGCGGCCGCAGATAGAGGTTGCCGAACTCTCGTGTGACGTATTCGTCCCAGGAGTGGTACCCAATCGCTTCCCAGGCCCGACCGCGATAAGCAGCCCGGATCAGGTGCCAGACCGACTCCATTCCGGTCTTGATCTGATCCGTCAGCTCACGCGCTCCACGTTGGGTGAGGAGGTCGTTGCCCTGGTCGGCCAGCGAAGGCTGAAGATCCACGCTCACTGCGACATCACCCCGTCACGCTCGAACGTCAGCAGCTCGTGCAGTGGGACCTCCAGGAACGTAGCCACCTTCTCGAGTTCCGTGAAGGAAAAGTCCCGGTGCCCGTTCATGCGGGCGGAGATAGCTGCATGACCCAGGCCGAGCGATTGGCCAAGGTCTCGTTGCGTCCGATCCAGCAGAGCGAGTCGTGAGCGAATCTGGCGAATGAGCTGTGTCTGTCTCGTCATGAGGACAAGTGTTCTCGTTACGCGTCATCAAGTCAAGACGGATGATCTCGTAACACGAACTTTCGGGCTCGATTCGATGACATTCGATATCATCACGAGTACCCTGGAGTCATGACAGGACGAGTGCACAGCAATGGAGACCCCCGCTCAGCGATGGTGGCGAGTGAGATTCGCGCATGGCTGGGACGGCGCCAAAAGTCACAGAGCGACCTCGCGCGTCACCTCGGTATCGCCCGAAGTGCCGTGAGCGTCCGCATGAATGCGACTCGTGATTTCACCCTCGTTGAACTCATGGAGATTGCCGACTGGCTAGACATCTCGCTCGCGGACCTGCTCGGCCCGGAGCTTCTTCAGGCACGACGAAGCCCCCACACCGAACTAGTCGGTGCAGGGGCTCAGGGAGCTTCTGCTCAGCTCCCCCGGCTGGATTCGAACCAGCAACCCTTCGATTAACAGTCGAATGCTCTGCCGTTGAGCTACGGGGGAATGCTGTCGTCGGCGGCCAGGGCCGTCCGAGCAACGGATGAAACCATACCAGAGCGTCCCCGGCGAGTCACATCGACGCGACGCCACAGCCCATGCAGACGACGCGGCCACCAGTGTCCGGGGCCGCCTGGTCAACGGCACGGCCGCGCGCTCGGCCGTCCCACCGACCGATCAGTCCTCCGCCCGCAGCGCCCGACGCCGTGCCTCGAGCCGCATGAGCTCCTCGTTCAGGCGCACGAACTCGTCGTGGGCCCCGTCAAGCCCGAGCCGCTGGAGCCGCCCGAGTAGCTCCTCCTTCTGGTGCTGGATCTGCAGGGCGAACAGTCGGTTCATGATGTCCTGGCAGTAGCGCACCACATCCGCCTCCGTCCGCGCCGGAATGTCTCGCACCGCCAGCTCGGAGACGACCGCCCCGACCTCCTCGGGCACCGCGTCACGCACCGCGTCCACCCAGTGCTGGGGGCTTGCCCCCGACGCGCCCGCCCGCTTCACCGCCGCGTGCACCGCCGCATACTGCGGCACCGTGAACCGCGACGTGTAGAACGCCCGCCACTGCTCGGCCGAGAGCAACGTCGGATGCTGCAGCACCACCTCGAGGGACTCGCGCTCACGCCGGGCCGTCGGATCCCGAGGATCGACGGGGACGACCAACGGGACCCGCGGCTGCTGGTCCACGTGCTCGGCCGACTGCGCCGGCTCCGCCGCCTCCCGACGCTCCGCGCGCTGCTGCGTCCGGTCCCCGGCCCGCTCCCCCGCACGCCGGCCACGCCCCGCCGCGGCGACGGCCCGGCGCACATCGTTCGGGTCCAGGCCCAGCCAGCCGGCCAGCTCCCGCTCATAGCCGGGACGCAGCACCGAGTCCTTGATGCCCGCGACGATCGGCGCCGCGTGCCGCAGGGCTCCGGCCCGGCCCTCCACGGTGTTCAGGTCGTAGTCCTTCAGCCCCGCGCGGATCGCGAACTCGAACAGCGGCCGCCGCGAGGAGATCAACGCCCGCACCGCCTCGTCGCCCTTGTGCTGGCGCAGATCACACGGGTCCATGCCGGAGGGCTCCACCGCCACGAACGTCTTCGCCAGGAACCGGTGGTCCTCGTCGAACGCCTTGAGCGCCGCGTTCTGCCCGGCCTCATCGCCGTCGAAGGTGAACACCACCTCGCCGCCGGTGCCGTCGTCGGAGATCAGCCGCCGCACGATCTTGATGTGCTCCGCGCCGAACGCGGTGCCGCACGTGGCCACGGCCGTGTCGACGCCGGCCAGGTGCGCGGCCATCACATCCGTGTACCCCTCGACGACGACGAGCTGACGTTTCTTCGCGATCGACCGCTTGGCCAGGTCGATGCCGTAGAGCACCTGCGACTTCTTGTACAGCGGGCTCTCCGGAGTGTTCAGGTACTTCGGGCCAGGGTCGTCCTCGTACAGCTTGCGGGCGCCGAAGCCGATGGTCGCGCCGGTCATGTCCCGGATCGGCCACATCAGCCGGCCCCGGAACCGGTCGTAGAGGCCGCGCTGGCCCTCGGAGACCAGACCGGAGGCGCGCAGCTCGTCGTCGGTGAAGCCGCGGCGGCGCAGCTCGTCATGCAGGTTCGACCAGCCCTGCGGGGCGTAGCCAATGCCGAAGTGCTTGGCGTGCTCCGCGGTGAACCCGCGGTCGGTGAGGAACTCGCGCGCCGTCTGCGCCTCGCGCGAGCCGAGGGCCCGCACGAACAGCTCGTCGGCGATCTTGTGCGCTTCGAGCAGCCGACGCCGACGCCCTACCTCCTGCCTGTCCGGGCCGGATCCGCCGTCCTCGTAGTGCAGCTCGACGCCGGCCCGTTCGGCCAGCCGCTCGACCGTCTCAGTGAACGTCGTGTGCTCCAGGGCCATGAGGAACGCGATGACGTCGCCGTGCTCACCGCAGCCGAAGCAGTGATACGTGCCGACGGCCGGGCGGATGTGGAACGACGGGGTGCGCTCGTCGTGGAAGGGGCACAGGCCCTTGAACGAGCCGACGCCGGCCGAGCGCAGCGTCACATACTCCTCGACGACGGCCTTCAGATCAGTGCGCTCGCGGACGAGGTCGATGTCCTTGCGCACGATCAGTCCAGCCATGCCCGCCATTCTAGGCTGGAGCCATGCCTGCCACCCCCGACGACTCCCCTCACCAGAACCCCGGTGACCCCGTCTCCAGCGCCGGCCTCGACGCCGCGACGCTGGACGCCGTCCGCACCCTCGTCGACCACGCACAACGGCCCGTCGTCCTGACTGGCGCGGGCATGTCCGCCGAGTCCGGCGTCCCCACGTTCCGCGACGCGCAGACCGGCCTGTGGGAGCGGTTCAGCCCGCAGGAGCTCGCCACCGAGGAGGCGTTCCGCGCCGACCCGGCACTGGTGTGGTCCTGGTACCGCTGGCGAGCCCGCATGATCCGCGCGTGTGAGCCGAACGCCGGGCATCGGGCGCTCGCGGCCTGGCAGCGTCGGCTCGACGCGGCGGATGGCACGGCGGGTTCAGCGGAGGCCAGCCTGCACGTGGTCACCCAGAACGTGGACGACCTGCATGAGCGCGCCGGGGCGCGCGTGCTCGCCCACGTGCACGGTTCGCTGTTCGAGCACCGCTGCGCCGTGTGCGACGCCCCCGCCGAGCACGACCCGGGCGTCGCCGATGAGGGTGCGGCCGGCTCCGAGGCGGACCTGGCGGCGATGCTCCGGCACGAGCCGCCCGCGTGCCCCCGCTGCCCGGACGGGACGCTGCGCCCCGGCGTCGTGTGGTTCGGGGAGATGCTCCCGGCCGGGCCGTGGGAGCGTGCCGTCGACGCCGTGGAGCGCGCCGACCTGGTGCTCGTGGTCGGCACCTCCTCGTTCGTGCAGCCGGCCGCGTCCCTGCCGCTGCTCGCACTCGAGGCCGGGGTGCCGGTCGTCGAGGTGAACCCCGAGCGCACCGAGCTGAGCCCACACGTCACGCACCGACTCGCCGGGACAGCCGCCCGCGTGTTGCCCGCCCTCATCGGCGCCGAGGCCACCGGCGGGACCGCATGAGCGTGGCCGTGCCGGACCCGACGGCGGCACCCGCGCCGCTGCACGTGGCGACCCGGACGATCGATTCCCCACGGCTGGCCGCCCTCGGACACACGAGCGCCAGCGCGGGCCCGGCCGTCTACGCGCACGCCCTGGAACGGATGCCGGACCAGCCCGGGGCGAGGTTCTGGCTGGACTCTGCGCGGGTGACCCCGGCCGGCGAACACGACGAGGGCGCCCGGCACAGTGTGCTCGGCGACGCAGCGGACGTGCTGAACGACGAGGACGCGGGCGGCGCGGACGACGACGGCCCGCTCGGCCCGAGGATCCTGCGCGCCGGCCACACGGATCCCGAGGCGGCGTGGGCCCGCCTGTCTGCCCTCGTCGGTGGCCGTGAGGTGCGCGGCGGGGAGGGCCTGCCACTGCGCGGTGGCGTGGTCGGGTTCTGCTCCTATGAGCTCGGCCTCGCAGACCTGGGCGTCAGGGCCCCGACGCCCGGACCTGAGGACCCGGTCGTGCCGGGCATGCTCTGGGTGCGACCGAGCCGGTATGTCGTGCTCGACCACCGGGCCGGGACCCTGACGAGCGTCACCGTCGGACTGGACGAGGCCCGCGTCCACGAGGCGTGCGCCGCCTGGCACGAGCGGGTGCTCGCCGCGCTGGAGGTGGCGGACACTGCTGCAGCCACGGACGACCGCCTGGCCGATGACCGTCGTTCGCCCGCGTCCCCGGACTCCCCCGCCGCGCCTGGGTCACCCGCCTCGTCCGTGCACGGCAGGTGGCGACACAACCGCGGCGAGTATGCCGAGCTGATCGACCGCTGCCACCGGGCACTGTGGGAGGGCGAGTCCTACGAGCTGTGCCTGACCACGCGCTTCGACGTCGCCGATGACGTGGAGATCGACCCGTTGGCGCTGTTCATGGCGCTGCGCGAGGGCAGCCCCGCCCCCTACGCGGCGCTGCTCGAAATCGACGGGGGCGCCCCTGAGCAGGAGCGGCTGGCCGTCGTCTCGGCCTCGCCGGAGCGGTTCCTCTCGGGCCGCTCGGGTGTGTACAGCACCAAGCCGATCAAGGGCACGGCTGCGCGCCACGCGGACCCGGAGCGCGACGCCACCGCGGCCCGGTCCCTGGCCGCGGACGCGAAGACCCGGGCAGAGAACCTGATGATCGTGGACCTGCTGCGCAACGACCTGTCGCGGGTGTGCGAGCCCGGCTCGGTGCGGGTGCCGGCGATGATGGCCGTCGAGTCCTTCGCGAGCGTGCACCAGCTCGTCTCGACCGTCACGGGGGTGGCCGCCGACGGGGTGAGCGCCGTCGACGTCGCCCGCGCCCTGTTCCCGGGCGGGTCAATGACGGGGGCGCCGAAGGCCCGGACGGTGGAGCTGCTGGCCTCGTGGGAGGCCGCCCCACGGGGTGTCTACTCGGGGGCGCTCGGGATGTTCGGCGCCGACGGGGACTGCGAGCTGTCGATCGTGATCCGCACGGCCGTGCTCGCCCCGACGGCCTCGGGGCTGCGCTGGAGCGTGGGGGCGGGCGGGGCGATCGTCGCCGACTCCGACGCGGAGTCCGAGCACGACGAGGTGCTCCTCAAGGCCGCGGCCCTGCAGCGGGCGATGGCACGCGCGAGGGGACGCGGGCAGCAGCTGCCGGGCGCCACCCGGAGGCGGTGACTCCTGGGCCCGACGGTGCCGTCGGCAGTGCGGTCCGCCTGGCCCCGGCACCTGCCCGGCCCCAGCACCGCACCTCGTGCCCGGGCCCCATCGTGCCTGGCCCCGGCACCGCACCTCGTGCGCGGCCCCGCATCGTGCCCGGCCCCTGCCTCTTGCGTCGACTTCATACGCCTACGCGCCTCTGCGAACCCCACTCAACCGTATGAAGTCGACTTTTTCGGCTTCGGCTTCGGCTTCGGCTTCGGCTTCGGCTTCGATGACGCGCTCGAGCCGACCGGACGCGCAACCTGCCACGGGACCATCGTCGGAGGGTCAGGCCGCCGGGCACCGCACCTCACCCCCGACCGCCGGACGCTACACCTCACCCCCGACCGTTCAGATCCACACCCTCCGGAACTCCGTGCCCTGCACGAGGGTGTGGTGCCACTCCAGAGCCGTCGAGTCGGTCAGCGAGGCCACCTGATCGATCACGATCCGCCGGCGCGCCGCGTCGTCAGCGGCCTCGGCATGGTCATGGGCGAACATCGGCTCGAGGTACCGCGGCCCCGTCACCTCCAACAGCTCGACGAGCTCGGTGAGGATCTGCCGCTGCCGCGCGTACATCGGCTGCCGCTGCTCCGAGGTCATGACGTAGGCCGCCGCGATGCCCTTCATCGCCGCGATCTCCGTCTCCGTCTCGGCCGGCACCACCACGTCGGCGTTGTGCCGGGTCAGTGGCTCATTGCCGTGCACGGCCCGCGTCGCGTCGAACGCCGCGGTGCAGAACCGGCCGATCAACTGGCTCGTCATGTCCTTCATCGCGGCCAGGTCCCGACGGGAGCCGTCGAACTGCGCCACCCACACCTCCGTGGCCTCGAGCCGGGCCAGAGCCGCGTCGATCTCGTCCGGGTCCGTCTGTGGCAGATACCACTGCCGTGTGGTCTCGATGACCCGTTCGCGGTGGTGATCCCGGCGCAGCCAGCCGAGCTGGAACGCGGCGTTGACCACTCCATCCTCGACGTCGTGCACCGAGTAGGAGACGTCATCGGCCAGGTCCATCACCTGCGCCTCCATTGACGTCCGAGTGCCCGTCAGCCCCTCCCGGAACCAGCGGAACACCGGCAGATCGTCCTCGTAGACGCCGAACTTCTTCGAGCGGGTGCCGTCGGCGCGCAGCGGAGCATCCTCGGCCCGCCACGGGTACTTGCACGCCGCGTCCAGGCTCGCCCGCGTCAGATTCAGGCCGGCCGAGACACCGTCGTCGAAGAACTTCTTCTGTTCGAGCCGGGCAAGCAGCCGCAGCGTTTGGGCGTTGCCCTCGAAGCCGCCGATGTCCCCGGAGACCGCGTCGAGCGCCTTCTCCCCGTTGTGGCCAAACGGCGGATGCCCCAGGTCGTGCGAGAGGCACGCGGTGTCCACGACGTCCGGGTCGCAGCCCAGCGACCGGCCCAGCTCGCGGCCGATCTGCGCGACCTCGAGCGAGTGCGTCAGGCGCGTGCGCGCGAAGTCGTCGGCGTCGGGGGCCACGACCTGCGTCTTCGCCCCGAGCCGGCGCAGCGAGGAGGAGTGCAGCACCCGCGCCCGGTCCCGTTCGAAGTCCGAACGGTACGTCGACTTCGAGGGTTCGGGCAGCCAGCGGGCGCGGTCCCACGCCGTGTACCCGGGCGTCTGAACGGCCTCCCCCGCATACGGCGGGCGGCCCTCGGGGCCGAAGAGCACCGGGTGCGGGAGCGCGTCGTGGCGCGCGCGGGTCTCAGCCACCGGAGACGTCCAGCTCGGCCGCGGCGATCATGGCCTTCTGCTCCGCGTTCAGCTCGCGGGAGTCGAGCCAGTTCTCCGGCAGGTGCGGGCGCTTCGGGGCGCCGGCACGACCGCGCGGCCCCTCGGCGTCGAGGCCGGGGTACGGGGCGTCGCGGTCAACCTGGGCGAGGATCTGACGCATCGTCGCCAAGTCCGGGACGGTCGACAGAGCAGTGCGCACCGCCGATCCGACCGCGTAGCCCTTGAAATACCAGGCCACGTGCTTGCGGATGTCCCGCAGCGCCTTCACCTCGTCACCGCCGAAGGTGTCCACGAGCAGCTCGGCGTGCCGGTACAGGGTGTCAGCGACCGTGCCGAGGTTCGGGCGGAACCGGTCGGTGCGGCCCTCGAACGCGGCCTGCAGGTCACCGAACAGCCACGGGCGGCCCTGGCAGCCGCGGCCGATCACGACGCCGTCCACGCCGGTCTGCTCGACCATCGCGATCGCGTCCTCGGCGGACCAGATGTCCCCGTTGCCCAGCACCGGGATGTCCGGCAGGGCCTCGCGCAGCCGGGCGATGTCCTCCCACACCGCCGTGCCCGAGTAGAACTGCCGCGTGGTGCGCCCGTGCAGAGCGACCGCGGCGACGCCCAGATCCCGGGCGGTGCGGCCGGCATCGAGGAAGGTGAGGTGGTCCTCGTCGATGCCGCGGCGCATCTTCACGGTGACCGGGAGGTCCTTCTTCGAGGCCTCCGTGACGGCCGCCTTCACGATCGAGGCGAACAGCTCCGACTTCCACGGTAGGGCCGATCCACCGCCGCGGCGGGTGACCTTCGGGACGGGGCAGCCGAAGTTCATGTCGATGTGGTCGCAGCGGTCCTCCTCGACCAGCATGCGCACCGCCGCACCGGTGGTGACCGGGTCCACCGAGTACAGCTGGACGGAGCGGGGCACCTCGTCGGGGTCGTGCTGGATGATCCGCATGGACTCGGGCTTGCGTTCCACCAGGGCGCGCGCGGTGACCATCTCGTTCACGTACAGGCCGCCGCCGTATTCGCGGCAGAGGCGACGGAACGCCGTGTTGGTGATGCCGGCCATCGGGGCGAGCACGACGGGGGTGTCGATCGTGATCGGGCCGAGACGCAGCGGCGGCAGCGAGAGCGTGCTCTGCGTGGGCCCGGCGTGCCGGCCCTCGTGCAGCTGCTCGTCGTCGGGAATGCGTCGACCGGCGCCGGCGGACTTCGCATAGTGCGCGGCGTTCGGGTCGACGGGAGCGGTCTGGGAAGAGGCAGTCATGGTGGGGACCATTGTCCCAGACGCGCCGGGGCCGACTCAGGCGTCTGTGTGGCGCGCCTCGTCGAACAGCGGCACCAGGTGCTCCCCGCCGAACATCTGCGCGGTCTGTCGGGCCGAGGGGGTGCCGGCGTCGGGGTCCGCACCGGCGGCCAGCAAGTGGCGCATCGACGCTTCGTCCTGTTTGAATGTCGCGCAGGTCAGAGGCCGTTGACCACGGTCGTTGGCGTCCTCCACGTCGGCTCCGCGGGCCAGGAGCATCGCGACCGTCTCCGACTGCTCGTGGTACGCGGCGAGCGTGAGGAACGTGTCTCCGGCGTGGTTGCGGATGCGCGTGCTCACCCCGGCCTCGAGATACGCCTCTAACAGAGCGGTCTCACCGGCCCGGGCGGCGTCGAAGAGGCGATTGGCCAGCTCGATGTCCTGTTCACGCATGAGGCCAGCCTGCCACGGACCGTCCCGACCGTGCCCGTGCTCGTCAGTCGTCGTCGAGCTCTCCGGCGAGCGCCTGCTCGGCCAGCCGCTCCTGCTCGGCCTTCTCCCAGACCTCCCTGGCCGCGGTGCCGTTGAGCAGCACGAGCCCCACGCCGAGCAGGATGTCCGGCCAGCCGGAGCCGGTCCACGCAGTCACCCCTGCCAGCGCGACGATCGCGACGCCCGCCAGCAGGTCGTTCCGCGCGGCCAGGTAGGCGGCCGCGGTCAGGGAACCCACGCCCGAGCGGAACCGCACGAGCACCCCCGTACACACCAGGTTCACGACGAGCGCACCGAGGGCGGCGGCCAGCAGCGGGCCGGACGCCGGCGGGTCGGGGTCGCCGACCTTCATGACCGCCATGATCAGCGCCGCGATAGCCGGCAGCACGATGAGCACCGCCATGATCTTGCCGACACGGACCTGCCGGGCCACGGACCAGCCCAGGGCGATCGCGATGAGCAGGTTCACCGCGAAGTCCTCGAAGAAGTCGACGGCGTCGGCCACGAGCGCTACCGAGCCGATCGACACCGCGACCGCCAGCTCGACGAGCATGTAGGCCAGGTTGAGCCCGGCGACGAGCAGCACCGCCCGGCGCAACGACGCCCGGTCCACACTCATGCCCGCACCGGCTCCCACGCGGCGTCCATCACGAGATACGGCCCCGCGTCGACGCCCTCGACACCCTCGACGCCCTTCGGGACGACGTTGTACATGCGTAACCGCAGCGCGTCATCGGAGCGGAACACCTCGATGCGCCAGCCCCAGCCGGAGTGCCCCATGGCCACTTGCACGGCGCCGGCCCCGGTCGCCGCCTCGGAATGTTCGCCGGTCCTGTCACCCGGGCAGGCGCTCGTGCCGGCCAGCAGCGCGATCTCGTCCTTCTGGTGCCACGAGTCGACCCAGCCGGCCGTCACGGTGCCGTCCTCGCGAGGACCGCCCACGACGAGATGGCCCTCCTGCACGCCGTCCTCGGGATGCAGCCACACGTAGTCGAGTGTCCAGGCCACGCCTTCGGCCACGCCCCGCGTCGATGCCGTCGCCGGCGCCGGCGACAGCTCGTGATCCGGCAGCAGCCGGAACGCGCACGTGCCGGACCAGGTCGCGGTGCTCGGGGTGAACAGGGCCTCGTCGATCACCGGGCGGCCCCGGACCCCGTCGGCTCCGCACGGGTGTGTGTGACCTGCTCGTCGCCGGAGTCGGCGTCGTCGACGAACACATAGGCGTCCACGAGGGTGCGGGCCGCTCCGGCGGCCTCGAGCCCATCGACGATCCGCTCGAGCGGCGCCATCGCCTCGTCGACCTCGACCTGCACCGGGTGCTGGGCCACGAGCACCGCGAGCATGTCCGCGACCGCCTGCAGCGCCTCCGGTTCCGACAGCTGCGGGTCCCAGCCGAGCAGCACGTCCGCTGGCTCATCCTGGCGCTGCGCCGTGTAGGAGACGGCGAACGCGCGGATCGCACCGCCGTCCTCCTTCGGCCGCTCGCGCTGCACCACGGCCCCGGCCGCGCCCGTGCTCGGGCCCAGCAGCAGGTTCTGCGCCGCCCCGAGGCTCATCGCCGAGGGGTCCCAGTCGTGCACCGCGTCGTAGAAGTCCACGACAGCCTGCGTCAGCTCGACCGAACCGGTCGCCGCCTCCTCGAACACGAGCCCGTCCGGGTGCTGCTCATCCCGCACCGAGGGCAGCTCGAGGCTGCCCGGGGCGATGGCCACGCGCCGCGAGCGCTGCACGGGGGCGAACCCGCGGGGCACGAGGAAGGCCTCAGCAGCCTCCGCGAGCCGCGCGGTCTGCTCCTGCGTCCGCTCGGGCTCGTGCAGGCCGTGTCGGGCCAGGCTGGTCTCGCCGTCGGCGTCCTCCTCCGCCTGCGTCTGCGAGGTCGCGGCGACCAGCGCGTTCTTCGCGAAGCGTGTCTTCAGTGCTGCGGAGGGCACAGCTCCGGCGGCATGCGCCGCAGACGCTTCGGCCCGCAGAGCGTTCAGAAGCGCGGAGCCGATGCCCCGACGACGCGCGGTCGGCGCCGTCTCGACGTAGGTCCACAGCCGACGCGGGTGCACGGTGGAGTGGAACACCGTGCCCGCGGCCACCGGCACTCCGTCCTCCTCGGCCACGAGCGTGCGTCGCCACGGGGACGTCGAGTCCGCCGCGAGCATCGAGCGGTCCTGGTGCTGCTGCGCATTGACCGGGTCGCCCCACACCTCGAGCAGGGCGAGGTCGTCGCCGTCGGCCCAGGCGCGCAGACGCACGCCCGAGGGCAGGCCCGCCGTGTCCGCCGGGCCGCGCCCGGCCGTCGTCTCGCCGCTCATTTGACCAGACGCTCGATCAGATAGGACTTCACCTGGTCGAGGGATACGCGCTCCTGCTGCATCGTGTCGCGCTCACGAATGGTGACGGCCTGGTCCTCGAGGGTGTCGAAGTCGACGGTGATGCAGAACGGGGTGCCGATCTCGTCCTGGCGGCGGTAGCGGCGGCCGATCGCGCCGGCATCGTCGTAGTCGACGTTCCACAGTCCGCGCAGCTGCGCGGCCAGGTCCTGCGAGACCGGCTTGAGGTCGTCCTTCTTCGACAGCGGCAGCACGGCGGCCTTGACCGGGGCGAGGCGCGGGTCGAGCTTGAGCACGGTGCGCACGTCCACACCACCCTTGGTGTTCGGCGCCTCGTCCTCGGCGTAGGCGTCGACGAGGAACGCCATCATCGCGCGGGTCAGGCCGAACGAGGGCTCGATCACGTACGGCGTGTAGTGCTCGTCGTTGGCCTGGTCGAAGAACTGCATCTTCGTGCCGGAGTGTTCGGTGTGCTGAGACAGGTCGTAGTCGGTGCGGTTGGCCACGCCCATCAGCTCCCCCCAGCCGTCGCCGCCGGCGAAGCCGAACCGGTACTCCAGGTCGATCGTGCCGTCCGAGTAGTGGGCCCGCTCCTGGGCGGGGACGTCGAGCCGGCGCAGGTTGTCCTGGTTCAGCCCCAGGTCGATGAACCAGTTCCAGCAGTCCTCCACCCAGCGGTCGAAGTGCTCCTGCGCCTGGGCCGGCGGCACGAAGTACTCGATCTCCATCTGCTCGAACTCACGGGTGCGGAAGATGAAGTTGCCAGGGGTGATCTCGTTGCGGAACGCCTTGCCGACCTGCCCGATCCCGAACGGAGGCTTCTTGCGCGCCGCCTGCACCACGTTCAGGAAGTTCACGAAGATGCCCTGCGCCGTCTCGGGCCGCATGTAGTGCAGTCCCTCCTCGTTGTCGACGGGTCCGAGGTAGGTCTTCATCAGGCCGGAGAACATCTGCGGATCCGTCCACCCGCCGGTGGTGCCGCAGTCGGGGCAGGTGATCTGCTCCATGCCCTCAGCGGCGCGCCCCTTCTTCGCTTCGTACGCCTCGAGCAGGTGGTCCTGGCGGTGGCGCTTGTGGCACTGGGTGCACTCCACGAGCGGATCAGTGAAGGTGTCGACGTGGCCCGAGGCCTTCCACACATCGCGCGGCAGGATGATCGAGGAGTCCAGACCGACCATGTCCGCGCGCGAACGCACGAAGGTCTTCCACCACTCGGCCTTGATGTTCTCCTTCAGCTCCACGCCCAGGGGCCCGTAGTCCCAGGCGGAGCGCGAACCGCCGTAGATCTCACCGGCCTGGAACACGAAACCGCGCCGCTTGGCGAGGTTGATGACGTTGTCCAGCGCGGACGTGGCGGTCATGGGGCATCAGCTCCGTTGTGATCGAGACGGCGGTGGTTCGCAGGCCACCCTACCGGGGACAATCAGGGGCATGACCAACCGCGATGACCACGCCGCCACCACCTCCGACGCGCCTGCCCACGCCGAGTCGCTGCCGCTGCGAGACGACATGATCCGGCTTGGGCAGGCCCTCAAGCTGGCCGCCCTCGTCGACGACGGCGCGATGGCACGCGAGGTGATCGAGGCCGGCGAGGTCACGGTCAACGGCCAGGTGCGCACCCAGCGCGGGGCCCAGCTGCGCGACGGGGACGTGGTCGAGTTCGCCGGCGAGGCGTTCGTCGTGGCCGCCAGCCGCGCCTGAGCCCCGCCCTGACGGCCCGGGCGGTCCGACCGGACAGCTCTGGACCGTCAGGACTCAGCCGCGCCCGGGGACGAACTGGTCCAGGTACTCCACGATGTGCCCGATCTCCTGCGGACCGATGCCGTGCCCGGTGCCGGTGTAGACGATCTTCATCAAATCCACGTTCTCGTTCAGCCACGCGTGGGACTGGGCCACCAGCTCCTCGGGGATGACCGGGTCGTCCTGGTCGCGGCCCCAGAACACCTTCGGCTTCGCCGCGGCGACCTCGCCGTCGGGCCGGAACGCGCCCGCCAGCTGGGGCACCTGAGCCTGCGGGTCCACGACGAAGCCGCTCAGCGCGACGGTGCACGCGAAGCCGGCGGGATCCCGGCGCAGCAGCGAGGTGGCCACCGCCATGCCCTGCGAGAAGCCCAGCAGCGAGACGGACTCGAACTCCTCACGCACCTCGTCGACCCACGCGTGCGTCGCCTCGATCACGCGCCGCAGCAAGGCCGGGTCCGTGTCCAGGCCTTCAGTGAGCGGGAACCAGGCGTACCCACCGGTCGGCAGGCCCAGCGGAGCGCGCAGGCTGGCCACCGTGATCCGCTCGGGGACCTCGCGGCACAGAGAGAACAGGTCGTTCTCGTCGGCGCCGTAACCGTGGAGGACGACGAGCAGGTGTCCGGTGCGCTCGCCCTCGGGACGAGACCAGCGGACGGTGAACTCGTCGCGGAGGCGGGAGGCGGACTCGGCGCGCGGGGTGCTCTGGGCAGTCATGCCCCCAGCCTATCGACGGCCGGACAGCACGCGGGGCGCCCCGGAGGCACGGGGTCGAGCCCACCGACCGGCAGGGCCACAATGTGTGCATGCACATCGACGACTCCGACCGGTTCTCCACCGCCCACCCATGGCGTCGCTACGTCGCCCTGGGAGACTCGTTCACCGAGGGCATCGGCGACCCAGACCCTCACCGTCCCGGCTACCACCGCGGATGGGCCGACCGGGTCGCCGAAGAGCTCGCCCGGCTGGCCGACGGGCCGGAGCCGTTCTCGTACGCGAACCTGGCCGTGCGGGGGAAACTGCTCGACCAGATCGCTGCGGAGCAGGTCGACGACGCCGTCGCCCTCTCTCCGGACCTGGTGAGCGTCTGCGCCGGGGGCAACGACATCCTGCGTCGGGCTGATCCCGACGAGGTCGCCCGACGCCTCGACGCGGTCGTGGCCCGGGTCGCCGCCACCGGGGCCACCGTTCTGCTGTTCAACGCCACCGACATCAAGGGCACCCCCGTGATCGGCTGGCTGCGCGGACGCGTGGCCATCTACAACGAGAACGTGCGCACGATCGCCTCGCGACACGACGCCCTCGTGCCGGACATGTGGTCCCTCAAGGAGCTCGCCCGACCGCAGATGTGGGCCGAGGACCGACTGCACTTCTCGGCGTTGGGCCACCACCGGATCGCCGCGATGGTGCTCGAGACCCTCGGCGTCTCCCACGGACTCGAACGTCACGAGGCCCGGCCGCCGGTGCCCCGGACGTGGCGCCAGGCCCGTGCCGAGGACCGGGCCTGGGCCCGCACGCACCTGATGCCGTGGGTGGTCCGACGCATCCGCGGCGTGTCCTCCGGTGACGGAATCGAGCCCAAGCGGCCCGTTCCGGCGCCCCTGTTCGGCGAGCGCATGCCGCAGGGATCGAACCCGGACGGCTGAGCGCCCGCCCGGCCGTGGTGGCGACGGCCGGCCGGCGGCCCCGGTCAGAGCAGGGCGAGGGCGCGGGCAAGCGGGTCGGCCACCTGCGTGTACTCGGTGAGGAATCCGTCGTGACCGATGTCGGAACGGATCACGTGCACGCCTTCGGCCCCGGGCAGCGCCGCGGCCAGTCGCTCGGATTCGGCGGGCAGGTAGAGGCGGTCCGAGTCCACGGCGGCGATGAACGCCGGGCCGCTGAACCGGGCCAGGGCCGCGGCCACGCCGCCGCGGCCGCGGCCGACGTCGTGGCTCATCAGGGCCTCGGTGAGCGTCAGGTAGCTGTTCGCGTCAAAGCGGTCGACGAGTTTGGCCGCCTGATGGTCCAGATACGACTCCACCTGATAACGCCCGACCCGCGCCCCGGCCACGGTGCCGAACGGGTCCTCCCCCGGCTGGGCGTGGCGGCCGAAGCGCTCGGCCAGCTCAGCGCGGGAGCGGTAGGTCACATGCGCGATGCGCCGGGCCAGCCCCAGTCCCGCCTCAGGAGCCGGTCCGCCGTAGTAGTCGCCCCCGGCGAAGCACGGATCCAGCCGGATCGCTGCGCACTGGGCCTGCGCGACCGCGATCTGCTCGGCCGAGGACGCGGCCGTCGACGCGAACACGCCGACGCCGCCGACGCGCTCGGGCTGCGTCACGGCCCATTCCAGGGCCCGGGCGCCGCCCATCGACCCGCCGATCACGGCGTGGAACCGCTCGACGCCCAACACGTCGGCGAGCCGGGCCTCGGCCGCGACCGCGTCGCGCAGGGTCAGGAACGGGAACCGCGACCCCCAGGGTCGGCCGTCAGCGGCCGGCGAGCTTGGCCCGGTCGAGCCGTGACAGCCGCCGATCATCGCCGGGGCGAGGACGAACCATCGGTCTGTGTCGACTGCCCGCCCGGGCCCGACGAGCTGTTCCCACCAGCCGGCGGACGGGTCCGCAGCGTGCGAAGCGACATGGGCGTCGCCGGTGAGCGCGTGCAGCACGAGCACGGCGTTCCTCCCGTCGGCATCCAACTCGCCCCAGGTCTCGTAGGCCACGGTCACGGCGTCCAGGCGGCCACCCGTCTCCAGGTCCACCGGGCCGATCTCGGCGTGCCCGCGGGCACCGGTCGGCAATCGGCGCGGGGACGTGCCCGACTCGGACGAGGCGTGCAGCCCGGTCACGGTCAACGCGCCGCCGCCTCGAAGCCGTGCGCGAGATCTGCCAGGATGTCCGCCACGTCCTCGAGGCCCACCGAGAGCCGCACGAGCCCGGGGTCGACGCCGGCGCGGCGCTGCTCCTGATCGCTCAGCTGCGAGTGCGTCGTCGAGGCCGGGTGGATCACCAGTGAGCGCACATCGCCCACATTGGCCACGTGGTGGTGCAGTCTCAGCGCGTCGACGAACGCCGCGCCGGCCTCGCGCCCGCCGACGATCCGGAAGGACACGATCCCGCCCGCCCCCTCGGTCAGGTAGCGCCGGGCCGCCTCGTACCAAGGACTGGACTCGAGTCCCGGGTACACGACGGAGTCCACCTGCGGATGCGCCTGGAGGAATGCGGCCACCGCGGCCGCATTGGCCACGTGCTGGCGCACGCGCAGCGAGAGTGTCTCCAGGCCCAGGTTCAGCAGGAACGCGTTGAACGGGGAGATGGCCGAGCCGTAGTCCCGCAACAGCTGCACGCGGGCCTTGAGGATGTAGGACAGGTTCGTCCCGAACGGGCCGTCGACGCCCAGGTCCCGCGAGAACACCGTCCCGTTGTAGGACTCGTCCGGCTCAGTGAAGCCGGGGAACCGGCCCGGCTCGGCACCGTAGTCGAAGCGGCCGGCGTCGACGATGACCCCACCCATGGCCGCCGCATGCCCGCCCAGGTACTTGGTGGCGGAATGGATCACGACGTCCGCACCGTGTTCGAGGGGCCGCAGCAAGTACGGCGTGGCCAGCGTGTTGTCCACGATCAGGGGGACGCCGACCTCGTGCGCGGCCGCCGCGACACCGGCGACGTCCAGCACATCGCCGCGCGGGTTACCCAGCGACTCACCGAAGAAGGCCTTCGTGTCCGGACGCGCCGCCGCTCGCCAGGCTTCGAGGTCCTCGGGCCGCTCGACGAACGTCGTCTCGATCCCAACGCGGGCCAGGGTGTGCTTGAACAGGTTCTGTGTGCCGCCGTAGAGCGAGGCTGAGACGACGACGTGGTCGCCGGCCCCGGCCAGGTTGAGGATCGCAACCGTCGTGGCCGCCTGCCCCGAGGCCACCAGCAGCGCCCCGACGCCGCCTTCGAGCGCGGCGATCTTGTTCTCGACCGCCTCCTGGGTCGGGTTGCCGATGCGCGTGTAAAGCGGGCCGAGGTCGGCGAGCGCGAACCGGTCGGCCGCCGTCTGCGAATCTGGGAAGTCGAAGGAGGTGCTCTGAAAGATCGGCAGGGCCGTCGCGCCCGTCGGCGTGTCCCTGGGAACGCCCGCGTGGATCTGACGGGTGCTGAACCCCAGGCCCTCGTCCCGGGCGCGCCCGCCGTCCGGAGTCAGGTGGTGCTTGTTGGTCATAGCCGTGTCTCCTCTGTGCTGTCGCCTCTGCACCCGAGGGCGGTGCCCCTGGGGCCGGTGGGCAGCGACGCTAGGCGGGGACGTGTCTGATTTCACGGCGCGCGTCACACGACGTTAGCCTGAGCCGACCACCGGCCGCGCGCGCCGCGGCTGCCGATATCCGACGTCGCGACGCATCCGCGACGCCAGCCCCGCCCGAGGAGACTCGAGGCGGCCGCACGAGAGGAACCGCGCCCCGTGAGCAGCATCCGACTGGACCACGTCTCCTACGCCGCCGGCCCCGAGGGACTCGACGCCACCGTCGAGAAGATCGCCGAGGCGCTGGGGATGGACCGGGTCAAGGGCGGCATCCACCCCCGTTTCGGCACCCGCAACGTGCTGTTCCCACTGCGTCGGAACCAGTACCTCGAGGTCGTCGAGGTACTCGACCACCCCGCCTCGGACAACGCCCCGTTCGGCCAGGCTGTGCGCGCCCGCTCCGAACAGGGCGGCGGCTGGATGGGCTGGGTCGTCGCGACCGACGACCTCGCCCCGTTCGAAGAGCGCCTCGGGCGCGCCTCCGTGCCGGGCAACCGCAAGTTCCCGGACGGACGGGAACTGACGTGGCAGCAGATCGGCATCAAGGGTCTGCTCGCCGACCCCCAGGTCCCCTACATCCTGCGCTGGGACGACGGCACCGAGGACCTGCACCCCTCCCGCGCCGCCGAGCCGCAGGGCGAGCTGGTATCCGTGAGCCTGGCCGGCTCTGAGGAGCGGGTGCGCTCGTGGCTGGGCCTGGACGAGCCGGAGCAGAACGTCGAGGACCTCACGATGGAGTTCGTCGCCCCCTCCGGCACCCCGGGCCTGCTGTCCGTCACCGTGCAGACGCCGAAGGGCACCGTCACGCTCTGACCGGGCGGCTCAGCCGAGCAGCCCCGCCCGCGCCAGCAGCGGGTAGCCGACGAAACCGGCCGCGTCGAGCAGCAGGTGTGCGAGCACGAGCGGGGCGACCCTGCCGTACCGGACGAAGACCAGGACGAACGCGACGCCCATGAGCGCGTTGCCGATGCCCGGTCCGACGCCCTGATACAGGTGGTAGGCCCCGCGCAGCAGCGCCAGGGCGAGCACCGCGCTGAGCAGCCGAGTCGGCAGGAACGCGCCCGTCGAGGTGCGTACGGGATCGGCCAGGCGAGGCACGGGGGCGCGGTGCTGGCCGGCGGCGCGCAGCTGCTGCAGCCAGCCGAGCCGGTCCACCAGCCAGGCCCCGACGATCACCTCCTCCACCAGCGCGTGCCGGGCCGCGTTGAGCAGCAGCACGGGCACCGACCACCACTGCTCCCCCAGACCGGTGCCGACGATCGCCGTCGTCACACCGGCAGCGCGGCCCGCCGCGTAGACGGCCAGCGTGCCCACGCCGATCATCAAGAACAGGCCCACGCCCCACGCGAGGTCGCGGCCGGGACGGCGCAGGTCCAGGCCGAACGCCCGGAACGGGTTCCGACCGTGCAGCCACGTCAGGTGCAGCACGAGCGCCACGGGCACGAACGCGAAGCCGATGCCGAGCAACTGGTGGACCAGGTCGAACAGCGGCCGCTCGGCCAACGACGGGTTCAGCACGGTGGACTGGTCGGACAGCGGAGCGCGCGTGGCTTTCTCCAGCAGCTCGACGA
The DNA here is from genome assembly GCF_014205175.1 of Micrococcus cohnii. Lineage (NCBI taxonomy): Bacteria > Bacillati > Actinomycetota > Actinomycetes > Micrococcales > Micrococcaceae > Micrococcus > Micrococcus cohnii. Next base: position 217,032 of record NZ_JACHNA010000001.1, on the reverse strand, counting down.
CGGCGTAGACCGCCGCCCGGCCAAGGCTCAGACCCAGCACGATCGCGATCTCCCAGCGCACCACGCGCGCGCTCGGGGCGGGCAGGGCGCCCGTGGCTCGGCGTTCGTGCGCGTCGGACCGGGGCTGCGGCATGGGCCTGGCGGAGGCGGAGCTGATCACGGCCGCCAGTGTAGGTTGGCGAACATGGCCTCGGATCCGGACCCCGTCGAGATCGAGTTATGGCACACCCTGGCCGAGCGCCTGAGGCCGACCGTCCCCGACGCCGTCGCGGACGCGGTGGCCGGCGCCGACCCGCGCTCCGGCCGGGTCGAGGAATCCGGCCAGTTCCATCGCGTGCTCGTCGTGCCGGACGTCGCGGTGCTGCGGATGACCCGGCTGCAGGAGGCCGGGGCCGCCCCGGGTTCCAGCTGGTCGCGACGGAACTCTCCGGCCGCGCACCTGCCCCGACGCATGCGCCTGCTCGAGGCCCTCGCCGCTCAGCGGCCACCGTTCGCCCTGCCCGAGCCGCTGACGGAGGTGGTCTGCACCCGCGAGGATGACGAGCCGCTCACCGCCGCCGTGCTCCAGCGTTTCGTCCCCGGGCAGGCTCACCCGCCGCACGACGGCGACCCGGCGACGCTGCGGTGGGTGCTCGATGCGCTCGCCGCCGTCGACGTCACGGCGCCGGACCTGGCGCCGCAGCTGGGCGGACCGCACGATTTCCGCGGCCCGTGGACGGACGAGCGCGTCGAGCGTGTGCTCGGCCTGCCCCGATTTCTGGCGGAGAGGGACGTCGCGGCGTCCTCCGCGTTCGACGGGCTCCCTCGACCGTGGGAGCCAACCGTGCGGGCCGTGCTCGACAGAGTCCGACGCTGGCATGAGACGCCGCCGGTCACCCCCGGGCTGGTCCACGGCGATCTGGCCGGGCACAACATGCTGTGGCAGCCCCGGCCGGGCGGGCGCGACACCGACGGGGCTCCCGGCGTCGAGTGGCGGCTGCGGGGCGTGCTCGACTGGGACCTCGCCCACGCCGGCGACCCCGCACGGAACCTCGCCTACCTCGGGCTCTGGCACGGAAAGCGGCAGATCGACGCCGTCGCCGCCTCACCCGCCGAGGCCGCCCGGGCCCGTGTGTGGCTGGCCGCGGCGAGTCTCGACGCCCTCGACGACGCATGTGCCCGTCACGAGACGACCGGTCGGCCGCTGCGCTGGGCGAAGCTGCTGCGCACGACGCTGCCGCGCATCGTGCACGCCGCGGCACGCTGAGCCCCTCCCCGACGAGGGTGCAATCGTCGTCGCCTCAGCGTCGGTGAGACGACCACAACTGCGCCCTCGTCGCAGTGGAGCCGGGGTCGGCTCAGCCCTGCACGGCCTCACGGGCGGCGACGAACGCCTGCACGGCCGCCTCGACGTCCTCGGCAGAGTGCGCAGCGGAGAGCTGCACGCGGATGCGCGCCTGTCCCTTCGGCACCACCGGGTAGGAGAACGCGGTGACGTAGACACCCTGGTCGAGCATCGCCTCGGCGATCCGCGCGGCCAGAGCCGCGTCACCGAACATCACCGGGATGATCGCGTGCTCGCCCTCGAGCAGCTCGAACCCCTCCTCGTCCATGCGGCGGCGGAACAGGGCGGCATTCTCGAACAAGGCCGCGCGCAGCTCACCCGAGCTCTCCAGCAGCTCGAGCGCCGTGATGGTCGCCTCGACGATGGCCGGCGCGATCGAGTTGGAGAAGAGGTAGGGCCGACCGCGCTGACGCAGCACATCGACGATCTCCTGCCGTGCGGCCACGTAGCCGCCCGAGGCACCGCCCAGGGCCTTGCCGAAGGTGCCGGTGTAGATATCGACCCGATCGGACACGCCCGCGTGCTCCGGAGTGCCCGCGCCGGTGGCGCCCATGAAGCCCACCGCATGCGAGTCGTCCACCATCACCAGGGCCCCGTACTCGTCAGCGAGGTCGCAGATCTCCCGCAGCGGGGCCAGGTAGCCGTCCATCGAGAACACCCCGTCGGTCACGATCACCGTGCGGCGGGCCCCCGCGCCGTCGTTGAGGGTCTTGGCCTCGTCGAGGCGGGCCCGCAGCTCGGTCATATCTCGGTTCGCGTAGCGGAACCGGTGAGCCTTGGACAGGCGCACACCGTCGATGATCGAGGCATGGTTCAGCGCGTCGGAGATGATCGCGTCCTCACGGCCGAACAGCGGCTCGAACACCGCGCCGTTCGCGTCGAAGCAGCTGGAGAACAAGATCGTGTCGTCGGTGCCCAAGAAGGCTGAGACCCGGCGCTCGAGCTCGACGTGGCGATCCTGCGTGCCGCAGATGAAACGCACCGAGGCCATGCCGAAGCCCCGCTCGTCGAGCGCGCGCTTCGCGGACTCGATCAGCCGCTCGTCGTTGGCCAGGCCCAGGTAATTGTTGGCGCAGAAGTTCAGCACGGGCCTGCTCCGGCCGTCCTCGGCGTCGGCCGCGCGGGCCGAGACGCGGGCCGACTGGGCCGTGGTGATGGCCCGCTCGTGCTTGTAGAGCCCCGCCGCTCGCAACTCGTCGAGCTCGGCGGCCAGTTGTTCCTTGAACGCGTACATCAGAGATTCCTCCAGTCCAGGACGATCTTGCCGGTGGCCCCGGCACGGGCGGTATCGAAGCCCCGCTTCCAGTCGGGTGCGTCGATCACGTCGGTAATGACGGACTCGACGTTCGCGCGCAGAGCCTCATTGGTCTGCAGCATCGCGGACATCGCGTACCACGTCTCGAACATCTCACGACCATAGATCCCCTTGATCGTGAGCATATGCGTGACGACGGACTGCCAGTCGATCGAGATCTCCTCGGCGGGCAGGCCCAGCAGGGCGATCTTCCCGCCGTGGTTCATATTGGCCACCATCTCCTGCAGAGCGCTCGCGCGGCCCGACATCTCGAGCCCGACGTCGAAGCCCTCGAGCATGCCCAACGACCCCTGGGCCTCGTGGACGCGCTGGGCCGAGACGTCGATCGTCGCGTCGGCGCCCATGCGTGCGGCCAGCGCGAGGCGCTGCGCGGACACGTCTGTGATCGCGATGAACCGGGCGCCGGCGTGGCGGGCGATCGCCACCGACATCAGCCCGATCGGCCCGGCGCCCGTGACGAGCACGTCTTCGCCGACCAGCGGAAAGCTCAGGGCGGTGTGCACGGCGTTGCCTAGGGGGTCGAAGATCGCGCCGAGCTCGGCCGTGATGTGCTCATCGCGATGCACCCACACGTTCGCCTCGGGGATCACGACATACTCGGCGAACGCGCCGTCGCGCTGCACCCCCACGGAGACCGTGTTGATGCACATCTGCCGCCGTCCCGCACGACAGTTGCGGCACATGCCGCACACCAGATGCCCTTCGCCCGAGACGCGCTGGCCCACCCGCACGTGCTCGACGAGGTCGCCGACCTCGACGACTTCGCCGTAGAACTCGTGGCCCGGGATCATCGGGGCCTGGATCATGGCCTCGGCCGCGGCGTCATAGCACTCGATGTGCAGGTCCGTGCCGCAGATGCCGGTGGTGTGCACACAGATCTTCACATCGGCCGGGCCGCAGTCGGGCTCGGGACGGTCGGTGAACTCGAAGCCGGCATGGGGTCCGGGCTTGTACAGGGCCTTCATGGGACAGGCAGGTCCTCTCGAGGAACGGCGAGGTGGTCGACGTCATGGTGACGAGGAGCACTGTACGCGGTGTTCGCTGCGAGGGCCGAGTCGCCCAGCATCAGACGAGGGTGCAGTCGTGGTCGCCTCGCAGACTCTGAGGCGACCACGACTGCACCCTCGTCGCAGGAGGTGGCGACGGGTTCAGCCCACGCCGAGACGTTCGAGCACGATCTCGCGGACGCGTCCGGCGTCGGCCTGCCCGCGTGTGGCCTTCATGACCGGGCCGATCAGAGCACCGACGGCCTGCATCTTGCCGCCCTTGATCTTCTCGACCACATCGGGGTTCTCCGCGATGGCCGCGTCCACGGCCTCGGTGAGCGCGCCGTCGTCGGACACCACCGCCAGAGACCGGTCCTCGACGATCTGCTTCGGCGCGCCCTCACCGTCGGCGACGTGCCCGAGCACCTGCTTGGCGATCTTGTCGTTGATGGTCTTGGCCGCGATGAGCTCCTCGACCTCGACGACGTGCCCCGGCTCGACGCCCAGGTCGGCCACGGCGCAGTCGCGGACATTGGCCAGTCGAGCAATCTCGCCCATCCACCACTTGCGCGCCGCGGCGGCCGTGGCTCCGGCCTCGACCGTCGCGACGATCTCGTCGAGGACGCCGGCATTGACGACATCGCGGAACTCCTCGTCCGAGTAGCCCCACTCGGCCTTGAGCCGCTTGTTCCGCACCGCCGGCAACTCCGGAAGGTCGGCGCGCACGCGCTCGATCCACGCCTCGTCCACGACGACCGGAACGAGGTCCGGCTCCGGGAAGTAGCGATAATCGTCGGCGTCGGACTTCGGCCGCCCCGAGGTGGTGGTGCGCGTGTCCTCGTGCCAGTGACGCGTCTCCTGCGTGACGCTGCCGCCCGCGGCGAGCAGCGCCGCCTGGCGTTGGATCTCGTGGGTGACGGCGTGCTGCACGGCACGGGTCGAGCTCACGTTCTTGGTCTCGGTGCGGGTGCCGAAGGTGTCCGACCCCTTGGGCATCAGCGACACGTTCGCGTCACAGCGCACGTTGCCGTGCTCCATGCGGGCGTCCGAGATGTCGATCGCCTTGACGATGTCGCGCAGCGCGGCCACGTAGGCGCGTGCGATCTCCGGTGCCCGCGCCCCGGCACCCACGATCGGCCGGGTGACGATCTCGATCAGCGGAACGCCGGCCCGGTTGTAGTCCACCAGCGAGCTCGATGCGCCCTGGATGCGGCCGGAGCCGCCCTGATGGGTGAGCTTGCCGGCGTCGTCCTCGAGGTGCGCGCGCTCGATCTCGACGCGGAACACCTCGCCGTCCTCGAGCTCCACGTCCAGATGACCGTCGTAGACGATCGGCTCGTCGTACTGCGAGGTCTGGAAGTTCTTCGGGGTGTCCGGGTAGAAGTAGTTCTTCCTGGCGAAGCGGCACGAGGGCGCGATCGTCGCGTCGAGGGCCAGGCCCAGGCGAATCGCGTACTCCACGACCTCCCGGTTGAGCACCGGCAGGGTGCCAGGCAGGCCGAGGTCCAGCGGGGTCACATTGGTGTTGGGCTCGTCGCCGAAGGCGTTCGGCGCGGACGAGAAGATCTTCGTCGCGGTGTTCAGCTCGACGTGCACCTCGAAGCCGAGGACCGGGTCGAACCGCTCGATCGCCTCGGCGAAGTCCATGGTCTCTTCTGCGCGGCTCACTGCTGGCCTCCTGCGGTCGTCGCGGTCGCGCGGGCCACGCCGCGCTCGGTCTCGGGGATCCGCGCCCACACCGGGGCCGGCTCATGGCGCTCGACGAGAGCCTCGACGGCCGCGCCCACCTCGTAGAGGCGGGCGTCCTCGCGGGCGGGCGCCATCAGCTGCAGGCCCCACGGCAGCCCGTCCACCAGGCCGCCGGGCACCGAGACGCCCGGCACACCGGCCAGGTTCGCGGGGATCGTCGTGTAGTCGTTGAGGTACATGGCCAGCGGGTCGTCGACCTGCTCGCCCAGCGGGAACGCCGGATGTGGCGAGGCCGGGGTCAGCAGCACGTCGACCTGCTCGAACGCCTCGGCGAAGTCCCGCTGCACGAGGGTGCGGACCTTCTGCGCCGAACCGTAGTAGGCGTCGTAATAGCCGGCGGAGAGGGCGTAGGTGCCCAGGATGATGCGGCGCTTGACCTCGTCGCCGAAACCCTCGGCGCGGGTGGCCGCCATGACCTGCTCGATCGTGCCGCCGCCGTCGGGCACCACGCGGTTGCCGTAGCGGACTCCGTCGAAGCGGGCCAGGTTGGAGGAGACCTCCGAGGGCATGATCAGGTAGTACGCGCCCAGTGCGGCGGAGAAGTGCGGGCACGAGACCTCGACGATCTCGGCGCCGGCCTCGCGCAGCTGGGCCACGCGCTGCTCGAACGCCTCGCGCAGGCCCGGGTGGTAGCCCTCCATCGGCTGGTCGGTGATGACGCCGACGCGCAGGCCCGCCAGGTTCGACCGCCCGGAACCAGCGGCCACGGCGGCCCCGAGGTCGCCGAGAGCCTCCGGCAGCGAGGTCGAGTCGAGCGGGTCGTGTCCGCCGATGACCTGCTGCAGCGCGGCCGCGTCCGCGACGGTGCGAGCCGCCGGGCCCACCTGGTCGAGTGAGGACGCCATCGCGATCACGCCGTGCCGGGACACGGCGCCGTAGGTCGGCTTCATGCCGACGGTGCCGGTGAACGCGGCGGGTTCGCGGATCGAACCGCCCGTGTCCGACCCCAGGGCCAGCGGAGCCAGGAACGCGGCCACCGCCGCCGCCGACCCGCCGCCGGATCCGCCGGGCACCCGGTCGCCGTCCCACGGGTTGCGGGTGATACCGAACGCGGAGTGCTCGGTCGAGCCGCCCATGGCGAACTCGTCGAGGTTGGTCTTGCCGAGGATCGGCATGCGGGCCTGCCGCAGCCGGGTCACGACCGTCGCGTCGTAGGGGCTCATCCACCCGTCGAGCATCATCGAGGCGGCGGTGGTCGGCTGACCGACGGTGACGATGTTGTCCTTCACCGCCACGGGCACGCCGGCCAGCGGGTGCAGGGACTCGGCCTCGGTGCCACCGGCGGCGCGGATGCGGTCCACCTCGGCGGCATCGGCGAGCGCCTCCTCCGCGTTCACGTGCAGGAACGCACGCACGCCGCGGTCGGAGGCGGCATCGGCGCGCGGGTCGCCGTCGAACGCGGCGATGCGGTCCAGGTGGGCCTGCACGAGCTCCACCGCGGTGGTGGTGCCCGCACGCAGGCGCTCGGCCATCTGCAGCGCGGTGAGGCGGACGAGCTGGTCGGCGGTTAGCTCGGCGTGCACGTCGTGGTGTGGCTGCGTCATATCCGTGATCACTCTCCGTCCAGGATCGCGGGGACCTTGAACTGGCCGTCCTCGGCGTCGGGCGCCTGGTCCAGCGCCTGCTCCTGCGTGAGCATGCCGGCCGGCACGTCCTCGCGGAAGACGTTGTGCAGGGCGATCGGGTGGGACGTCGGCTCGACGTCGGCCCCGGCGACCTTCTGCACCGCGGACACCGAGTCCAGGATGAGCCCGAGCTCGCCGGAGAGGGTCTCCAGCTCCGTCTCGCTCATCCGGATGTGCGCCAGGGAGGCCAGATGGGCCACCTGTTCGCGCGTGATCTCAGCCAATTCAGCTCCTTGTGACGGGATCGGGCGTGACTCGGGCGAGTCTACTGTCCTGCCCAAGACGGTGACATCCGCAGGGTCCAGGGTCAGGCGGTACACGAGGAACGGGCCTGGATCCTCAGCGGGCTCGACCTCGGGCAGCACGTCGCGCAGCCACCAGTCCCGTTCCGGGACGCGCTCGAAGCCCAGGGCCTCGTACATGCGGTGCGCGTGGCGCATGCTCGGCATGGTCGTCAGCGCGACCGCCCGGACGCCCTCGGCCGCGCGGGCGCGATCCAGCACGGCCCGCAGCAGGGCTCGGGCCACTCCGCGCCGGTGCGCCCTGGGGTGGACGGCCAGCATGCGGAACTCGTACTCATCGGCCCGGGCGGTCTCGGACATCGCGGTGCCGTGCGGCGTGAGAACGACGGAGCCGACGACCTCGCCGTCGAGCTCGGCCACGAGCACCTCGGCCCGAGCGGCGCGTCCGGCCACATCACGCAGGACAGCCTCGTAGGCGTCACCGGCCGGGATGTGTCCGCCGCCGACGTAGGAGGCCACCGTCAGCTCCGCCACGGCTTCGTGGTCGCTCTCGGCCAGGGCCCGCACGACCACCCGGGACCGCGCGCCCGCGGACGGTGCTGCGCCGGCCGCAGAGTCGACCGTGCTCATCGGCGCCTCCGGTCCCGTGCGGCGGCGGCCAGGTCTGCCACGCGGGCACGATCATCCGCGTCGGCGACGACGAACGCGGCGCGCCGTCCCAGGGCGACCGGCACGGTGTCGTCGCGGTGCTCGGCGGTGGCGCGGCCGGTGCCCGTGATGTGCGTGCGCTGCAGCAGCGCGGGGCCGTCCTCGTCGGCCCAGACGTTCACCCAGTAGATCGCGTCGCGATCGGCGGGGTCGAGGGACTTCAGCAGGCGCAGGCAGTTGCGCTCCCCCGGCCGCCACAGCACCACCACACCGCCATCACGCACATGCTGCTCGGCCCCGGCGGCCGGCCGCGAGCGCACCCGCAGCACGGGCACGTAGAACAGCGCGCACACCAGAGCGAGCACACCGGCGGCCAGCAGCACGACGTTGGCCTGTGCCGTGCCGAAGCCAAGGCAGCCGAGGGCAAGGACGATGAACAGGGACGGATACAGCCACGGGCTGCCCCACACGCGCATCAGCGGGACTCCTTCTCGTCTACGTACTCGGCACGCAGGCTCTCGACCAGTCCGCCCTCGAGCGTCCCGGCGAGCGCCCAGTCCGGCCGGGCGCCGCCGTCCGGATGACGGGGCCGATGCACGACGACGCCGGCCTCCTCGGCGATCAGGGCGCCGGCGGCCCAGTCGTGTTCCTGTGTGCCGAGCTCGGCGTAGGCGTCCAGGGTGCCGTCGGCCACCATGCACAGGTCGAGCGCGGCCGAACCGATGCGGCGCACGTCGCCGAAGCCCTCCATCAGCCGACCGAGGTCGCGCAGCTGTCGGGCGCGCCGTCGCGGGTCGTAGCCGAAGCCGGTGGCCAGCAGGCGACCGGAGCGTGAGGGCACCGGCCCGGTCAGTCGCACCGGCTGGGCCGCGTCCGGGGCGGCATGACCGGGCCCGACGCCCAGGCGCACGGGATCGGCGTCCAGCACGCAGAACGCCCCCTCGCCCTGCGCGGCGTACCACGTGCGGTGCAGGGCTGGCGCGACGACGGCCCCGGCCAGCCACACCGGCTCGCCGTCACCTCGCGTCCCGGCGGTCTGGTCAGCCGCGTCGAGAGCGGGCCCGCACACCGCGACGGACGTGCAGAACTGGGGCACACCTCGGATGAAGTTCGTCGTGCCGTCCAGCGGGTCGATCGACCAGCGCAGTCCGCTGGGATCCGTGGGTGTCGTGACGCCGTGCTCTTCTCCGGAGATCTCATCGTGCGGACGGTAGGAGGCGAGCACGCGGCGTACCGCGTCCTCGGCACGTCGGTCGAACTCGGTCACCCAGTCCGAGCCGGAGCTCTTTGTCTCGGCGCCGAGGGCCTCGGGCGGGAGCTGCCGCGCCGGGTGGACCCCGTGCCAGCGTTCGGCGAGCACCGCGGCACCGGCCGCGGCGGCGGCCCGGGCGACGGCCAGCAACCCGGCGGCGGTGGGCTGTGCGGCACTCATGCGTCCTGCTCCGCGTCCCCGGTGACGGCCTGCGGCCCGCCGGCCAGCAGCGCCTGAAACCCGGCCTCATCGAGCACGCGCACCCCGAGGCTCTCCGCCTTGTCCAGCTTCGATCCTGCCGAGGCGCCGGCGACGAGGAAGTCGGTCTTCTTCGACACCGAGCCCGAGGCCTTGCCGCCGCGCACCAGGATCGCTTCCTTCGCGGAGTCGCGGCTGAAATCCTCGAGCGTGCCGGTCACGACGACCGTCACGCCCTCGAGGGTGCGCGGGGTCGACTCATCCTGCTCATCGACCATGCGCACGCCCGCGGCCGCCCACGCGTCGACGATGGCCCGATGCTCGGGCACGGCGAACCACTCGTGCAGCTGAAGCGCGATCGTCGGGCCCACCCCGTCGACCTCGGCCAGCCGGGCGGCCTGGTCCGAGCCAGGTTCGGCGTCGGCCGCGGCCCGCAGCGCGTCCATCGAGCCGAAGGCCGTCGCCAGGGCTCGGGCCGCCGAGGGGCCGACGTGACGGATCGACAGGCCCACGAGCACGCGCCACAGCGGCTGCGCCTTGGCCTTCTCCAGTTCCTCGAACAACCGCAGGGTGTTGGCCGTCGGCGCCGACGGGCGGGCCGTCGTGCCCTGGGTGAAGAACGCGGGCTTGAGCTCCCACTGCCCCGACGGCGTCGATACTCCGTCCACCCGTCGGCGCCGCTGTCGCCACACCCGCACCCGTGCCAGGGACCGTTGCAGCTCGGTCAGCCCGTCCTCGCTGCGCGGCCCGACCACGGATTCGGGGGTGCCCGCGGCGAGGTCGAACACCTGCGCCTCAGACGTCAGCACGCCCGGCCCCTCCGGCGTCGGCACGGCGTCCGGACCCTGCGGACGCGGTCCCGGACCGCTCGTCAGCCAGATCGCCGCCTCCTCGCCCAACGCTTCGACGTCGAACGCGCCGCGGCCGGCTAGGTGCTCGACGCGGCCGGCGAGCTGGGCGGGGCACGTCAGCGCGTTGGGGCAGCGCAGATCGACGTCGCCCTCCTTCGCGGGGGCCAGGTCGGTCCCGCACGAGGGGCACTGCGCCGGCATGACGAACTCGTGCAGCTGCTCGCCGCGCTCGCGGGCCTGCTCACGCAGCGGCAGGACGGGTCCGACCACCTCGGGGATCACGTCACCGGCCTTGCGCAGCACGACCGTGTCGCCGATCAGCACACCCTTGGCCTTCACGACGTCCTGATTGTGCAGAGTCGCCATCGAGACGGTCGATCCGGCCACCCGCACCGGCTCCATCACCGCGAACGGGGTGACGCGACCGGTGCGACCGACGGACACCGCGATGTCCACCAGACGCGTGTGCACCTCCTCGGGCGGGTACTTGTAGGCCGCGGCCCACCGCGGCACGCGCGAGGTGTGCCCGAGCGCCCGCTGATCGGCGTAGGAGTCGACTTTCACGACGATCCCGTCGATCTCGTGGACCAGCTCGTGACGGCGGCGGCCGTACTCGGCGATCACCTCGAGGATCACGTCCAGGGCCGCAGACCCCGTCCCCCGGGCCGTGCGCGTGTAGGGGCTGACGGGCAGACCCCATGCCGCGAGCGCGTCGTAGGTCTCGGCCTGACCTGCCGCCGCCAACCCGGAGTGGGCGCCGATGCCGTGGACGAACATGCTCAGCGGACGCGCCGCGGTGACCTCCGGGTCCTTCTGGCGCAGCGAGCCGGCCGCCGCGTTGCGGGGGTTGGCGAACGGCGGCTGGCCGGTCTCGGCGCGGGCCTCGTTCACCGCTTGGAAATCAGCCGAGGACATGAACACCTCGCCGCGCACCTCGAGGGTCTCGGGCCAGCCGTCCCCGGCCAGCCGGCGCGGGACATCGGCGATCGTGAGCACGTTGCCGGTGACGTCCTCACCCGTCACGCCGTCGCCGCGGGTCGCCGCCTGGACCAGCCGGCCGCGCTCGTATCGCAGGTTCACCGCGAGCCCGTCGATCTTCACCTCGACCAGCCACGTCGGCTCCTGGCCCGGGTGCATGCCGGCCACGGCGTCGGCCGTGCGCTCGAACCACGCCCGCAGCTCCTGCTCGGAGAAGACGTCCTCGAGCGAGTACATGCGGGCCCCATGCGTGACCGGGGAGAACGCGGCCGAGACCTCGCCGCCGACCTGCTGCGTCGGCGAATCATTCGCCACGAGCTCCGGGTGCATCGCCTCGAGGTCCTCAAGACGCCGGTAGAGCCGGTCGTACTCCGCGTCGGAGAGCTCGGGCTCGTTCTTCTGGTAGTAGGCCGTGCGCGCGGCGCGGACCTGCTCAACGAGCCGTTCGTACTCCTGACGCAGTCCCTCGGCGGGGATCTGCTCCGGCGCGGACTGGCTCTCGTGGGGATGCTCGGTCTGACTCACGCCACCAGCGTAGTCACGCTGGCCGACCACGGCCGAGGACCGCCCCGGGCGGTCGCCCGCCCCGGTGTCGAGCAGGCCGCAGGCGGCCCCCGGCTCAGGGCGGGTTCAGGGCATCTGCACGAGCACGACGGTCACGTTGTCCTGGACGCCGCGCCACAGGGCCGCGTCGATCAGCGCGTCGACCGCGTCCTCGACGTCCTCGTGAGCGTCGAGCAGATCGAGGATCTCCTCGTCGCGCAGCTCTCCGGTGAGCCCGTCGCTGCACAGCAGGAACCGGTCCCCCGTCCGGGCCTCGACCTCGCCGACGTCCACGACCAGCTGCTCGTCCGAACCGAGCGCGCGGGTGATCACATTGCGTCGCGGGTGCACCCGCGCCTCGTCTGCGGTCAGCTGACCGGCGTCCACGAGCATCTGGACCGCCGAGTGGTCGACCGTGAGCTGCTCGAGCATGCGCGCGGCGGCCGGCCGGCGGTACACGCGCGAGTCGCCCACGTTCGCCACCGCCCATCGTTCTGCGTCGGCGTCGAGGCGTGCCAGAGCGGTGAAGGTCGTGCCGGCGCCGCGCGGGGCGCGCTCGAGCACGGCCTGATGGGCGGCATGCACGATCTCGCCCAGGCGCTGCAGGGCCTCCTCGGCGTGCGCGTCGGCCAGCCGAGACTCCGCCTGCTCCTGCACGGCGGCGATCGCGGCCGCCGAGGCCTCCTCGCCGGCCTCGTGACCGCCCATGCCGTCGGCGACGACCGCGATGCGCAGGGGGTCGCCGACCCGCACGCACGCGTCCTCATTCAGCTCTCGGACGACACCCACGTCCGTGCGTGCGGCGACGATCGGGCGTCGGGTGGTCGGAACGGGCTGGTCCATGAGGGTTCTCCGAGGTGCGAGGGGCGGGGCCGAGCGCGAGGGCCGTCAGTCGAGGTCCAGGGCCTGGTTCGAGCTGGCCATCAGCATCGAGGGCCGGACCTCGCCGAAGCCGCGCACCAGCTGCGGCGGCTGAGGCACGAGGACGAACCGGTCGTCGTCGGCGAGGACGGTGGCGGTCATCGCGTCCACGAGCACGGTACCCGGGTCGGCGAGCGCCGTCAGCCGGGCCGCGAGGTTCACGGTGGGCCCGTAGATGTCACCGAGCCGGGAGAGCACGCGGCCCCACGTCAGCGCCACGCGGGCCGAGGGCAGGACCGGGTCGTCGTTGATCTGGTCGGCCAGGCTCAGCGCGATCCGGGCCCCCTCTTCCGGCGTCTCGGTGTTGAACATCACCTCATCGCCGATGGTCTTCACCAGCCAGCCGCCGCCCGCGGTGATGATCTCCGCGGCCTTCGACTCGAAACGCTGCACCATCCGGGCGAGGGTCCGCTCATCCATCTGCCGGGACATCGACGTGTAGGCGACCATGTCCGCGAAACCCACGGCGCGCGCCAACGGCAGCGGAGCGTCGTCTTCGGAACCATCGCGGCCGCGCTCGGTGGCGTCGAGGCCCGCCTGCACGTTGACGGTCAGCCGCTTGACGGCGTTGTTCAGCTGGCGCCGATACACGGTCCGCATGACCTTCTCCAGCGGCGCGATCAACTGCGGCAGCATGTCGATGACCTCGCGTCGCGCGTCCTGATCCGCGACCCCGGCGGCCACCCGGTCCTCCACGAGCGCCTCAATCTGCCAGACCACCATACGGTCGGTCATCTGCCCCACCGAGCGGGCGAGCGACTCGGCGGTCGCCTCCCGCAACGTCCCGGAGTCGACGAGGCCGAGCACGGTTTCAAAGGCCTCGGCATCCGACTCGGTGAACACCCGCTCGCCCTCCGCGACCTGCGAGTAACCCAGGGAACGCCAGATCTTGCGGGCCGACACCGAGGAGATGCCCAACCGCTCGGCCATCTCGCGCCGCGTGTACCGCGGCGGGCCCATGACGAGTCCCGCGCCCAGGGTGCGCATCGCGCTCGTCCACCCCAGCCGGGGCAACGGTGCGGTCCGGACCTCGTCCGGCTCCGTGTGCTCGCTCATCAGCGCACCGCCCCACCGACGTACGCCTGCGCGCGGGCTGCGCGGGTCGCCTCCGCGAGCACCTGCTCGAACCGTTCCATCTCCGGCACGTTCGTCAGGCGCCAGTACACCTGGTTGTACGCGTCCTGGAACCGCAGGTGCAGGTCGCCGGCCCCGCTGCCGCGCAGGCGACGGTCCACCGCCACGATGGCGGGCAGAGGCATGGCCTGCGTGGCCGCCCCGCCGACACCGGCGTGCGTGACGAGCCGATGCGAGGTGAGCACGATCCGGCGGGTCAGCCAGCGCCACACCGGGCGGACGGTGCCGAGCAGGACGACGACTCCGGCCGCGACCCACGCGAGCAGTCCCAGCACCCCCGAGGCCCGGTCCAGCGCCGGGATGAGGTCGGGACGAGCCAGAACGCCGAGCACGTACGACAGAACACCCGCGGTGACCACGAGGACCGCGGCCGCGCTCAGCAGCGCCCGCGGATGCGCGCGCGTGCGCACGATGACGTGTTCCTCGGGCAGCAAGCGCACGTGGTGACCTTCCTCTCTCACTCTCCGGGGGGACGCTGAGGGCTGTCCTCCCCGCCCCGGTGGACGTCGCCGCGCAGATGCACCACGTCGGCGGCGCTGATCTCGCGCCCGGTCATCCTCTCATGGTCGTCGTCACGTCCGCCGGTCGTCGGCGTCACCTTGAGTGTGCCGCCGGGCCCGAGGCCGGTCGCCTCGCCTTCGAAGGAGCCGCCGCCGGGCAGCTCCGCGCGCACCCGACGCCCCAGCGTCGAGATGCGTTCGACGACGCCGGCCACCGCGGCCGCCGTACCGTCGATCGGCTCCGGTCCCTCAGGCAGGGCCGCGGCCCAGTCCTGCAGAGCGTGCAGAACCGCGTCCCGCAGCCGCTCGGCCAGCTCAGGCGCCTCGGGGACCTGTCCCCGCGGCGCCCAGTCGGCGATGGCCGTGGCCGTGGGCACCGGCGCGCCGGCGCTGTGGTCCAGGTTCACCCCCATGCCCAACACGAGCGAGTCACCCGGACCCACCGCCGCCAGCACGCCGCACAGCTTCCTCCCGTCGGTGGTCAGCACGTCGTTGGGCCACTTCACATGCGTCGGCACGCCGAGGGCCTCGAGCTCACCGGCGAGCGTCGCGGACGCCACGAGCGACACCCAGCTCCAATGCTGGTGCCCCACTGGACGCGGCAGCTCACCCGGGCGCAGCACGAGCGTCAGCGCGAGGCCCGAGCCACGCGGCGCGGTCCAGACTCGGCCGCTGCGTCCGCGGCCGGCCTGCTGGTCGGCCGTCGCCAGGGCGGTGCCGTGGGGCAGCGACGCGGGGTCCTCGGACAGCCGGCGCAGGGCTTCGTCCTGAGTGGAGTCGACGGAGTCCAGCCAGATCATCTCGGTCATGCCCCCAGGTATAGCGCACACGCACGGTGCTGGAGGATTCCTTCAGCGGGGCCGAGGCTCAGCCGCCGCGTAGACTGCGCTCCAGACCGCCGCCGCCGGTCCTGACGGGCCGCCAGCGCGGCGGGGCGGATTGTGGGACTCGACCACGCGGTCGGCCCCGTCCGCCACCCACCGACCGCTGACCGCAGGCGAGGAGCACCCACCCGTGACCGGACCCGACCTGAGAACCACCGCCGGACGACTGGAGGACCTGCAGGAGCGCATGGCCGCCACGCAGGCACCCGGCGGCGAGGCCGCCGTGGAGCGCCAGCACGCCCGAGGCAAGGGCACCGCCCGTGAGCGGATCGAGATGCTGCTGGACGAGGGATCGTTCGTCGAGCTGGACGCCCTGGCCGTGCACCGCACCACGGCGTTCGGCATGGACGCCAAGCACCCGGCCGGCGACGGCGTCGTCTCCGGGTTCGGCACCGTCGACGGCCGCCAGGTCGCCGTGTACGCCCAGGACTTCACGGTATTCGGCGGGTCCCTGTCCGAGCGCAACGGCCAGAAGATCGTGAAGGTGCAGGAGTTCGCCCTGCGCAATGGATGCCCCGTGGTCGGCATCCTCGACGGCGGCGGCGCCCGCATCCAGGAAGGCGTCGCATCCCTGGCCCAGTTCGCGGACATCTTTCGCGGCAACGTGATGGCCTCCGGCCTGGTTCCGCAGATCTCGCTGATCATGGGCCCCTCGGCCGGCGGCGCCGCCTACTCGCCCGCCTTGACCGACGTGGTCGTCATGGTGGACAAGACCTCGCACATGTTCATCACCGGCCCCGACGTCATCAAGACCGTCACGGGCGAGGACGTCGACATGGAGACGCTCGGCGGCGCCCACTCGCACAACTCGACCTCCGGAACGGCCCACTACATGGCCGACTCCGAAGAGGACGCGATCGCCTACGTGCAGGAGCTGCTCGAGTTCCTGCCCTCGAACAACCTCGCCGAGGCGCCCGCATTCGAGGCCGACTCGCCGACCGAGGTCACTGCCGAGGACGAAGTGCTCGACACCCTGATCCCCGATTCGGCCAACCAACCCTACGACATGCGCGAGGTGATCGGCTCGATCGTCGACGACGGCCACATGCTGCAGCTGCAGGAGCTCTACGCGCCGAACGTGATCACGGCCCTGGCCCGCGTCGACGGCATGAGCGTCGGGATCGTCGCCAACCAGCCGATGCAGTTCGCCGGCACCCTGGACATCGCCGCCTCCGAGAAGGCCGCGCGCTTCGTGCGACTGTGCGACGCGTTCAACATCCCGATCCTCACGTTCGTCGATGTGCCCGGCTTCCTGCCGGGCACCGAGCAGGAGTTCAGCGGCATCATCCGTCGAGGCGCCAAGCTCATCTACGCCTACGCCGAGGCGACCGTGCCGAAGCTGACCGTGATCACCCGCAAGGCCTTCGGCGGCGCCTACATCGTGATGGGCTCCAAGAAGCTCGGCGCGGACCTGAACCTGGCCTGGCCGACCGCGCAGATCGGCGTGATGGGCCCGCAGGGCGCCGTCAACATCCTCTACCGGCGCGATCTGAAGGCCGCCGAACAGGCCGGCGAGGACGTCGAAGCCAAGCGCGCCGGGCTGGTCGAGGACTACGAAGCCGAGCTGCTGAACCCGTATCAGGCCGCAGACCTGGGCTACGTGGACGCGGTCATCCCGCCCTCGCACACGCGGTCGCAGCTGGTGCGCACCCTGCACGCCACACTGCACAAGCGCGAGGCGCGTCCGGCCAAGAAGCATGGGAACATGCCGCTGTGAGCCCCCACGACGAGCATCCGGACCCTCCCGTCGAGCCGTCGTCCGACGACGGCGTCGGCCCCGACGAGGCGGTCGGCGAGGTCGAGGAGCAGCTGCGCATCAGCGGAGCCCAGCTCGAGCCCGAGGAGATGGCCGCACTCACCGCGCTGCTGGCCCAGCTGCCGAACACCGACGAGCAGGCCGCGGCCGCGTCGCCACGCGAGCGTGTGTCCCCGCGTGGTCCGCGCGGCATCGATCGCACCCTGGAGCGCCGTCGCCGTCTCGGCCTGTGGGCCCGGCCCGGCGCCGGCCAGTGGCGCGATGCCGCCGGGCCGCAGTGACCGCGCCTGACTAGACTCGCCGCCATGCGCTACACCCAGGTCCCCGTGCCGTGGCATGACGCCCGTGACGGCCGCCGCTACGTGCTGCCCCCCGACCGCGACGAGGCCATCGTCCTGCAGGACGCCGCGGTGCTCGTCTGGGAGCTGGTGCAGACGCCCCGCGCGGCCGAGCAGATCGTCGACGAGATCGGCGACGTCGACGGTCTGGACCGGGCGGGTCTTCTCACCGCCGTGACGGCTCACCTGAGGTCCCTGCGTGAGTGGGGTCTCATCCGAGACGAGCCCTCCGCCTGATCCCGCCGCTGCCGCCCCGTCCCCGACGCCTCGCGCAGCGGTGACCGCTACACTGCTGGGGATACCTCGGGGCCCCGGGCCGCTGCCGGCCCTCGAGCCTGCGTGCTGGGCCCGGCACCATGGCGTCCCGACACCCACGAGCCCGCGTCTGTGAGGACAACTCAGTGATTCAGAACCCTCCCGCCACGGAGAACCCGACCCCCGGGGAACAGACCTCCTCGCCGGTCCGCGATGTGATCCAGCTTCTGCGGAACCACTGGAAGACGATCCTGGCCTCGGCCCTCATCGGCGTTCTCCTCGCGGCCGGATGGGCCCTCATGCAGCCGAGGACGTACAAGGCCACCACGACGGCCGTCGTGACCGCCGGATCGAGCGAGAACCTCGGCGTCGCACTGACCGCCGACAACCTCGCCAAGTCGAAGGCCGTGCAGTACGAGCAGCTGGCCAAGTCCTCGGCCGTGGCGGACAAGGCCGTCAAGCACTCCGGCCTGGACGTCACGTCGGCCCGCGCGCTCAGCTCCGTCTCCGTCACCGTGCCCAAGGACACCGCCCAGATGCAGGTCGAGGTTGTCGCGCCGACTCCCGACGCCGCCGCCGCGCTCTCCAACGCATGGGTGAAGGGGCTCGCCGAAGAGGTGGACCGGGTCGAAAACGGCGGCACGTCCGTGGACGAGAAGGGCGTCACGGAGGGCGGCTCGAAGTCGTCCATCATCAAGGTGCAGCAGCTGGTCGAAGCGACCAAGCCCTCGGCCCCGTTCTCCCCGAACATCCCCCTGGCTCTGCTCGTGGGCCTGGCCGCCGGCCTGGCGGTCGGTCTGGGCATCGCTGCCCTGCGCACCATCCTGGACCGGCGCATCAAGTCCGCCTCCGCGCTCGAGGAGCGCGTCAAGGCGCCCGTGCTGGCCTCAGTGCCGCTCGTGCGCAAGGGCGTCAAGAACCCCGACGAGGACGGCGCCACCCGCGCGCTGCTCGCCCGGGACGAGGCCGAGGCCGGCGAGGTCGGCTCCAAGGAGCGCCGCGAGCGCTTCCGCATCACCGAGTCCTTCAAGGAGCTGCGCACCAACCTGCAGTTCATGAACCCGGACAATCCGCCGCGCGTGATCGTCGTGTCCTCGTCGGTGCCCGGCGAGGGCAAGTCGACCATCTCGACGAACCTCGCACTCACGCTCGCGCAGTCGAACATCCCGACCGTCCTGATCGACGCCGATCTGCGCCGCCCGGTCGTGGCTCGCGCCTTCGGCCTCGTGAACACCGTCGGTCTGACGAACGTCGTCGTCGGCAACGCCTACCCGGAGGACGTGCTGCAGGAGGTGCCCGGTCATCCGGCCCTGCGCGTGCTCGCCGGCGGCTCTGTGCCCCCGAACCCCTCGGAGATCCTCGCCTCCAGCCGCTTCGATCAGCTCGTGCAGGGCCTGGCCCAGGACTCGATGGTCATCATCGACGCGCCGCCGCTGCTGCCCGTCACCGACGCCGCGATCCTCGCGGCCCGCTACGACGGCTGCATCCTGGTGGTGAAGGCCGGGTCGACCAACGTCGACGCAATCTCGAAGGCCGCGGACAACCTCAAGAAGGTCCGGGCCAAGCTGCTGGGCACCGTGCTCAACCAGGTCCCGACCAAGGGCAGCCAGGCCAGCTATTACCAGTACTACGGCGGTTACTACGCGGACGCCTACGAGAGCCGCCCCGAGGGCGAGGACGGCGCCGCGGCCCCGACGAAGAAGAAGCGGCGCCGCCGCTCGTCGAAGTGACCGGACAGCGCGCCGCGACGTCCAAGTGGGACGCCGGCCTCCCCGCCGAGGCCGGCGTGCCGCTGGTGTCCGTGCTCATCGAGCGGATCGCCGACCAGCACGGACTGCGCACCCTCACGATCAAGGGCCCCGCGGCCGCCCTGCAGGGGCTGCGCCCTCGCCGCGACTCGATGGACGTCGATGTGCTCCCCCACCCGGACGACCTCGATGCGCTGCTCGCGGCGATGGGCCAGCACGGCTGGCGCCCCGTGCCGGCCGATGATCGCCTGGGGATCTTCCCGCTCCACGCGGTGACGATGATCCACGACTCCTGGCCCTGCACCGTGGACGTGCACCGTTGGTATCCCGGCATGGCACGCGACGGCCGCCAGGCGTTCGACGCCCTCTGGCCTGCCGTCGACCGTGTCGAGCTGGCGCACACTCCCGTGCGGGTGCCGTCCCCGGCGCACCACCGCGTGCTCCTGCTGCTCACCGCGCTGCGGGAGCCCTGGCAGCACCGGCACGACACGCTGCTGACCTCGGTGGAGCTGCGCTGGCGCTCCCAGCGCGAGGAGCGTCGCGAGACGTTCGCCGCCGCCGAGGCCATGGGGGCGCTGCCGGCCCTGCGTCCGTTCTTCGAGCGCACCCAGCCCGACGACGAGCCCACGCCGGACTGGGATGCCTACGGCACGCCGCCTCGGGAATGGCTCTTGATCACGCACACCGAGCATCCCGGAACACTGCGCCTGGCCCAGCTGGTCCACGCCCCGTGGCGCCTCAAGGTGCGCATGGCGCTGGCCGCGGTGGCGCCGAGCGCCGACGGGCTGGCCTACTCGGCGCCGTCCCTGAGCGCGGAGGCGAGCCCCGCAGAGATCCGTCGCGCCCGCCTGAACCGCCTCAAGAAGAAGCTCTCGCAGCCGCGGGCGACCTTCGCCGAATACCGGCGGCTGCGTCGCGAGCTGCGCTCGCACGGCTACCGTTCCTGACCCGGGATCGACCGACGCTCCCCGCCCCTGCGCCCACGCCGACGGGCGGGGCGCCTAGACTGTCGGCCATGACGCAGCCCACACCCCGCCTCGACGCCCCGCGCACGCCATCGGCCATCGACGCTCGGGCCGAACAGCACCATCATGACGTGCTCACCCTGCGGCCCGAGGAGGCCACGAGCCTCGGCCTGCCCGGTCACGAGACCGAGTATGGCGACTACTCCCCCACCGGCGCCGCCGCCCTCGACGAGCTGAACCGCCGGCTACTGGAGGACCTCGACCGCCTGGAGCCGACCGACGACGTGGACCGCGTCACCAAGGCCGCCATGCAGGAGCGGATCGGCCTCGAGCGCGAACTCCACGCCACGGGACGCACCGTACTGAACAACATCGCGTCCCCGGCCCAGGGGATCCGCGCGATCTTCGACCTGATGCCAACGGACACGACCGAGCACTGGGAGCACATCGGCGGTCGTCTGGAGAACCTCCCCGCGGCGTTGTCCGGCTACACGCAGTCGCTGCTCGCCTCGCGTGAGGCCGGCCACGTCGCGGCCGCCCGGCAGGTGGACATCGTGATCGACCAGGCCCGGGCCCACGTCGCCGTCGGCGGGTTCTTCCCGAGCCTGCTCGACCGTGCCCGCACCGCCGACGCCGTGCCGCAGGCCCTGCACAGCAGGATCGAGCGCGGCGTCGCCACCGCCGCGGCCGCGTATGCCGAGTTCGCGGAGGCACTCGAGACCGGCCTGCGCCCGCACGCCCCCGCAGAGGACGCCGTCGGCCAGGAACACTACGCCCTGGCATCGCGGCAGTTCCTGGGCGCGCGCATCGACCTCGAAGAGACCTACGCCTGGGGCCAGGACGAGCTGGCCCGCATCATCGCCGCCCAGGAGCAGGACGCCGAGCGCATCCGTCCGGGCGCCTCGATCGACCAGGCCCGGCAGATCCTCGACGGGGACCCGGCCCGCCAGCTCTCGGGCACCGAGGCGCTGCGTTCGTGGATGCAGGGCCTCTCCGACCGGGCCCTGGAGCGCATGCGAGAGCACTTCGAGATCCCCTCCCCCATGGACCGGATCGAGTGCATGATCGCGCCGACGCAGGAGGGCGGCATCTACTACACCGGCCCGTCCGAGGACTTCTCCCGGCCAGGCCGCATGTGGTGGTCCGTCCCCGCCGGCGAGAACGAGTTCACGACGTGGGCCGAGACCACGACCGTCTACCACGAGGGGGTTCCCGGCCACCACCTGCAGATCGCCACCGCCATGATGGCCCGCGAGGAGCTCAACGCGTGGCGTCGCACGGCGTGCTGGACGTCCGGGCACGGGGAGGGCTGGGCGCTGTACGCCGAACGCCTCATGGAGGAGTTCGGCTTCCTCGAGGACGCCGGCGACCACCTGGGCATGCTCGACATGCAGCGCATGCGCGCCGCTCGCGTTGTGTTCGACATCGGCTACCACTGCGGTTTCGAGGCGCCTGCCTCGGTGGGCGGCGGCGCGTGGGACCCGCAGAAGGGCTACGAGTTCCTGTCCAAGCACCTGAACATCTCCGAGGGCCAGCGGCGCTTCGAGTTCACCCGGTACCTCGGCTGGCCGGGGCAGGCGCCGTCCTACAAGGTCGGCCAGCGCATCTGGGAGCAGATCCGGGCCGAACACGAGGCGCGCGAGGGAGCCGACTTCGACCTCAAGGCATTCCACACCCGGGCTCTGCGTCTGGGCTCGATGGGTCTGGACACCCTCCGGGAGGCCCTGCGATGAGCACGCCCGGCGACCCCGCAGCCGGCCGGGGCGATCCGGCCCCGGTCACGCTGGTGCTCGGCTCCGCCTCACCCGCGCGAGCCCAGGTGCTCACGCGAGCCCGACTGCCGTTCCGCGTCGCCGTCTCGATGGTGGACGAAGAGGCGGTGGGGGCGCGCTCCCCCGAGGCGACGCCCGCCGAGCTGGCCGGCCTGCTGGCCGCGGCCAAGGGTGAGAACGTGGCCGCACAGCTCGCCGCCGAGGACGAGGCCGGATCCGGCGGCACGATCGTCATCGGCTGCGACTCGGTGTTCGAGCTCGACGGCAACGCCCACGGCAAGCCGTACGAGCCCGAGGTCGCCCTGGCCCGGTGGCGGAGGCAGGCGGGACGCACCGGCACGCTGCACACCGGCCAGTGGGTCGGCCTGCTCGACTCCTCCGGTCGACTGCGGGGATCGAGCGAGACGGTGGTCTCGGCCGTGGTCCGCTTCGCCGAGGCGGACGAGGCGACGCTGGCGGCCTACGTGGCGACCGGCGAGCCGCTGCACTGCGCGGGGGCGTTCACGATCGACGGCGCCGGTGCGGCCCTAGTCGACGGCGTCGAGGGGGACCCGAACGCCGTCATCGGCCTGTCCGTGTCGACGCTGCGCGCGCAGTGCGCCGAGCTCGGCGTCAGCCTGGCCCGCTTGTGGGATTCCTCCAACGCCGCGTGCTGAATCCGCTGAAACACGCCGCGCTTCTGTAGGGATCCCACGTCGTCGCACTAAGGTTCGGGGGAAGCCGTGCCCGCCACCTGGAACGAGGAGCCTGCCCCATGACCTCCGCCATCGAGCAGAAGGACTACGACGTGACCGTCGTCGAGCGCGATCGCCGCTTCTCCCGCGTGCTGATCGCCAACCGCGGCGAGATCGCGGTCCGTGTGATCCGCGCCTGCCGCGACGAGGGCCTGACCTCGGTGGCCGTGTATGCCGAGCCGGACCGGGACGCCCTGCACGTGCGGATGGCGGACGAGGCGGTCTCGCTGGGCGGCAGCACCGCGGCGGACTCCTACCTGCTGATCGACAAGATCATGGATGCGGCGGAGCGCTCGGGTGCGGACGCGGTGCATCCCGGCTACGGCTTCCTGTCCGAGAACGCGGAGTTCGCCCGCGCCGTCGAGGGCGCCGGGCTCACGTGGATCGGCCCGCCGCCGGCGGCGATCGAGGCGCTCGGCGACAAGGTCTCGGCGCGGCAGATCGCCACCGATGTGGGCGCCCCCATGGCTCCGGGCACCACCGAGCCGGTCTCCGGCGCGGACGAGGTGCTCGCGTTCGCGGACGAGCACGGCCTGCCCCTGGCGATCAAGGCGGCGCACGGCGGCGGTGGCCGCGGCATCAAGGTGGCTCGCACCCGCGAGGAGATCCCGGAGCTGTACGATTCCGCCGTCCGCGAGGCCGTCGCCGCGTTCGGCCGCGGCGAGTGCTTCGTCGAACGCTTCCTGGACCGGCCCCGCCACGTGGAGACGCAGTGCCTGGCCGATGAGCACGGCAACGTCGTGGTGGTCTCCACCCGTGACTGCTCGCTGCAGCGCCGCAACCAGAAGCTCGTCGAGGAGGCCCCCGCCCCGTTTCTCAGCGATGAGCAGCACGAGCGTCTCGTCTCCTCGTCGAAGCAGCTGCTCAAGGCCGCCGGCTATGTCGGCGCCGGCACCTGCGAGTTCCTCGTGGGCACCGACGGCACCCTCTCGTTCCTCGAGGTGAACACCCGTCTTCAGGTGGAGCACCCCGTCTCGGAGGAGGTCACCGGCCTCGACCTGGTGCGCGAGCAGTTCCGGTTGGCCCGCGGCGAGGCGCTGGGCTATGACGACCCTCAGGTGCGCGGCCACAGCATCGAGTTCCGCATCAATGGTGAGGATCCGGGGCGCAACTTCATGCCGGCCCCCGGCACGCTGTCCACATTCCGCATGCCCGCGGGGCCGGGAGTGCGCGTGGACGCCGGCGTTGTCGAGGACGAGACGATCTCCGGCGCCTTCGACTCGATGATCGCCAAGCTGATCGTCACCGGGGCGGACCGAGAGCAGGCTCTGCGACGGGCGGCCCGCGCCCTCGACGAGATGACAATCGAGGGCATGGCGACAGTGCTGCCCTTCCACCGGGCGGTGGTGCGCGACCCGGCGTTCGCCCCGGAGATCTCGGGCGCCGAGACGGGCTTGGGCGTGCACACGCGCTGGATCGAGAACGATTTCTCCACGTCCCTGCCTGCGGGGCAGACGGAGGCCGCCGGCGTGGCCGAGCCGGAGGAACGGCACACGGTGACCGTGGAGGTCAACGGCAAGCGTGTCGAGGTCACCCTGCCGACCTTCGCGGGCGCCTTGCACCAGATGCAGGGTGCGGCGCAGCGGGCCGGCTCCCGGCGTAAGCCTCGTGCGGCACGCCGTGGCGGGACCGCCCCGACGGCGGGGAACAGCAACGCCCTGACCGCGCCGATGCAGGGCACGATCGTGAAGGTCGTCGCCGAGGCCGGCCAGCAGGTCGACGAAGGCGAGACGATCATGGTCATGGAGGCGATGAAGATGGAACAGCCGCTCACGGCGCATCGCCCCGGCGTGGTCGCGTCGATCTCTGTCGCCGAGGGCGAGGCGGTCAGCCCCGGCTCGGTGGTCGCCGAGATCACCGCCACTGACTGATCTCCACCGGTCACGGACCACCGCATCCCCGCGATGTTCCAAATAGTGGACGGATGACTCGGAGTCTGGAATCCTGCCGACCGCCGGTCGATGATTCTGCGCAACCCACCGCGCGTGGGTCTCACCGACCCGACCTCCGGAAGGCATCATGTCCGCTGCTTCCCCCGCCCCGTACGATCCGGCTGCGCACTCCACGCCGTCCCAGGAGACGGTGCCGCGCTCGCGCGTCGTGCTCGCGTCCCTGATCGGCACGTCGATCGAGTTCTACGACTTCTACATCTACGCGACCGCCGCGGTCTCGGTGTTCCCGCTGATCTTCTTCTCGGGCGACGACGAGGCCATGACGTTCCTCGTCTCGATGGCCACGTTCGGCGTCGCGTTCATCGCCCGCCCGGTGGGCGCGGTGGTGTTCGGTCACCTCGGCGACCGCGTGGGTCGCAAGGCGACACTGATCGGCGCCCTGCTCACGATGGGCCTGGCGACGTTCCTGATCGGACTGCTGCCGACCTATCAGCAGATCGGACTCTGGGCTCCGACGATGCTCGCGATCCTGCGCTTCTGTCAGGGCCTGGGCCTGGGCGGAGAGTGGTCCGGCGCCGCGCTGCTGGCCTCGGAGTACGCGGCCGAGGGCAAACGCGCCCGCGCCGCGATGTGGCCGCAGCTGGGCGCCCCGATCGGCTTCCTGCTGGCCAACGGCCTGTTCCTCGCCCTCGTCACCGCGGCCGGATTCGATTCGACCGATCCTGACCCGGACGGCGTGTTCCTGACGTGGGTGTGGCGCGTGCCCTTCCTGCTGTCGATCATCATGGTGCTGGTGGGCCTGTACGTGCGCTTCAAGCTCGAAGAGACGCCCGTCTTCCAGCGGGCCCTACAGCAGGACGAGCGCGTGAAGGCACCCCTGGGCGAGGTGTTCCGCCGCAACTGGTGGGAGCTGCTCCTCGGCACGTTCGTGATGTACGCGACGTACGTGCTGTTCTACCTGATGACGACGTGGATCCTCTCGTACGCGATCGGCAGCACGCGGATCGGCCTGCTGGGTGTGGACTACGCGGACTTCCTGGTCCTGCAGCTGGTCGGCATCCTGTTCTTCGCGGCGTTCATCCCGATCTCCGGTGAGCTGGCCGACCGTTTCGGTCGTCGGCCCACGCTGATGGTGGTGACCGCGCTAATGATCGTCTTCGGCCTGGCGTTCGGCCCGTGGCTGGATCCGACCGCCATGGGCACGGGCGAGGCGATGAGCACCCCGCGCATGGTCGGGTTCCTCATCGTCGGCATGATTCTGATGGGCCTGACCTTCGGCCCGATGTCCGCGGTGCTGCCCGAGCTGTTCCCGACAAACACCCGATACACCGGCTCGGGGATCGCCTACAACATGTCCTCCATCCTGGGTGCGGCCCTGACGCCGTTCATCGCGACCTGGCTGGTCACCGAGTTCGACGTCGCGGCCGTCGGCTGGTACCTGGCGGCGGCCTCGACGATCACCCTGGTCGCCCTGGTGCTCACGCCCGAGACCAGACACGCGGACCTGAGCGGGGTGACCTCCGCGCGCGAGCGCCGGGCCGACGAGCGCCGGTAACGAGACGTCCCGCGACGCGCCGAAGCGGGCCCCGGCCGCCGGCTGGCGACCGGGGCCCCGACGCTCACAGGCGCACGTGCAGGCGGCGCGCCGCCTCGGCCAGCGATCCGGACATGGAGGGGTACACGGTGAAGGTGTCCGCCAAGTCGTCCACATGCAGCTTGTGCGTGACGGCCAGCGCGAGCGACCAGATCAGCTCGGAGGCGCGCGGGGCCACGACGACACCGCCGAGCACGGTGCCCGAGCCCTTGCGGGCGAACACCTTCACGAAACCTTCACTGATGCCCTGCATCTTGGCCCGCGGGTTGGTCGCGAACTCCAGCTTCACCACATCGGCCTGACACTCGCCGGCGTCGACCTGCGCCTGTGTGACACCGACGGTCGCGATCTCGGGCGAGGTGAAGATGTTCGAGGCGACGAGGTGCTTGCGCAGCGGCTTGACGGCGTCGCCCATCAGGTGGGCGACCGCAATGCGCCCCTGCATCGCCGCGACGGAGGCCAGGGCGAGCTCGCCCGTGCAGTCGCCGGCGGCATAAATGCTCGGCACGCTCGTGCGGGAGACTCCGTCGACCGCGACGTGGCCGGAGTCGGTCAGGCGCACGCCCACCTCCTCGAGGCCGAGATCCTCGGTGTTCGGCACACCGCCGACGGCGAGAAGGCAGTGTGAGCCCTCGAGGGTCGGGGTCTGCGCAGCGCCCTCGCCGGAGAGGGTCACCCGGACCCCGTCGGCCGTGCGCTCGACGGCCTCCGCGCGAGACTTCGAGACGACATTGACGCCGTTGGATGCGAAGACGTGCTCGAGCAGCTGAGCGGCGTCCTGGTCCTCGCCCGGAAGCACGTGCTCGCGGGAGGAGACGAGGGAGACCTGCGCACCGAGCAGATCGTAGGCGGAGGCGAACTCGGCGCCCGTCACGCCCGAACCGACCACGATCATGTGCTCAGGGATGTCCTCGAGGGCATAGAGCTGCGTCCAGTTGAAGATTCGCTCGCCGTCGGGCTTGGCCGTGGGCAGTTCACGCGGCGAGGCGCCGACGCTGACCAGGATGGCGTCACAGGTGAGGGTCTCGCTCGGCTCCTCGGCACCCTCGGGGGTCACCTGCACCTGATGCGGACCGACGACGCGACCGCGCCCGCGGACGATGCGCACGCCCCGGCGTTCCAGATCCGCCTCGATGTCGCGAGACTGCTCGCCGGCGATCTGCAGGATGCGGTGGTCGACCTCCGACATGCGCGCCCGCGGCTCGACGTCACCGAGATCCACGCCCAACTGAGCGGCGCGCTGCACACGACGCATCGAGTCGGCGGTCGCGATCAGGGTCTTCGAGGGGACGACGTCGGTCAGGACGGCCGCGCCGCCCATGCCCTTGCGTTCCACGACGGTGACCTGGGCGCCGAGCTTCGCGGCGACGAGGGCGGCCTCATAGCCGCCGGGGCCTCCGCCGATGATGGTCAGGGTCGGGGTGTAGGTGCTCTCCGAGGTGCTCACGGCCCCATTCTTGCCGTTCGGGACGGGAAAGTCACAGCATCGGCTCGCGTCCTAGACTGGCGTGCGTGAGCGAGCACCTCAGCCAGAACCCGCCCGTCCCCCGCCCCGTCGACGGACCCGACGGCGACCACGACAGCGCCGCCGCGCTCGCGGGCGCGGCCGCCTCGCCCACCTCGTTCCTGGCGGGCGACCACCCCGGATTCGACGAGGCCCGCCGCGCGGCCGCCGCGATCACTCGGGCCACGGGCGTCGACCGTCACCGGATCGCCGTGGTGCTCGGCTCGGGCTGGGGCGGGGCCGCGGAGCTGATCGGCCAGACCGAGCACACCCTGGGCCTGGCCGATGTGCCGGGCTTCCACGCCCCTGCGGTGCCGGGGCACAATGCGAGCATCCGGTCGGTGCGCCTGGCCGACGGCTCGCACGCCCTCGTGTTCGGCTCCCGCACGCACTACTACGAGTCCCGCGACGCGCAGGCGGTCGCGCACACCGTGCGCACCGCAGCGGCAGCCGGGGCCGAGACCGTCGTGCTCACCAATGGATGCGGCGGCCTCGACCCGCAGATCGCCCCGGGCACCCCCGTCCTCGTCTCCGACCATCTGAACCTCACGGGCACTACCCCGCTGCTCGGCCCGAGCTTCGTCGACATGACCGATCTGTACTCACCGCGCATCCGGGCCATCGCCCGCGAGGTCGACCCCACGCTCACCGAAGGCGTCTACGCCCAGTTCGCCGGCCCCCAGTACGAGACGCCGGCGGAAGTGCGCATGGCCGGCCGACTCGGTGCAGACCTGGTCGGCATGTCCACGGCCCTCGACGCGATCGCCGCCCGCCACGCCGGACTCGAGGTGTTCGCCGTCTCGCTCGTGACCAACCTGGGCGCGGGCATCCAGTCCGCACCGCTGTCCCATCACGAGGTCGTCGCCGCCGGACGCGACGCCTCCGCCCGCATCTCCGAGCTGCTCGCGCGGATCATCGCGCGGCTCTGACCTCGGCGGCCCCCACCCGCAGCGTCCTCCGACCGGACCACCGCCCCTGCCCGTACCTCCCGCCTGATCCAGGAGCTCGACGTGACCGCCTCACTCCCCCTCGATCCCGCCGTCCGCCTCGCGGCCCGGCAGTGGGCCGCACACGATCCCGACCCCGAGAACGTCCGCGTCCTGGAACGCGAGCTCGCCGCGGCCGAGTCCGGCTCAGCGGCCGACGCGGGGCAGGCCGCCGCATCGCTGGCCGATCGTTTCGCCGGCCCCCTGCGCTTCGGCACCGCCGGTCTGCGCGCCTCCGTGGGGCCGGGGCCGGCCCGCATAAACCGGGTCGTGGTGCGTCGCGCTGCCACTGGCCTCGCGCGCTGGCTGACCGACGGCATCGGCGACGATGAGGGCCCGGCCGGGGTCGTGGTCGGCCACGACGCCCGTCACGGCTCCGCGGCGTTCGCCCGCGACGTGGCCGGCGTGCTGCTGGCCGCCGGCGCGCACGTCACGGTGCTGCCCCGGCCGCTGCCCACCCCCGTGCTGGCGTTCCTCGTGCGCCATCTGAACGCGGATGCCGGCGTTATGGTCACGGCGTCCCACAATCCGCCGCAGGACAACGGTCTCAAGGTCTACGCGGGCGGACGGATGACCGACGAGCCCGGCCGCGGTGCGCAGATCGTCGCCCCGTTCGACGAGCAGATCGCCGCCCGCATCGACCACGAGGCCTGGCCGAAGGACATCCCGATGTCCGAGGACGGCTGGGACGTGGCGGGCGAGGACCTGATCGACGCGTACCGAGAGGCCGCGCTCGGTGTGCTCGACACCGTGTCCGGACCCTCCGGCGGCCCCGACCGCGGACTGCGGATCGTCTACACGCCGCTGCACGGCGTGGGCGGTGCCATCCTGCCCGGGCTGTTCGCCGAGGCAGGGTTCGGCGACCTGCACGTGGTCGAGGCACAGGCCGAACCGGACCCCGACTTCCCGACCCTGACGTTCCCCAATCCCGAGGAGCCCGGCGCGCTGGACCTCGCCCTCGACGAGGCACGGCGTCGTCAGGCCGACCTGGTCGTCGCCAACGATCCCGACGCCGACCGACTCGCCCTGGCCGTGCCCTCCCCCGACACGCCCGGCGGCTGGCGGCTGCTCACCGGAGACGAGATCGGCGTGCTGCTCGGCGCGCACCTGATGCCACGGCTGCAGGCGATGGGCCGCAGCACGGCCACCTCGCTCGTCTCCTCCACCCGGCTCGGCCACCTGGCCCGAGCCGCCGGGGTGGAACACCACGTGACCCTCACCGGCTTCAAGTGGATCGCTCGCGCCCCGCGCCTCGGGTACGGCTACGAGGAAGCCCTCGGCTACTGCGTCGCCCCGAACCTGGTCCGCGACAAGGACGGGCTCACCGCTGCACTGCTGGCCGCCGAACTCGTCGCGGGCCTGGCGACCGGGGGCCGCACCGTCGAGTCGGAGCTCGCGCGCCTCGACGCCGAGCACGGTGCCGTCGCCACAGCTCAGGTGTCGGTGCGCACGAGCGACCCCGCCACTCGAGAGCGTGCCCTGCGCCGACTGCGTGAGCACCCCCCGACCCACCTGGACGGCAGCCCCGTCACGACACGGCGTGACCTCGCGGCACCGGACAGCGAAGGCTCGGGGGCGTCGGACGCCGATGCCCTCCCGCCGACGCAGGGCCTGCTGTACGCGGCGGAGGACGGCACACGGCTGATCGTGCGCCCCTCGGGCACCGAACCCAAGCTCAAGGGCTACCTCGAAGTCCCGGCAGAGCACTCCCGGGCCGCTCACGCCCGACTCGCACGCCTGAGCACCGAGGTGGACGCTCTGCTGGACCGCGGCGATGACCGGCACGCGTGCCGCCTCGCCACCGCCGCGCCCGGCTCCGACGGCCCCGGACCGACCGATACGGTGGGCCGCATGATCGACACCGCCGAGCTGGCCCGCATGATCGACCACACCGCCCTGAAGCCGGAGACCTCCGCCGAGGACATCACCCGCCTGACCGACGAGGCCCGCCGCCTGGGCACCGCCTCCGTGTGCGTGAACCCCCGATGGGTCGCCGACGCGGCCGCGGCGCTCGCCGGCTCCCCGGTCCTCGTGTGCACCGTCGTCGGGTTCCCGCTGGGCGCGACCACGACCGCGACCAAGGCCTACGAAGCGCACCGGGCGCTCGCCGACGGGGCTCGGGAGATCGACATGGTCATCGATGTCGCGGCGGCCCGCGCGGGCGACCGCGAACGGCTCGAGGAGGACGTGCGGGCGGTGGCCGAGCAGGTGCACGCCGCGGACGCCCCCGGCGGCGCCGGGCTGCTGAAGGTGATCCTGGAGACCTGCCTGCTGAACGACGACCAGATCGTCCTGGCGTGCCAGGCCGCCGTGGCCGCCGGTGCCGACTACGTGAAGACGTCCACCGGGTTCAGCTCCGCCGGCGCGCGCGTCGATCACGTCGCGCTGATGCGCCGCACCGTGGGCGCCTCGATCGGGGTGAAGGCCTCCGGCGGTGTGCGCACCCGCGAGGATGCCCTCGCCCTGATCGACGCCGGCGCCACGCGGATCGGGGCGAGCGCCAGTGTTGATATCCTGTCCTGAGCACTCAGTCTTCACGCACCAAGGAGCATCGACGTGATCCGCAACGGCAAGCCCATTTCTCATTCGAACGCCGGCGGCGTCTTCGGCAGCCTGATCGCCTTCGCCGTCGCGTTCGTGTGCTTCCTCGGCTCGCTGTACGCCATGAGCTTCTGGTCCCTGGACTCGGCCTGGGTCCCGGGCCTCATCGCTCTGGCCCTGTCGGTCGTGGCGTTCATGATCCCCAAGCAGATCCTGGGCGGCAGCGACTCGGTCGACCCGGTGGTCGTGCACACTCCGCACGCCGAGGCCGAGCGCCACGGGCACTGAGCCAGCCGGTGCCGCCACGACCGTGGCGGCTCGCTCCGGCTGAGGCGACTGACACCCTCGCATGGCAAGGACGTTCCCCCGCAACATCGGGGTGGACGTCCTTCGTCTGTTCTCGGTCGCCGCCGTGGTCCTGGGCCACGCCTACCTCGAGGCCCTGACGGTCTCCGCCTATCTTGAGATCTGGCGGATGCCGCTGTTCTTCTTCCTGACCGGCTACTTCTGGACCCGCGGACGCTCGTTCCGCGCCGACCTGGGCTCGCGCTGGCGCTCCCTCGGGATCCCGTACCTGGTCTGGGCCGTGCTCATGTCCGTCGCCGCCGTGCGCTTCGCCGGCGGCGACGCCGAGACCCTGGGCGAGATGCTCCGTACCGGCTGGTACGGCGGCGTCGACCAGGACCCGCCCTGGTGGGCGTTCTGGTTCATCTCCGTACTGTTCTTCACGGCCCTGCTGGCACGCGGGCTCGAGCGGGCCCCGTGGCCGGTGGCCTGGCTCGTGGCGGCCGGTGGCCTGGCATTCTCCTGGCTCGTCCCGGACTCGGCGATCGCCCGGACGCCGCTGAGTGTCGGCCTGGCGTTCCCCTGCTTGTTCTTCGTGCTCTGCGGCGAGCTGTTCCGCCGCCGCGTGGAGCCGCGCATCCCCTCCAGCCTGACGCTGCGTTTCCTGCTCGGCGCCGCCGCGGTCACCGCGGGTCTGGGCGCCGTCGCGGGCGGGCTGGAGCCGCACACGATCAAATACGGCGGCTTCGGCACGCCCGTGCTCACCCCGCTGATCGGGGTCCTCATCGCGTGCGGCATGGTCCTGATCTTCGGCTCGACGGTCAACGCGGCGCTGACCTGGCTGGCGGTCCGGACCGGCGCCGGCCGGGCGATCCGTGCCGTCGTCTCCGCCCTGGTGCGCACCGGCACCGTCGTCGTCCTGGTTCACGGCTACGTGCTGATGGAACTGATGAACGCCGGCGACCATGAGCCGCTCGCCCGCTTCCTGATCGCTCTGGGCGTCAGCTGGGCCGTGGGCGTGGCTCTGCTGTCCACGCCGGCCTCGCAGCTGTTGACGGGAGTGCCGCGTCAGTTCGGCGCGCCGGTCAGTCCTGCTCGACGGGGCTGAACACTGCGGCGATCACCTGGTCCGCCCATTCGAGCAGCGGCGCGTCGGTCAGGTCCGTGCCGCCGACCGGCTTGGTCTTCGGCCTCGGGATCATCACGGCGTTCAGGGCCGGCTTGATCGTCGCGCCCTTGTACATTCGCTGCAGCCGAAGACGGCGCGACTCCGGCAGATCCTCGACGGGGCCGAACTTCACGTTCGATCCCATGAGCATGACCTCGGTGACGCCGGCCGCCCGCGCCCGGTTGCGGAACCGCGCGACGGCGATCAGCGCCTCGACGGGCGCCGGCGGCTCGCCGTAACGGTCCTTGAGCTCCTCGACGACGGCGTCGACTGCCTCGTCGTCGTGGGCCGCGGCGAGATTCCGGTACATCTCCAGGCGCAGGCGTTCCCCCGGCACGTAGTCGTGCGGCAGATGCGCGTTGACGGGCAGCTCGACCTTCACCTCGGCCGGTGCGGCATCCTGCTCGCCCTTGAAATCCGCGACGGCCTCGCCGACCATCCGCAGATACAGATCGAACCCGACCCCGGCGATGTGCCCGGACTGTTCGCCGCCGAGCAGATTGCCCGCACCGCGGATCTCGAGGTCCTTCATGGCCAGCTGCATGCCCGCCCCGAGCTCGTTGTGCGTCGCGACCGCCTTCAGGCGCTCGAGCGCCACCTCGCCCAGCGGCTTGAGCGGATCATACAGGAAGTAGGCGTAGGCCCGCTCGCGGCCACGGCCCACGCGCCCACGCAGCTGGTGCAGCTGGGACAGGCCGTACCGGTGGGCGTCCTCGACGATCAGGGTGTTGGCGTTGGCGATGTCCAAGCCCGTCTCGATGATCGTGGTGGAGACGAGCACGTCGAACTTCTTCTCCCAGAAGTCCACCATGATCTGCTCAAGCCGGGCCTCACCCATTTTGCCGTGGGCGACCGCGATGCGTGCCTCGGGGACGAGCTCGGCGATGCGTTTGGCGACCGCGTCGATGCTCGTGACCCGATTGTGGACGTAGAACACCTGCCCCTCGCGCATCAGCTCGCGCCGAATCGCGGCGACGGCCTGCTGGTCGGTGTACGGGCCGACCGAGGTGAGCACGGGATGCCGTTCCTCGGGTGCGGTCGCCAGGGTGGAGGTCTCACGGATGCCCGTCATGGACATCTCGAGGGTGCGCGGGATCGGCGTCGCGGACATCGACAGCACGTCCACGTTGGTGCGCATCTTCTTCAGCGCCTCCTTGTGCTCGACACCGAAGCGCTGCTCCTCATCGACGATCACGAGCCCGAGGTCCTTGAACTGCACCTGGTCCGAGAGCAGCCGGTGCGTGCCGACCACGACGTCCAGGTCGCCCGAGGCCAGATCGTTCAGCACGTCCTTCGACTCGTGGGCCGTCTGGAACCGTGACAGGGCCCCGACCCGCACCGGGAAGCCGGCAAACCGGTCGGCGAAGGTCTGGTGGTGCTGGCGCGACAGCAGGGTCGTCGGCACCAGCACGGCGACCTGCTTGCCGTCCTGCACGGCCTTAAACGCGGCGCGCACGGCCACCTCGGTCTTGCCGAAGCCGACGTCACCGGAGACGAGACGGTCCATCGGGACCTCGGACTCCATGTCCTTCTTGACCTCGTCGATGGTCGTGAGCTGGTCGGGCGTCTCGATGAACGGAAACGCCTCTTCGAGCTCCTTCTGCCACGGGGTGTCCGGCCCGTAGGAGTGACCCCGGGAGGCCATGCGCGCCGAGTAGAGCCGAATCAGCTCGCCGGCGATCTGCCGGGTGGCGCGTTTGGCCTTCGACTTGGTCTGCGCCCAGTCCGAGCCGCCCATCTTCGACAACGTCGGGGTCTCACCGCCGACGTACTGGGACACCATGTCCAGCTGCTCGGTCGGCACGAACAGGCGGTCCCCGGGGGCGCCACGCTTCGACGAGGCGTATTCGAGCACGAGGTACTCGCGGTAGCTCTCCTCGCCGGCGGCGCTCGACGCGCGGGAGCCGGACACCTTCCGGCGCTGCAGCTCCACGAACCGGGCGATCCCGTGCTGGCTGTGCACGACGTAGTCGCCCGGAGCCAGCGTGAGCGGATCGACGGCGTTGCGCTTGCGACGGGCGAGCTTGCCGCCGGAGGCGCGCGTGCCGACGGTGCGGTGCCGTCCGAACACGTCCTGCTCGGTGACGACGACGAGCCTGGCCTCGGGCAGCACGAAGCCCGTGCCGAGAGCAGCCGCGCCGAGGCCGACCTGACCGGCGGGAGGATCGGCCGGGGCAGCACCGGAGAAGGTGGCTGCGGTGACGCCCTCCTCGGAGAACAGCTCGGCCAGACGCCGGGCGGACCCCGGACCGTCAGTGAGCACGAGGGCGCGCCAGCCGTCGTCGAGACGGGCACGGATCCGGGCCACGAACGCGGACATGTCGCCGCCGAAGCTCATAGGCGCCGAGAGCTGTGAGCGCAACGCGTCCGCCTCTGCCAGCTCCGCCCCATCGGCCTCGTCGCCCGTGTCGGCGGAGTGCAGCGAGGTCGTCGACCAGAAGCCCTGGCCGGCCTCGAGCACCTGTTCGCGCAGCTGCGCGGTCGTCAGGAACCCGCCGGCCGCGGCCTGGTCATCGACGTCCGCCCGGGCCTCGGCGCCGCCGACGTCCACGGGCGCCTGTGCTCCGTGGGCGGCACCGGCCCACGCGGCCTGCAGGAACTCCTCATTGGTCGCGAGCAGGTCGTCGGCGCGGCCGCGGATGCGCTCGGGCTCGACGAGCAGCGTGAGAGAGCCGGCCGGCAACAGCTCGACCAGCGAGGTCATGGACTCGGCCAGCAGCGGCGAGAGCGACTCCATGCCCTCCACCGCCACGCCCTCGGCGATGCGGTCGAGCATGTCGGCGGCCGCGGGCATCTGTGGGACGAGTCGGCGAGCGCGCTCACGCACGGCCTCGTCGATCAGCAGCTCGCGGCACGGCGGCGCCACGAGCGACTCGGGGTGCCCCGTGCCGTCGGCCGAGGTGTCCTCGAGGGACCGCTGGTCCGCGATCGCGAACCAGCGCATCTGCTCGACCTCGTCGCCGAAGAACTCGATCCGCACCGGGTGGTCCGCCGTCGGGGCGAACACGTCGATCAGGCCGCCGCGCACCGCGAACTCGCCGCGCTTGGTGACCATGTCCACGCGCGCATAGGCCGCCGCGGCGAGCGCCTCGACCACGCCGTCGAAGTCGCGCTCCTCACCGACGCGCAGACTCACCGGCTCCAGATCGCCCAGCCCGGCGACGAGCGGCTGCAGCACCGAGCGCACGGGCGCGACGACCACGCGCAGACCGGCCCGGTCGTGTTCGCCGGGGTGGGTCAGGCGGCGCAGCACCTCCAGGCGCGCGCCGACCGTGTCCGAGCGCGGGGAGAGTCGCTCGTGCGGCAGCGTCTCCCACGACGGGAACAGGGCGACCGTGTCCGGATCGGTCCACGCACTCAGATCGGTCGCCACGTCCTCGGCCTCACGAGTCGTCGCCGTCACGGCCAACACCACGCCCGGTCCATCGGGGGACTCGGCGGCAGCCTGCCCCAGCAGAGCCAGCAGCGGCGCCCGAGCGCCGTCGGGCAGGGCGATCTCGAGGTCCGGGGTCCGAGCGCCGGCTCGGGCGGCCGAATCGCTCGCGGCCCGCAGCGCGGGATCCTGCGCGAGCAGGGGCAGCAGACCAGCGAGCGTCGGGGCGGACTCCCGGACGTCAGCGTCGGCGACCTCGGTCTTCGCGCGGCTCACCGGCTGGCCTTCCCCGCGCGGCGCTCACGCTGGCGCGCCACACGCTCCTGCTCCGTCTGCTCGAGCTCGGCTGCGCTGGGCAGATCCGCGTCCTGCATGACCTCCTCGAGCTCGTCGATCATTGCGATCACCTCGTCCGCACCGAACACGGGACCGCCGGCGGTCTTGCCGTCGACGCCCGCGATCACGGCCGAGGGGAAGGAGGTCAGCCCGAGCCGACGCCCGGTCACGCCGGTGGGGTCCTGGAGCACGATCTCGGCGGGGATGCGTCCGTTCTTCATGGGCAGGCTCAGGTCATCGTTGTGCACTGGCAGCAGCGCCCTCACGCGCACCGGGCCGATCGCGCCGTCGAACTTTTCGATCCGCTCGATCACGCTCATGCAGGAACCGCACGTCGGGGACAGGTACAGGAAGAGCACGGCGCCGACCTGGGAGTAGGCGCGCACCGTGGTGAGGCGCCCGTCGGAGTACAGCGGCGCGTCGGGCAACGGCCTGCGCGGCGGCTCATCGCTGGACTGGCCGAATCCGTGGCCGGCCCCGTCTCCCGACGCCGGCTCGCCCGGCTCGGCATCGACCGCTTCCGGACCGGTGCCGGCCTCGAGCGGCGCGGTCTCCTCGAGCGGCGCGGTCTCCCGACCGATGAGGAAGGCGGCGATCGCGCTGAGCACCGTGACGACCGCGGTCCACTCGACCAGGCCCACCGTCAGACCGGACAGAGGCCACCAATCGATCGTCGCCCCCTGCACGAGAAGGCCGATGATCGCCTCGAGCAGGCCGCCGGCGGCGAGCAGCACGAAGACGACGTTCCGCAGCACCGTCCACCCCGTGATGGGGCGGGCCGAGGCCGCGCCGAAGCAACCGCAGGACTCACCGGACCCCATGCCCCGCACGACCAGCAACAGGAAGCCGATGAACAGTGCCAGCGCGGCCAGGGCGAACACGGGCCGCAGGGCCGTGAACGGCAGGAACAGCGCCACGGCCAGCAGGATTTCGAGGAATGGGAACGCGCGGACCAGCCGGGGTCCGGCCAGGGGCGAGGGCACTGCGAGCCGGGTGAAGGTCGCGGCGGTCTCGTCGGGGTCCTGCAGCTTGGCCAGGCCGCTGGCCAGGAGGATGACGGAGAGAGCCCAGAGTGCGGACATGGGGGCGGTGCCTTCCGAGCGGGGTCGCAGATGAGGTCCGTCGGTCTCCCGGCGGGTCCCGACGAGCGTCGCAGACCGAGGCCCAGGGCCGACAGGCGCGGTCCAGCATACTAGGCTGACGCACACGCCCTTCGGCGCATCGTCACCCGGGGACGCACCCGTGACCGACAGCCGAACGGCGCCGCTTTCTGCCCCACCACAAGGAGCCCGCTCATGGCATTCTCCGCCCAGCGCACCGTGCACCACACCCCCGCCGAGACGGCGGAGGCCCTCGCCTCCGAGGAGTTCCACCGCAGCGTGATCGAGTCGCTCGGGGGCACTCTCGTCTCGTTCTCCCGCGAGGGAGATGCCGAAGGCCCCATGACCGTGACAACCGTGCGGTCCGCTCCGGCCCGTCAGCTGCCCGAGGCGGCGCAGAAGTTCATCGGCGACCACGTCCAGGTGGAGCAGGTCGAGCGGTGGGAGGCGCCCGAAGCCGACGGCTCGCGCTCCGGCACCACCACCATCACGGTCGCCAAGGCGAAGGCCACCGCTGAGGCGTCGATGCATCTGCGCGCCGCCGGCGCGGGCACCGAGTACGCGGTGCAGGGTTCGCTGTCCTGCCGGATTCCGCTGGTCGGCTCGAAGCTCGCCACGAAGGCCGAGCCGATGGTGGGCAAGGTCGTCGAGCGCCAGGCCCGCGAGATCGACGGTTGGCTGTCGACGCGCCGGGGCTGAGCACCCATGGCGGAGAACCTGCTGCTGCGGGCGAACCAGCCGTTCGCCCAGACGCGACCCGTCGGGGCCTCGGCACCGCCGCCCGAGCACACGCTCGTGATGTTCGTGTGCACCGGAAACGTGTGCCGCTCCGCCTATGCCGAGCGGGCCCTCGCCACGACGCTGGCGGAGGGGCCGGCGGCCGGCCGGGTGACGGTGACGAGCATGGGCACCCAGCCGAACCAGGCCCTCGGCGTGCCGCGCACGCTGCAGCGGCTCGGGGCACAGGAGGGCGTCGTGGGTCTCGAGACGCATCGGCCCAGGGCTCTAGTGCCGCATGAGCTCGGGCAGGCCCACCTGATCCTCACGGCGACCGCCGAGCACATGGATCGGGTGCTCCATGACGCCCCACAGTGCATGATGCGCACCTTCACCATGCTGGAGTTCGCGCAGCTGGTGGTCCTGCTGGACTCGCAGGAGCCCGGCTGGCTCGAGCCCGGCATGGGCGTGCCGGCCATGGCGCGGGCCGCCGCCCGGCACCGGTCGAAAGTGCATGCTGCCGACGGTCGTCTCGACCTGCCGGACCCCTTCGGGAAGGCGGAGGAGGACTACCGGCAGATGGTCGACCGTGTGGGCCCGGTCCTCGACCGGATCCGCCGCACGATCGAACGTGCCGTGGGACCCGCCGAGTCCCGGCCGACCGGCTGAGCGGTCTCAGTGGAAACGCTGCTGGGCGGCGGCGAGACCGTCGTCCAGCAGGGCCTCGACGGCGTCGGCGGCGCGGTCGACGTGGAGGGGCAATACCTCTCGCTCACCCGCGGTGAAGGGACGCAGCACAAAGTCGGCGACGTCCATGCGGCCCGGCGGACGGCCGATGCCGACCCGGACACGGGTGTAGTCCTTGGTGCCCAGCGCCGACGAGATGGACTTCAGGCCATTGTGGCCACCCTCGCCGCCACCGGTCTTGAGCTTGAGCGTGTCGAAGTCGATGTCGAGCTCGTCGTGCACGACAACGAGGTCCTCGGGCGTGAGCCCGTAGAAGCGGCACAGCGCCGAGACCGGCTTGCCCGAGACGTTCATGTACCCGGTCGAATAGGCCAGGACGGCTCTCGGCCCGCCGGGGCGGAGACGGCCGGTGGCCGCCATGGCGCCGGCCTTGTGGCGGGTGAACCCGACTCCCATGCGGGAGGCGAGCTCACCCACCACCATCTGGCCGATGTTGTGACGGGTGCGCTCGTATTCCGGCCCCGGATTGCCGAGACCGACGATCAGCGTGGTGCCCGCCATCGTGAGGATCAGTCCTCGGAGCCCTCGGAGTCGCTCGACTCCTGCGCGGCGTCGGAGGACTCGCCCTCGCCGGACTCCTCGGCGGCCTGGGCCTCCTGGTCGGACTCGTCGCCCAGGTCCTGCTCGACGACCTCGGAGACGGTGGCGATGACCTGCTCGTCATCGAGCTGGATGACGGTGCCGGCCGGCAGCGTGACGTCGGTGGCGTACACGTGATCGCCGGCCTCGCGACCCTCGATCGAGATGGTGGCCGACTCCGGCAGGTGGGTGGCCTCGGCCTCGACCGGCACGGAGGCGTAGTCGAGCACGTACTCGGTGCCCGGGGCGGTCTCGCCCTCGACGTGCACCGGCACCTCGACGACGACCTTCTCGCCGCGACGCACGACCAGCAGGTCGATGTGGTCGATCACGTTGATCTTGAGCATGTGGCGCTGGATGTCTTTCGGCAGCACCAGGGTCTCCTCGCCGGCCTCGTCGACCAGCACCAGCAGGGCGTTCGGGTTGCGAACGGCCAGGATGGTCTCCAGCGCCGGCATCAGGATGTGACGCGGCTCGGCACCGTGGCCGTAGACGACGGCCGGGATGAGGTCGGCGCGACGGGCGCGGCGGGCGGCGCCCTTGCCGAACTCGGTGCGCTCGGTGACCTTGATCTTGATCTGATCGGACATCAGGTTTCCTCCTCTGGGATGAACGTTCATGCGCGGGCCGACGCGGCCCGCGAGGGTCTCCAGGGAAGGGGGCCGTCCGTGAGATTCACCTCGCGCGCCTTCGGGGGCGCCCGCAGCGTCACATCGGAGCAGGACGGCAGCCTCGTCGATCACGGAGTTCGCGACTCCCTCGCCTGGGCAACTCGACAACTCTACCAGCCACCACGCCGCCGGGGCGCGGGCCAGCGGGAACGGCAGGTTCGCCCCAGCGGCAGAGCGCCGCGGTCCCGCCGCCTGTGCCGCGGCCCCGTAGGATGGTGCGGACCGGTCAGGACGGGTGCCCCCCCCGTCCCGGCCGCTCGCGCCTCGCCGCCGTCGCCCGCAGGAGCCCCGCATGACCGATGCCACCACCCACGCCGTCGAGTTCACCGTGTGCCGTTCCTCGGTGCGGGTCGGCGGTCTCACGGCGGAGCAACGGGACCGGCTGCTGCACGAATGGGCCCGGTGCCACGCCCAGGCCGTGCCCGACGACGAGAGCATCGAGCTGCGTCCGCGCCGCGGCGAGGACTGGGACACATTCCACGAACGCGCGATCCACCGGGCCACCTCCGAGGCCATCGACTCCGGCGTCGGCTCGCAGCTGATGCTGCACGCGGCCGCGCTCGCGCTGCCTGAGACGGGCGCGACGATCGTCCTGGCCGCCGAGTCGGGCACCGGCAAGACCACGGCGACGCGCACGCTCGGCACCGCCCTGGCGTATCTGACCGACGAGACGGCCATGATCGACCCCGTGTCCTTCGCGCTCAGCCCCTATGCGAAACCGCTGTCCGTCCTGGGCCCTTCGGGACGGCGCCCGAAGCGGCAGCACGCCCCGGACGATCTGGGGCTGCTCCCCGAGGTCGACGGCGTCCTGCAGCGCGTCGCCGTCCTGGACCGCGTCCGGCACGGCGACGAGGACGTCGCCGCGTGCGCCGAGCCGGCCACCGTGGGCGAGGTGCTCCCGCTGCTGGTGCCGCAGACCTCCTCGCTGTGCCGCCTCCCCCGCGGCCTTGTCACCCTGTGCGAGACGCTGGACCGCACCGGCGGAGCCGTACGCCTGGTCTATCGCGAGGCCGCCGATCTGGTGCCCGTCGTCCAGGAGCTGCTCTCGCA
The DNA here is from genome assembly GCF_014205175.1 of Micrococcus cohnii. Lineage (NCBI taxonomy): Bacteria > Bacillati > Actinomycetota > Actinomycetes > Micrococcales > Micrococcaceae > Micrococcus > Micrococcus cohnii. The sequence continues at coordinate 175,771 of NZ_JACHNA010000001.1, read as the reverse complement.
CGCCCCGGAGGCGGCCGAGCGGGGCTGGGACCCCCTCGACGACCACGAGCTCGGCGCGAGCGTCCCCGCGGACGACATCGACACCCTCGTGCCCGCCGGGGCTCTGCGCCGGGTCGCCGTCGATGACGGCCTCTTCGTCGAGGACGGGCGACTGGCCCTGCTGCACGGCACGCGTCTGAGCATGCTCGACGGGCTCGGCCCGGCGCTGTGGCTGCTGTTGGACGCTCCACGCACGCCGGAGCAGCTGCTCGACCTGCTCGCCGAGAGCGGGCCGCTGCCCGAGGACGCACGCGAGCGGCTCGACGCGGCCGTCAACGGCCTGCGCGGCCGCGGGCTGCTCGAGCTCGCCTGAGCAGAGTCAGGAGGCCGGCGAGGACCAGTTGCTCGGCGGCCACATCACGAAGAACACCTCGCCCACCACGTCCTCGGCACGGACGAAGCGCGCACAATCGTCGGCCTGTCCCTCGGGGCGTCCGCGGCACTCGACCACGGAGTCGGCCGAATTGGAGCGGTGGTCACCGAGCACGAGCATGCTGTCCTCGGGCACCTCGACGGGGCCGAAGCAGCGGGCGGAGCGCTGCGGCGTGTCACAGTCCAGCTCGTCCTTCGCGAAGGGCAGGTCGTTGTGGACGTACGGCTCGTCGATCGGCGTGCCGTCCACGAGCACGGCGCCATCGGCGGAACAGCACTCGACCGTCTGCCCCTCGGTCCCGATCACCCGCTTGACGAGCGCTTGCGAGTTCGACCGACCGATGCCGGTGACGTCGCCGAAAGCCCGCAGCGCGGCGTCGACGGGTCCGCCCGAGGCGGTGGGCATCGCCCACGCCTCATCGGCTTCGAACACGATGACGTCCTGGGCCGCGGCCTTCCCGTCAGGGTAGGCCGTCCGGTTGACGAGCATGCGGTCGCCGACGTTGAGCGTGGTCTCCATCGAGCCCGAGGGCACGGAGTACACCTTCACCCAGAGGGCCTGCACGATCGCGACGACCGTCAGGGCCACGACGACGTTCACCAGCACCGACAGCCCGAAGGGCAGCTGCCGGCGCTTGCGGCCCTCGGGCCGGGACCCGTCGGCGCGCGCCTCATCGCCGGAGGCCGCGGACTCGTGTTCGACGCTGGCCATCTCAGGCGTTGCCGTCGAAGAGACTGGTCACGGAGCCGTCCTCGAACACCTCGCGGATGGCGCGTGCGATCAGCGGGGCGATGGAGAGCACCGTGAGGTTCTCGAAGCGCCTCTCCTGCGGGATCGGCAGGGTGTTCGTGACGACGACCTCGCGGGCTCCGCAGTCGGCCAGGCGCTGGGCGGCCGGATCGGAGAACACCGCGTGGGTCGAGGCAATGATGACGTCCTTCGCGCCGGCCTCCTTCAGCACCCGCACAGCGCCGGCGATGGTGCCACCGGTGTCGATCATGTCGTCGATCAGCACGCACACCCGGTCCTCGATGTCACCCACGACCGTCTTGGACTCCGCCTGGTTCGGCATCGTCAGGTCGCGGGACTTGTGCACGAAGGCCAGCGGCACGCCGCCGAGCCGGTCGGCCCACTGTTCGGCCACACGCACCCGACCGGTGTCCGGTGAGACGACGGTGATCTCCTCGTCCTTGAGCGTCTCGTGGATGTGGTCCGCGAGCAGCGGGATCGCGAAGAGGTGGTCGACGGGGCCGTCGAAGAAACCCTGGATCTGGGCGGTGTGCAGGTCGACGCTCATGATGCGCGAGGCGCCGGCGGCCTGGTAGAGATCGGACACCAGGCGCGCGGAGATGGGCTCGCGGCCGCGCCCCTTCTTGTCCTGACGCGCATACGGGTAGAACGGGGAGACCACCGTGATCCGACGGGCCGAGGCACGCTTCATGGAGTCGATCATGATGAGCTGTTCCATGAGGTGGTTGTTCAGCGGCGCCGGATGCGACTGGATGACGAACACGTCCTTGCCTCGCACCGACTCCCCCGAGCGGACGTAGATCTCACCGTTGGCGAAATCGTAGGCGCTCATCGGCAGCAGCTCGGTGCCGAGCTCGTCGGCGATCTGCTGCGCCAGTTCGGGGTGCGCCCGTCCCGAGGCCAGGACGAGTCGCTTGTCTTCGCTGCGGCTGAGTTCGGTCATTGGAATCCTGCTCTCCTCACGTGTGCGCCCCCGTCGCTGCGGCGGAGGCCTACCTGCATCGCGTGTTTCCCCACGACCGGCGATGGACCCATCCTAGGGGCCCGCCGCGGCCAGCGGTCGAGGGGCCGCGCTCAGTCCTGCTGGGCGGCCCCGGCGGCCTCGGCGGCGGCGCTGCCGGGGCGCTTGGCCTGGACCCAGCCGGCGATGGTCCGCTGGGAGACCTGGTTGAGCGCCAGGGCGCCCGCGGGCACGTCCTCGCGGACCACGGCGCCCGCGCCCGTGTAGGCGCCATCAGCGACGGTCACCGGCGCGGTGAAGACGGTGTTCGAACCGGTGCGCACGTGCGAGCCGATGACGGTGCGGTGCTTGTTCACCCCGTCGTAGTTGGCGGTGATGTTGCCGCAGCCGATGTTGGTGTGCTCGCCGATCTCGGCGTCCCCGGCGTAGCCCAGGTGGGACAGCTTCGACCCGCGGCCGATCGTCACGTTCTTCGTCTCGTAGAAGGCGCCGATCTTGCCCTGCTCGCCCAGAACGGTGCCCGGACGCAGGTAGGTGAACGGACCGACGCTCGCGCCCTCACCGATCACGGCACCGGTGGCGTCGGTGCGCTTCACGACGGCGTCGGCGCCGACCTGTGTGTCCGTCAGGGTCGAGTCCGGGCCGATCACGGCGCCGGTGTCCACCCGCGTCGCGCCGTGCAGCTGCGTGCCGGGCTTCAGAGTCACGTCCGAGGAGAGCTCGACGGTCACGTCGACCCACGTGGACGAGGGGTCCACCACGCTCACGCCCTGCTTCATCCAGTGGCGCAGGACTCGTTCGTTGAGCTGACGGCCCAGCTCCGAGAGCTGACGGCGGTCGTTGGCGCCCTCGACCTCCCACACATCGTCGGTCCCGACGGAGGCGACACGACCGCCCTCGGCCCGGGCCATCGCGAGCACATCGGTGAGGTACTTCTCTCCCTGCACGTTGTCCGTCGACAGCGCCGGAAGCGCACGGCGCAACAGGGCGGCGTCGAAGGCGTAGATGCCCGAGTTCACCTCGGTGATCTCGACGTAGCGACGGTCGCCGGTCTCAGCCGCGTGGGCGAGCGCGTCCTTGTGCTCCATGATCCGTTCGACGAGGCCGTCCGCGTCGCGCACGATGCGGCCGTATCCGGTGGCGTCCTGCAGATCGGCGGTCAGCACGGTGACGGCATTGCCGTCGGCCTCGTGGGTGCGCACCAGATCCTGCAGCGTCTGCGCCGTCAGCAGCGGCACGTCGCCGTAGGTCACGACGACGGTGCCGGTCACATCGGCCGGGACGGCCTCGAGGCCCTGTTCGACGGCGCGCCCGGTGCCGGGCACCTCGTCCTGGTCCGCGATCGCGATCCGCGGCATCACCTCGGTCAGGTGGGCGGCGACGCGGTCCCGCTCGTGCCGCACGACGGCCACCAGGTGCTCCGGCTCGAGCGAGGCCGCGGCGTGCAGCGCGTGACCCACCAGGGAGCGCCCGCCGATGGAGTGCATGACCTTCGGCGTAGTCGACTTCATGCGGGTCCCCTGGCCCGCGGCCAGGACGATCACGGCGGACGGACGAGGGGCGGTGTTCTCAGACATGCGGGGGGATGCTCCTGAAACCAGCGGACGAGGACGACTCGAGCACGCGGGGGCGCCGAACCGGTGTTCCGCCCCTAGGACTCGAACCTAGACTGCACGGCTCCAAAGGCCGGCGTGCTGCCATTACACCAGGGCGGAGCGCCGCGGCGCACGAGGTGCCCCGCCAGGCGACGGACAGCCATTGTTCCACACGGTCGCGCCGCTCTCGTCGAGGTCGCCGCCGGCTCCGGGCGCACCCTATTCGGCCCGCTCCGCCGCCTCCAGCCACTGCTCCTCGGCCGTCTCGAGCTCCGTGTCGATCTCGTGCAGCCGCGCGGTCGGCCCGGTGACCTCGTCGAATCGCCCCTGCTGGCTGAGCTCGGCGATCTCGAGCTCGACGGCGGCCTTCTGCTGTTTCAGCCTCTCCATCTGACGTTCCAGACGCGCCGCGTCCTTGCGGGCCTGGCGCTGCTCGGCCGCGGACACCGCGGGGACGGTCGCGGCCTCGGAGTCACCCGTGCTGCCCGAGGCGGTCAACGGACCGGCCGCGGCGTCCATCTCCGCGCGCAGCGCGAGGTACTGCTCGACGCCGCCGGGCAGACCGCGCACCTTCCCGTCGCCGAGCAGGGCGACCTGGTGGTCGGTGACGCGTTCGAGCAGGTACCGGTCGTGGGAGACGACCACGAGCGTGCCGGGCCAGCCGTCGAGCAGGTCCTCCATCGCCGCGAGGGTGTCGGTGTCCAGGTCGTTGGTCGGCTCGTCGAGGAACAGCACGTTCGGCTCCCCCACCAGCAGGCGCAGCAGCTGCAGGCGTCGCCGCTCGCCGCCGGAGAGCTCCGCGACCGGCGTCCACTGCTTCTGCGTGCCGAAGCCCAGCTGCTCGAGCAGCTGTCCGGCCGAGAGTTCCCGGTCGCCCACCTGGAAACTCGTGCCTTCCCGGGCCATGACCTCGGCGACGCGCAGGTGTCCCACCTCGTCGAGCTCGGTCACGTCCTGCGTGAGCGTCGCGGTGACGACCGTCTTGCCGCGCTTCACCCGTCCCGCATCGGGCTGAATCCGTCCGTCGAGCAGCTTCAGCAGGGTCGACTTGCCGGCACCGTTGACGCCGACGACGCCCAGACGCTCGGCCGGGGCCAGCCGCAGGGTGACGTCGTCGAGCAGCGTCGTCTCCCCCATGCTCAGGCTCACGTCCTCCAGGTCCAGGACGTCCTTGCCCAGGCGGGCCGTCGCCATCTTCTGCAGGGACACCGAATCGCGCGGCGCAGGCACGTCCTCGATGATCTGGTTGGCCGCGTCGATGCGGAACTTGGGTTTGGACGTGCGGGCCGGAGCGCCGCGGCGCAACCAGGCCAGCTCCTTCTTGACCAGCTGCTGGCGTTTCTGTTCTGCCACCGCGGCCTGGCGGGCCCGCTCCGCGCGCGCGAGCACCCACGCGGCATACCCGCCGTCGTAGGGGTCGACCGTGGCATCATGCACCTCCCATGTGCGCGTGCACACCGTGTCGAGGAACCAGCGGTCGTGGGTCACGACGACCAGGCCACCCTCGGTCGGGCGCCAGCGGCCCTGCAGATGACGCGCGAGCCATGCCACACCCTCGACGTCGAGGTGGTTGGTGGGCTCGTCGAGGAACAGCACGTCGTGGTCGCCGGCCAACAGCCGGGCCAGGGCGACCCGCCGGCGCTGGCCGCCGGAGAGCCCCTGCACCGGACGGTCCAGGTCGAGGCCGACGAGCAGTCCCTGCAGGACATCCCGGATCTTCGCGTCCGCGGCCCACTCATGGTCCTCGGCGTCGCCGACGACAGCCTGCTTGACCGTGTGGGCCGGGTCGAGCTCATCACGCTGATCGAGGACGCCGACCTGCACGCCGCCGCGGCGGGTGACGCGCCCGTTGTCCGGCGGCTGCAGCCCCGCGAGGATGCGCATCAGCGTGGACTTGCCATCGCCATTGCGTCCGACGAGCCCGATCCGGTCGCCGGAGTCCACCCCCAGGGACAGCGAATCGAGCACGGTGCGAGTGCCGAAGGAGATGCCGATGTTCTCGGCGCCGAGCAGATGTGCCATGAGCGGGTGTCCGGGTCCTTTGCGTGTCGTCTCAGGGTCGTCAGGGTGTGTCGGGCAGGCATCGGCTCCGAGCGAGGCGGCCTGGAAGCCGGTGTTCAGAGCACCGTCGCGCCGTGCACGGGTCCGTGCACGGCGAGCGCCTCGGCGCCCGTGCGCTCCGTCAGGGCCGAGGCGATGCGCTCGGCCTCGATCGCGTCCCGGGCGACGAACAGCAGCGTCGGGCCGGAGCCGGAGACCATGCCGCGCAGCGCCCCCTCGTCGAGCCCCAGGTCGAGGGCGTCGGAGAGTTCGGGGTACAGCGCGACGGCCGGGGTCTGCAGGTCGTTGTCCATGGCCAGGGCCAGGGCCAGGGGGTCGCCCGAGGTCAGCGCGCGCAATGCGTCCTCGTTGATCTCGGGGGCGCCGTCGGGCGTGGCGAGGGTGCCTTCCTCACGCAGGCGGTCCAGGGCACCGAACACCTCGGGGGTGGAGAGCCCTCCCGCGGCCGGCACGAGCACCAGGTGCACCGGCGTGCGCGCGGGCACGGACATGACCTCCGCGCCGGTGCCCCGTCCCACGGCGGCGCCGCCGACGACCGCGAAGGGCACGTCCGCGCCCAGCTCGGCGGCGAGCTCGGCGAGCTCGGTCCGGGTCAGTCCCGTCTCCCACAGCGCCGAGCACGCGACGAGCGCCCCGGCCGCGTCGGCGGAGCCTCCGCCCATGCCGCCGGCCACGGGCACCTGCTTGGCGATCTCGATGTCCGCGCCGTGCAGGGCCGGGTCGAGGCCCACGCGCTCGCGCAGCAGCGTGGCCGCACGATGCGCCAGATTCGATTCGTCCCACGGGACGTCGGCGGCGGCCACGGCGCTGGAGTGCCGGTGGGAGGGACCCACGGTGATCTCCCCGTCCGCACGCCCGACGGCGGTGACGGTCTCGACCAGGTTCACGGCCAGGTAGAGGCTCGCGACGCTGTGGTAGCCGTCCTCGCGCAACGGCCCCACCCGCAGGGAGAGATTCACCTTGCCCGGCGCGGTGACGGTCACGTGACGGCGGGTCACGTCCAGATGCACGTCGGTGCGGTGCGCGCCGCCGCAGGCTCCGGCCTCGTGCTCGCTCATGCGTCCTCCTTCCCGTCGGCGACCCCCGCGGCGTCACGGTGGGCCGCGATCCGCGCGAAGTCCTCGATGCCCAGTGTTTCGCCCCGAGTGCTCGGTTCGACGTCTGCGGCGCGCAGGACCGCCTCGGCTCGGGCGGCGCCGCCGGCCCATCCGGCGAGCGCGGCACGCAGGGTCTTGCGACGCTGGGCGAAGGCCGCGTCCACGACCGCGAACACGTGCTCGCGGTCGACCGGCGCCGGGGGCGCGTCGTGCCGCGTGAAGGCGACCAGACCCGAGTGGATCCGCGGTGCCGGCCAGAACACGTGTGTGCCGATGACCCCGGCCTTGCGCACCCGGCCGTACCACGCCGCCTTGGCCGACGGCACGCCGTAGACCTTGGAACCGGGACCCGCCGCAAGACGGTCGGCGACCTCGTCCTGGACCATGACCAGGCCCGCACGCAGACTCGGCAGGTGCTCGAGAGCGTGCAGGAGCACGGGCACCGCCACGTTGTAGGGCAGGTTCGCCACGAGGGCCGTCGGCGGACCGTCGGCCGCGGCCGGACGTGCCGCGTCGAGCTGATCGCGCCTCAGGCGCAGCGCGTCGGCGTGGAGCACGGCGAGCGCGTCGGTGCGGTCCGGGCGGAATCCGGCGACCGTCTCGGGCAGACGAGCCGCGGTGAGCGGGTCGATCTCCACGGCGGTGACGGCGGCGGCGCGGTCGAGCAGCCCGAGGGTCAGCGACCCCAGGCCGGGGCCGATTTCGAGCACGTGGTCCTCGTCGGTCAGCTCGGCGGCGGCGACGATCCGGCGAATCGTGTTCGGGTCGATCACGAAGTTCTGCCCCCACGTCTTGGTGGGCCGCAGGTCCAGCTCCTCGGCGATGCGGCGCACATCGGCGGCGCTCAGCAGCGAACGCGCGGCGTCGCCGGCGGCCTCGGATGCGGGCGGGGCGGGGGTTCGGGGCATGGGGGCGATTGTATCCGCCGACACCCGAGGATTCGGGGCTCAGAACTCCCCGTAGACCCGGGCGGTGTTCTCGTCGATGCGGCGGGCCAGCTCATCGACCCCGACGCCGCGCACCTGGGCCATCAGGCGCAGGGTGTGCGGCACGAGATAGGGCGCATTGGGCCGGCCGCGGAACGGATGCGGGGTGAGGAACGGCGCGTCCGTCTCCACCAGGATCAGGTCTTCCCGCACGAGGGCCAGCGCCTCGCGCAGCTTGTCGTTGGCCTTGAAGGTCACGGGCCCGGCGAACGAGGTCATCCACCCGTGTTCGTTGCACGTGTGCGCCAGCTCGGGGCCGCCGGAGAAGCAGTGGAACACGACGTGCGGCGGCAGGCCGCCGTCCTGCTCTTCCTCCAGCAGGATCCGCACGACATCGTCGTGGGCGTCGCGGTCGTGGATCTGCAGGGCCTTGCCCAGGCGTCGGGCGAGTCGGATGTGCCACCGGAACGACTCGTGCTGCGCCGCGCGCCCCGATTCGCCGGTGCGGAAGTAGTCCAGTCCTGTCTCGCCGACGGCGCGCACGCGGGGGTGCTCGGCGAGCTCGGCGATCGTCGCCAGGGCGGTCTCCAGCTCTGCCGTTTCGGCGAGGCGGGCGGCGTCGTTCGGGTGGATCGCGACGGCGCCGAGCAGTCGGGGTTCGGCCTCGATCGCCTCGACCGTGAACCGGGCCGCCTCGACGTTGCATCCCACCTGCACGGCTCCGCGCACGCCGACGGCCTGGGCGGCGTCCATCGCCTCGTGGACGCTCACGCGCACCAGCCCGTCCCGGAAGCCCAGGTGGGTGTGGTTGTCGACGACCGGCACGGGCAGTGATTCGGGTGCCGGCGGGAACTCGAGCCGACGCTTGCGCCCGGACTTCTCCTCGGTTGCCTCGCGCGCGGCGAGCGGTGCCGGCCCCCCGCCCGTCGCCGAGTCGGGACGCGGACGGTACGCCGCCGGCGCCTGGTCCACGTCCGGGCTCGCGTCGCCGGCCGAACTGGACTCGGCGGGGGTCCGGCCGTGGTCGGGGCGGGGGCTGGTGGCTGCGGGGGTCGACATGCCCGTCAGACTAACGGCCGCCCTCCCTCGACGGAGAGGACGGCCGTCACGGTCGCGCCGCGGAGCGGCCCTGCACGGGTGCGCCCGATGATCAGCCCTGCGCGGCGAAGGGGTCGTTCACGGCGATGTACTGCAGCGTCGTGTACTCCTCGATGCCTTCGGCGCCGCCCTCGCGGCCGAGGCCGGATTGTTTGACGCCGCCGAACGGCGCCGCCGGATTGGAGATGACGCCGACGTTGTACCCCATCAGCCCGAACTCGATCTGTTCGGCGACGCGGTACATGCGGCTCGGGTCGCGGCTGAACAGATAGGAGGCCAGGCCGTACTCGGTGTCGTTGGCCATCTCGATGGCCTCCTGCTCGGTGGTGAAGGTCACGATCGGCGCGACGGGCCCGAAGATCTCCTGCGTCAAGATCGGGTTGTCCCTGGCGACCTTGAGTGCGGTCGGCTGGTAGAAGTAGCCCTCGCCCGCGACCTTCTCGCCGCCGGTGAGCACCTCGGCGCCGGCCGCCACGGCCTCGGTGACCAGAGCGTGGATGTCCTCCCGCGCGCCGTCGTCGATGATCGGGCCGAGCGTGGACTCCGGGTCGGTGCCGCGTGCCGGCGTGAGGGCTTCGAGCCGGGCCACGAACTTCCGGGTGAACTCCTCGGCCACGTCCTCGTGCACCAGGAAGCGGTTCGCCGCGGTGCACGCCTCTCCCATGTTGCGCATCTTCGCGTTGAATGCGCCCTCGACGGCCGCGTCGACGTCGGCGTCCTCGAACACGATCAGCGGGGCATTGCCGCCGAGCTCCATCGAGGTGCGCAGCACCGTCCCGGCGGCCGTCTCCATGAGCTTCTTGCCCACGGCGGTCGAACCGGTGAACGAGATCTTGCGCAGCCGCTCGTCCGCCATGATCGGCCCGGAGAGAGACGACGCCGAGGACCCGGCGACCACGTTCAGCACGCCGGCGGGCAGCCCGGCCTCCATCATCACCTGGGCGAACAGCTGCGTGGTGAGCGGCGTCAGCTTCGCGGCCTTGAGGACCATGGTGCACCCGGCGGCGACGGCCGGGGCCACCTTGCGGGTGGCCATCGCCAGCGGGAAGTTCCAGGGGGTGATGAGCAGGCACGGTCCGACCGGCTTGTGGTTCACCTGCATGCGCAGGGTGCCCTCGGGAGCGGTGAGGGTGCGGCCGTAGTGGCGGGTGGCCTCCTCGGAGAACCAGCGCAGGAAGCCGTTGCCGTAGACGACCTCGCCGCGGGCCTCGGCCAGCGGCTTGCCCATCTCGAGCGTCATCAGCAGAGCGAAGTCCTCGGCCCGCTCGTTGATCATGTCGTAGGCGCGGCGAAGAATGTCCGCGCGCTCGCGGGCCGGGGTCCGAGCCCAGTCGGCCTGCGCGGCGCAGGCCGCATCGAACGCGGCCGTGGCGTCATCCGAGTTCGCGTCCTGCAGGCTCGCGATGACCCGGCCCGTGGCGGGGTCCTTCACATCGAAGGTCTTGCCGGAGGAGGCTTCACGCCACTGTCCGTCGATGAGCAGTCCGGTCGGCACGGACTCGAGCAGGGCCTTCTCGCGCGCGTCGGTCACGGTCATGGGACACCTCTTCCTTGGTCGGTTCGTCCCCGCCGCGCCGCCAACGGCGTCGTCGGCCCTCGGATCTGCCGCGGACGGGGTCTGCTGTGGCGAATGATACTGATCCGACCGGCACCGCCCCACAGCCGCACGCCGGGTGCGGGCGCCCAGGTCGGTCTCAGCCGCGCCGAGAGCGCAGCACCGCGTCGTACAGCTCGCGGGCGCGCGCGCCGTGCGCTGCGGCCACCGTCGCGACGGCCTCCTTCATCCGCGTGCCGGAGGCCGTGAGCTGCTCGACCTCGGCCACCAGCTGCTCCTCCCCCGCCGGCTCGTCGGCCTGGGCCGTCGCCGGCCCCACCACCAGGACGATCTCGCCGCGGATTCCCTCGCCGGCCTCACGCTCACGCGCCCAGGCGAGGAGCGAGCCGGCGTCGCCGCGAACGATCTCCTCGTGCAGCTTCGTCAGCTCACGCGCCAGGCACACCGGCCGGTCCTCGCCGAGGGCTTCGGCCAACTCCGTCAGGCTCGCCGCCACCCGGCGAGGCGACTCGAAGAACGCGACGGTGCGCGGCTCAGCGCGAATCGCCTCGAACGCGCGCCGACGTTCGGCGGACCGACGTGGCAGGAACCCGTCGAAGGCGAACCGATCCGTCGGCAGGCCCGACAGGGCGATCGCCGTGGTCACGGCCGAGGGCCCCGGAGCGCAGGTCACCGTCAGCCCCTGTGCGGCCGCCGCCTGCACCAGGCGGTGCCCGGGGTCCGAGACCACGGGCATGCCGGCGTCCGAGACGACCACGATCTGAGCCCCGTGGCGGACCTGTTCGAGCAGTCCCGCCGCCGACGCCTGCTCGTTGTGCTCGTGGTGCGCCACGAACCGCCCCCGGGGGTGCACGCCCAGCTGATCGCACAGCCGCCGCACCGTCCGCGTGTCCTCGGCGGCGATCAGGTCGGCCTCGGCGAGCAGCGACCGCAGCCGATCGCTCGCGTCCTGGAGGTTGCCGATGGGGGTGGCCGCGAGCACGACCCGCCCCTCGCCGGGCGGCGCCGCGCGCGAGCTCCGGTGTGGCTGCGGTGTCCGATCCGGCATGGGCGGCCTCCTGGTGACGTGAACGGGTGGGGGTGCACGAGGGCGGGTCCGCCCCAGCGTAGGCCAGCGACGTAGCATGGCGGGCGTGCCCTTCTCCGCCTCCGTTCTGCGCCGCCGTCTCGACGTCGTCGAGCCGGCCCGCACACGCTGGCACTGGATCATCCCGCTGGCGGTGGCCGTGGTGGCCGCAGTGCTGCGTTTCACGCACCTGGACTTCCCCGACCGCCTGATCTTCGACGAGACGTACTACCCCAAGGACGCGTTCTCGCTGCTGCAGGTCGGTTACGAGCTCGACTGGGCCGACGACGCCGACGAAGCGTTCGCCCGCGGCGAGGCCCAGCCCCTCGACGAGGCCGCCTACGTCGTGCACCCACCGCTGGGCAAATGGCTGATCGGCCTCGGCATGCTCGTGTTCGGCCCGGACAACGGCTATGGCTGGCGCTCGGCCGCGGCCGCCGCCGGCACCCTCTCCGTGCTGCTGACGACCCTGGTCGCACAGCGGTTGTTCCGCTCGGTGTCGCTCGGCGCGGTCAGCGGTCTGCTGCTCGCGGTCGAAGGCCACCACCTCGTTCTCTCTCGCATTGGCCTGCTGGACATCTTCCTGTCCCTGTTCGTGCTCGCCGCCTTCGCCGCGCTGCTGAAGGACCGTGACGCCGGGCGCCGTCGCCTCGCGGACCGGCTGGCCGCCGCGAGCGCCGCGGCACCGGATCACGCGGCGCGGCGGCGTGCCCTGCTGTACGGGCCGGGGCTGGGCTGGCGCCCGTGGCGGCTGCTGGCGGGCGTGCTGCTCGGGGCCGCCTGCTCGGTGAAGCTCTCGGCACTGGCGTTCATGGCGGTGTTCGGCCTCATGACCGTCATATGGGACGCCCAGGCCAGACACGTGGCCGGCGTGCGTCGCTGGGCGCGCGCCGCGGTCGTGCGGGACGGGCTGTGGGCGTTCGTCTGCGTCGTGGGCGCCGGGGCGCTGACCTATCTGGCGTCGTGGACCGGCTGGTTCCGGTCCGCACGCGCCTACTATCGGCAGTGGGGCGCCCAGCACCCGCCCGAATCATGGTGGGAGGCGCTCGTGCCGGACGCTCTGCGTTCGCTCGCGCATTATCACGCGGAGTCCACGCGGTTCCACAGCGGGCTGCACAGCCCTCACGACTATGCCTCGACGCCGTGGTCCTGGCCGTTCATGGGCCGGCCCGTCAGCTATTTCTATGAGGGCCACGACCCGGGTGAGGGTCTGTGCCCGTCAGACGCGGCGGACCGCTGTTCCGCCGCGATCACCGACATCGCGAACCCGCTGCTGTGGTGGACGGGCCTGCTCGCCGTGCTGGTGTGCCTGGCCCTGTGGCTGCGTCGCCGCGACTGGCGCGCCGCAGCTCTGCTCGGCGCCTACGCCGCCGGTCAGGTCGTGTGGTTCCTGTGGCCGGAACGCACCATGTTCTTCTTCTACTCGATCGCCTACGAGCCGTTCCTCGTACTCATGATCGTGCTGACACTCTCACTGCTGCTGCGGCCTGGCCGACGGCCGAGCCCCCGGGTCGGTTCCGCGCTCGTGCTGGTCTACGTGGCGGCGGTCGTCGCGGTCAGCCTGTTCTTCCTGCCCGTGTGGATCGGCGAGCCCGTCGAGTACGGCCAATGGCGCTCGCGGATGTGGCTGCCCAGCTGGATCTGACGCACCGAACCCGCCACAAACGATCCCCCGCGCATGCCCATCCCCGGGGACCGTTCGCTAGGCTCGGGCGTGTGCATACACCCACCGCGTTGACTGAAGCGTCCATGCAGACGGCAGCCGAGCTCGCCGCCGACTCCAACATCACCGACCTGATCCTCTCGTCCTATGCCGAGGATCCGCAGGCGCCGGTGTACGCGGTGCGCAACGGCACCGGCGGCTGGCTCGACGTCAGCTTCGCCGCGTTCCTGGAGCAGGTGCGCGCGGCCGCCCGCGGCCTAATCGCCTGCGGCATCTCCCCCGGGGACAAGGTGGCGCTCTTCGCCGCCACCAGCTACGAGTGGGCCGTCATGGATCAGGCGGTCTGGTTCGCCGGTGGCGTGTCCGTGCCGATCTACGAGACCTCCTCGGCCCACCAGGTGCGGCACATCCTGACCGATTCCGGCACCGAGATCGTCGCGTACGGCACGGCGGCGCAGCAGAACGTCGTCGCCGAGGCCTGCGCCGACGGCGGCCCGCAGGTGCTGACTCTGCCTCTCGACGCCGCGGGGCTGGCGGCGCTGGCCGACGACGGATCGGACGTCCCGGACGAGCAGGTCGAGCTGGCCCGGAGCACGGCGACCCTCCAGGACACCGCCTCGATCGTCTACACCTCCGGCACCACCGGTCTGCCCAAGGGCGCGAAGATCACGCACGGCAATCTGGCGCTCGGCACGGTCAACATCCTCCCCTACGCCCACGAGATCGTCGGTTATGGCGTGGACGCGACCACGCGCACCCTCATGTTCCTGCCGCTGGCGCACGTGCTGGCACACGCGGTGCAGGTCATCTGCCTCTATGCCCGCATCCAGGTCGCCCACTGCTCCTCCATGGCGCAGCTGACGGCGGACATGGGGTCCTTCCGACCCACCTGGCTGCTGGCGGTGCCGCGCGTGTTCGAGAAGCTCGAGGCCGGGGCGGCCGCCTCGGCGGAGGACGCGGGCAAGGGCTCCGTTTTCCGCGCGGCCCGCGCGACGGCCATCGAGTACTCCGAGGCCCTCGAGGCCGCGGCCCGTGGCGAGTCGTCGGGACCGTCACCGTGGCTGCGCGCCCGTCACGCCCTGTTCGACCGTCTGGTCTACACGAAGATTCGCGACATCATGGGCGGTCAGGTGCGCTATGCCGTCTCCGGCGCCTCCGCCCTGGCTCCGGACCTGGCACATTTCTTCCGCGGAATCGGCGTCGAGATCAAGGAAGGCTACGGGCTGACGGAGACGACCGCTCCGGCCACCGTCAACGTTCCGGGGGCGACCCGCCTGGGCACCGTCGGGCTCCCCATCCCGGGCACCCGCGTGCGCATCGCCGAGGACGACGAGGTGCTCATCTCCGGGCCCATCGTGTTCGGCGGGTACCACGCCCAGCCAGAGGCGAGCGCCGCCGCCCTCGACGAGGACGGGTTCCTGCGCACCGGCGACCTGGGCTCCCTCGACGAGGACGGATACCTGCGGATCACCGGCCGCAAGAAAGAGCTCATCGTGACCGCCGGCGGCAAGAACGTGTACCCCACCCCCATGGAAGAGGGTCTGCGCCGCCACCGCCTGGTGCATCAGGTCGTGGTGGTCGGCGAGAACCGTCCCTACGTGGGGGCCCTGCTGACCCTCGATGAGGCGGAGCTGCGCCGCTGGTGCCAGGACCGGGGCCGCCCGATCCTCTCGATGGCCGAGGCCGCGGAGGACCTCGATGTCCGCGCAGCGGTCCAGGACGCCGTCGACGCTGTGAACCGGAACGTCTCCCGCGCCGAGTCGATCCGCCGCTTCCTGATTCTCGACCACGAGCTCACCGAGGCCTCCGGGCACGTGACCCAGTCGATGAAGCTCAAGCGTGCGGCGGTGCTGGACGACTATGCCGAGGACATCGGGCGGCTGTACGCCTGAGCGTTCGGTTCGCGGTCCTCGGCGCCCTCCACCTCGTGCCGACGCCGAAGCCCGGCACCGATGCCACGGCTCAGCGCCGTCGTGCCAGGACCCGCTCAGCGCGCAGCTGCATCAGGTGGTCACGGCGCCGCCGATCCCGCTCGCGGCGGCGCCGGGTCGGGGCGCAGCAGATCAGCGTGAGCAGTGCCGTCAGCAGACCCGAGCCGGCCAGGACGAGGGCGGCGTCGATCCAGAACCGGCCCGGGTAGAGCCGGATCAGCCCGTCACTGGCGGCGAAGGTCCAGGTTCCCTCCGCGAAGAACAGGGCGTGGAAGCCGGCGAAGAGCGCCTCCCAGCCCAGCACACCGGCCACAGCCAGTACGAGCAGGGCCACGAGCAGCCACACGGCACCGGCGAACAGGGCCCGGCGCACGCCGCCCGGACTCGTACGCGCCAGATAGGCCAGCAGCGCCAAGCACAGCAGACCCAGGACGGCTCCGATGGACGTGGTCACCAGCATGACGGCTTTGACGTCGTCCATGTGGGAGATCTCCGCCTCCGACAGCACGGGGACGCCCTGCCAGCGCAGGTCCGCCAGATACCGGGGCGGCGCGAGGTTGAACAGGTAGTCCAGACCGGCGGAGCCGTAGTGCATGCGGTCCGAGGTGGAGAACCCGTAGGGGTCCGCAGGGAAGCCGGGACGGTGGTATTCGAGCCACAGGAACACCGGAGAGGCGACCATCCGCACCAGGCCGACCAGCAGCACCAGCGGCGCGAGCACCGCCAGCAGCACCTGCGCGACACGGGGGCCGCCGCGCGGCAGCCGGCCTGCGTCGAGGCCCGCGTCGGTCTGTGACGGCGTCGTGGCGGGCGTCGTTCGCGCGAACGGATCACGGCGAGCGGAGACCCGGTCCAGCGGGCGCGTCTGCTGCTCGTCGGCCGAGAGGCCCGCGCCCGCACCCTTGCTGTCCCCGCGTTCCTGCTGCACCCTGTCCTCGCGTTCCTGCTGGGCAGGGGCCGTCTGCGACTGCCCCCTCGCGGCCCGTCCCTCGGCGTCGGCCCGCCGGATGGCGGCGAGATCCTCGGCACTGAAGGCCTCGGTCCGAAAGCCGTGGTCCGCGGCCGAGACCGCCCGGCGGCCCGGGGTGCTCGCGCTCATGCCGTCCTCGCTTCCTGGGTGTTCAGTAACGGTAGTGGTCGGCCTTGTACGGGCCCGCCACATCGACGCCGAGGTACTCGGCCTGGCTCTTGCTCAGCTCCGTGAGCCCGACGCCGAGGGCGTCCAAGTGCAGACGCGCGACCTTCTCATCGAGCACCTTCGGCAGCACGTACACCTGGTTCTCATAGGTCTGCGCGGTGAGGGCACCGGTGCCTCCCGACGCTCCGAACAGCTCGATCTGGGCCATCACCTGATTCGTGAACGACGCGCTCATCACGAACGAGGGATGCCCCGTCGCGTTGCCGAGGTTCAGCAGGCGGCCCTCGGAGAGCACGATGATCGAGCGCTCGGCCTCGGTGCCCGCATCGAACGTCCATTCGTGGACCTGCGGCTTGATCTCGGTCCTGCGCACCCCCGCGACCGCCCCGAGGCCGGCCATGTCGATCTCGTTGTCGAAGTGTCCGACGTTGCCGACGATGGCCTTGTCCTTCATGGCGAGCATGTCCTCGGCCATGATGATGTCCTTGCCGCCGGTGGTGGTGACGAAGATGTCGCCCTCGGACACCACGTCCTGCAGCCGGGCCACCTGGTAGCCGTCCATGGCGGCCTGCAGCGCGCAGATCGGGTCAATCTCGGTGACGATCACGCGGGCTCCCTGGCCCCGCAGCGCCTCCGCCGCGCCCTTGCCCACATCGCCGTACCCGCACACCACGGCCACCTTGCCGCCGATCAGCACGTCCGTGGCGCGCATGATGCCGTCCGGCAGGGAGTGCCGGATGCCGTATTTGTTGTCGAACTTGGACTTCGTCACAGCGTCGTTCACGTTGATCGCCGGGAACAGCAGTCGGCCCTCGGCGGCGAGCTGGTAGAGGCGCATGACGCCGGTGGTGGTCTCCTCCGAGACGCCGCGCAGACGCTCGGCGCTGCGGGTCCAGTGCTGCGGGTCCCGCTCGAGGGAGCGGGCTAGCATCGCCAGCACGATGCGGAACTCCTCCGGGTCGTCCTCGGTGGGGGCCGGCACCGCGCCGGCGGCCTCGAACTCGACGCCCTTGTGGACCAGCAGGGTGGCGTCGCCGCCGTCGTCGAGGATCATGTTCGGGCCGCGCTCGGGGTCCTGGTCCGCACCGGGCCACGTCAGGATCTGGGAGGCGGTCCACCAGTAGTCCTCGAGAGACTCGTTCTTCCAGGCGAAGACGGGCACACCGGCCGGCTTCTCGGGCGTGCCCTCCCCCACGACGACGGCCGCGGCCGCCTCGTCCTGCGTGGAGAAGATGTTGCACGAGGCCCAGCGCACCTCCGCGCCGAGCGCGGTGAGGGTCTCGATCAGCACGGCTGTCTGGACCGTCATGTGCAGCGAGCCGGCGATCCGGGCGCCCTTGAGGGGCTGGGACTGTCCGTACTCCTCGCGCAGCGCCATCAGGCCGGGCATCTCGTGCTCGGCCAGGCGGATCTGGTGCCGGCCGGCCTCGGCCAAAGAGAGGTCCCGGACCGCGAAGTCGAATTCAGCACCGGGAACGGTGGCGCGGTTCGCGAAATCGGTGCTGTCGGCGGGCGTGCTCACGTGGGTCGAAGTCATGCCCCCAAGAGTACCGATGCGACTGCGCCCGACGGCGGCCTCACCCGGCGGCGGGCCCTCAGCCGGGGTCGGCCTCCCGCATGGGGTGCTCATAGGACTCCGGAAGCGGCAGCCGCAGGACCTCCCAGCCGCGCGGTGCCGTGATCGTCCGGGCGTGACCGACGCACAGGTCGTAGGTGTGCGGCTCGGCGCGCCCGGCCAGCGGGCCGATGACGACCGTCGAGTCCGCATAGTTGTACGTCAAGGTGGCCATCGCTGGCTCGGGGCACCCTGTCTTGCTGCATCGGCGCGTGGAGGTCACGGCGCACCAGCCTACTCGCTGCGCCCCGCTCTCGCCCTGCGTCGACGCCGTGCGGGGCTGCCGTCGCCCCCGGTGACCTACCGTGGGCGCCATGACCGATGCCCACCGCGCCACGTCCAGCCCGCCCGTCGACTCCCGGCGACTGCGCGACCGCCACGGGCGCGGCATGCGTCACCCCCTGCCACGGGGCGTGCGGGCCCGACGGGGGCGCGCCCCGGCGATCGTGCGCGCCGTCCGCGAGGCGGTGGACCGGCTCGGCGCGCTCGGCCGCCCGGAGCTGACCGGCACGGCAGTGCAGGTCCAGCGGATCCCGGACGCACCGGACGCCCTCGTGGCGCGCCTGCGCGCGGGGGACCGACCGGAACGCCCGGAGCTGTGGGCTCAGGCGCGCATCGTGGACGCGCGCCTGGTGGTGACGGTGCACGAGCGCGCCCTGCGCGGCTTTGACGCCCCTGTCGATCTGGTCGGCACGGTCTACGCGGCGCTGCTGCTGGCCTGCGCGGACGCGCTCGGGGTGGATCCCGAGGACCTCGACCCCGCGTGGGTCGACGGGTGAGGTCTCAGCCCTGAAGCTTGCGGAGTCGACGACGCTCCCGCTCGGACAGCCCGCCCCAGATGCCGAAACGCTCGTCGTTCTGCATGGCGTAGTCCAGGCACTGGGACCGCACGGTGCAGGAGGCGCAGATCTTCTTGGCATCCCGCGTGGAACCGCCCTTCTCCGGGAAGAACGCCTCGGGGTCGGTCTGGGCGCACAGCGCGTCCACCTGCCAGGCGAGCTCGCCTTCGATCTCGGCCAGCGGCTGGCTCAGCGCCTCCCAGATGCTCGACTGGGCTTCGGAATGCTCGGGCGCGGTCGGCTCGGACGGGAAGAGCGCGGTGACCGTGGCGTCGCCACGAGCGGAGGCCGGCGCCTCAGACGACTCGGCGTCATGGCGGGCGAGCAGGGCCGTGGCCTGATCCTCGAGCGAGGTCCGTCCCGGAAGCTCAGACCCGTCAGACCACCCCGGCGCCGCCGGATCGAGGAACCAGTCGGCGGGGACGGAACGGGTGGCGAGGCCGCCGGACTGCGACGGAGTGCCGGGCTCCTCCGCGCGCTGCGTGTTCTCCATGACGAGACCTCCCGAAGGCGGGACGAAGTGTGGGCGTGGGGGCTGCGTCGCCGATTTCGGCGGGGGCTCACGGTGCGCGCCGCAGCCGAGTGGACCGAAGGCCGTGCGGACCTGACGACTGTTCAATTACATCGTTGTAAGTAACTCCCGTCAAGCCGAGCGCCCCGTTGACCCCCGGCGCTGCAGCCCGGTCACGAACCCTCTGAACATGCCAGACTGGCGGCATGGTCAGCCTCACCATCACCGCCGATGACGCCCCGTTCGCCCGGCGTCTGGCCTCCACCGCCCGCCCCGTCCTGATCCACCTGCCGGCCTCCGCAGCGCAGAGCGCTGACCCCGGCACCCGCCCTGCGGACACGGGCGTCGACGACCGCATCGAGATCTCCGGGACGGTCCTGATGCGCTGGGCCGCCAAGGTCCACGGTCTGTGCCTCGAGGAGGACCTGACCGACGGCACCCGGCTCCGACTGGACGCCCCGCTGCACTGGATGTCCCTGGCGGTCGCCCTCGGGTTCGCGTTCGCTGGAGCGGAGCTGGTCGAGGAACGGGCGGACGCCGCACTCCTCACGGATCCCGACCATGCCCGCGGTCGGGAGCTGCCGCTGGTGCTCTCCCCGCCCCGCGGACTGCAGCCGATGCACACCGCCGAGGTCTCGGTGCCCGCCGACGCCGTGGACCTGGCCGACGCGCTGCCGACCCAACCGGATCTCTACGACGGCGATCCGGAGGCCGTCGCCCCCGGCCTCCTGCTGCCGCGCAGGCCCGAGTCCGAGTCGATCGTGTGGGAGAGCGAGCGCTGCGTGGCTTTACTCACGGGAGCCGGCCTGCCCCCCGCGTTGAGCCGGGACCACGTCGAGGCGGCGGTGCGGGCCTGGCACGCCGGCGGCTCGGTCACCCTGCGCGCCGACTGAGCCGGCGACCGGGCGCGCCGGACGACCCCGTCAGCCCGCGCGCTCATGCCCGGCGTCGGCGCCACGCGGAGCCTGCGGCGTCGAGGCATCCTCCGGCGCGAGGCGATGCCGCTCATTCGGCACGTAGGGCATCTCGCCGGTGATCAGGGCGGGCGCCTCAGCATGGTCCGGAGCCCCGTCCAGGTGCGACTGGAACACCCAGAACCGATACGCGAAGTAGCGGAACACCGTGCCGAAGAACAGGCCGATGACGTTGCCGGCGATGAAGACGCTGCGCTGGTCGTCCAGGCCCATCCAGTACTGGCAGACGAACACACAGAACGCCTGGATGCCCAGGCCGATCGCGTTCATGATCAGGAACATCACCAGTTCGCGCACCTTATTGCCGTTGCGGTGCTGCCGGAAGGTCCACAGGCGGTTCGCCAGCCACGAGAACAACGTCGCGACGATGCCGGCGACGATCTTGGACTTGACGTTCGACCCCTCCATGGGCCCGTGCATCAGCCACCACCAGACGCCCGAGTCCACGACGAACGCGGCGGCGCCGACCACGCCGAACTTGGCGACCTCGCGCCAGAGGGTGCGGACGAGCTCCCGCAGTCGAGTCCAGAGTTTCGAGAGCATGCGAGACGTCGTCCTCACAGTGATTCGGGGGCAGAAGGCAGTGCCGGACAGGGCCCAGGCGTGGCAGTCATTCTAAGCCGGGCACTCGCCGGACGCCGGGGCGGGACGGCACGCCTCCGTGGCCGCTGCCCGTCCCCACGCGATCTCGGACACACTCTCCCCGGCGAATCCGCGCCGTTCCGGCCCGAGCAGATCCTGAGGCCCAGCGGATGCCCAGCAGATCATGCGCCCTCCCCCAGACACGACCACCGGGGAGCACAGCCGGGGCCGGTAACCTACTGCGGTGACTTTTCCTCGACTCGGAATGATCGGCGGCGGACAGCTCGCCCGGATGACGGCCGCCCCGGCGGACCAGCTGGGCGTGCCCTTCTCGGTGCTGGCGGAGGCCTCGGACGCCTCGGCCGCCCAGGTGGCGAGGCACGTCGTCGGCGACCACACGGACCTGGACGACCTGCGCGCATTCGCGCAGACGGTCGACGTGATCACCTTCGACCACGAGCACGTGCCCACCGCGCACCTGCAGGCCCTCGAGGCCGAGGGCGTGGCCGTGCGCCCCGGTCCGGCGGCATTGCGTTACGCCCAGGACAAACTGCAGATGCGCGCCGCCGTCGAACGCCTCGGCCTGCCGAACCCGGCGTGGTCCCCCGTGGAGGACCTCGAGGCCGTGCTCGCATTCGGGGACGCGCACGGCTGGCCGATGATCCTGAAAACCCCGCGCGGCGGCTACGACGGCAAGGGCGTGCTCAAGCTCGACTCGGCTGACCAGGCCCGCGCCTCCGCGACCGACGGTACGCTCGGCACCTGGCTGGCCGCGGGCATCTCGCCGCTGCTGGCCGAGGCGTTCGTCCCGTTCACGCGCGAGCTCTCAGCCCAGGTCGCCCGCACGCCCTCCGGCCAGGTGCGGGCCTATCCCGTGGTCGACTCCCTGCAGACCGACGGCGTGTGCGACCTCGTCGTGGCCCCGGCCCCCGACCTGCCTGACGAGCTCGCCTCCGCCGTCGCCGCCGCGGCGGTCAGGATCGCCGAGTCGCTCGGCGTCGTCGGCATGCTCGCGGTCGAGGTCTTCCAGACGGGCGAGGGTGCGGCGGACTTCCAGATCAACGAGCTGGCGATGCGTCCGCACAACTCGGGCCACTGGTCCATGGACGGAGCCGTGACCGGTCAGTTCGAGCAGCATGTGCGCGCCGTGCTGGACCTCCCGCTCGGCGACACCCGACCGCTGGGGGCGCACACCGTCATGAAGAACCTGCTCGGCGGCCGGAACCAGGACCTGTACTCGGCTCTGCCTGCCGCTCTCGACGCCGCCCCGAACGCGAAGATCCACACCTATGGCAAGGACGTCAAGCCCGGACGCAAGATCGGCCACGTGAACGTCGTGGCGGAGACCCCCGACGACATCGCGGCGGCACGCGAGGCCGCCGAGCGCGCCGGCGCAATCCTGCGCGACGGCTCCTCGGACTGACCCCGTCCCCTTCCCTTGTCCTCTCGAGACATCCACCGCCAGGAGGCACCATGAACCCGCTCGCTCCGGACACCCGACCGCTGCAGCAGGAGCCGGCCCGCGTGGCCGTCGTGATGGGCTCCGACTCCGACTGGCCCGTCATGCAGGCTGCGGCCGAGATGCTCGCGCGCTTTGACATCCCGGTCGAGGTCGGCGTCGTCTCCGCTCACCGCATGCCGCAGGAGATGGTCGAGTTCGGCCGTCGCGCTCACGAGCGCGGCATCCGGGTGATCATCGCCGGCGCGGGCGGCGCGGCTCACCTGCCCGGCATGCTCGCGTCCTTGACCCCGCTGCCGGTCATCGGCGTCCCCGTGAAGCTGAAGTCTCTCGACGGCCTGGACTCGCTGCTGTCGATCGTGCAGATGCCCGCGGGCGTGCCGGTGGCCACCGTGTCGATCGACGGCGCGGCCAACGCGGGCCTGCTGGCCGCTCGGATCCTCGCCGCCGGCGAGGACGAGGCGGCCGCCGCACTGCGCGACCGCCTGGTCGAGTACTCGAGCGATCTGAACACCCAGGCCCGGACCAAGGGCGAGCGCCTGCATGAGCGGGCCGGCGCCGAGGACGCGGCGGCGTCTCGGGCATGAGGCTCGACCGCGACCCGGTCCGCGACCCCCGCTCGGGCAGCGCGTCCGAGCGCACCCGTCGCGCGGGCATCCTGCTGCTGCTGACCCTGCTGGTGCCCGGCGGCGCGCAGGTCGTGGCCGGCAGCCGACGGCTGGGTCGCGCGGCCCTGCGCGTCACTCTCGCGGTGTGGGTGCTTGTGGCCGTCGCCGCTGTGCTGTTCGTCGTCGCCCGGGGCACCCTGCTGAACCTGGTGACCAACCCGGTCGTGCTGACCGTGCTCATCGCCGTCCTGGTCGTTCTGGCGCTCGGCTGGGCGTTCCTGTGGTTCGACACGTTCCGCCTGGTGCGGCTACACCTGCTCGCCCCGGGGGCGAAGAAGGCCACGGTGATCGCGACCGTGCTGGCTCTCGTCGTCTCCAGCGGCGGGCTCGCCTACACCGCCTGGCTGGCGAACTCGGGCCGCTCCGCCGTGAGCACGATCTTCGGCTCGGGCCCCGCGGTGGAGGAGGTCGACGGGCGGTACAACTTCCTCGTCATGGGCGGCGACGCCGGCGAGGGCAGAGCGGGGCTGCGCCCCGACTCGATCCACGTCGCCTCCGTGGACGCCGACACCGGGTCGACCGTGCTGTTCTCGATCCCCCGCAATTTCCAGAACGCGCAGTTCAGCGAGGACTCCCCCCTGTGGCGGGCCTATCCGAACGGCTTCGACTGCGGCGACGAGTGCATCATCAACGCGCTCTACATGGACGTGATGAAGAACCACCAGGATCTCTACCCCGAGGCGGAGGACCCGGGCGCCGAGGCCATGATGGACGCCGCCGGCGGCATTCTCGGGCTCGAGGTCACCGGCTATGTGCTCGTGGACATGGACGGGTTCTCGAAGCTGATCGACTCGATGGGCGGGGTCACCATCACCACGGGCGGGTGGGTCACGCATCGCGGTCAGCGCCCCGACGGACAGTGGGGCAACGTGTGGTGGGAGCCGGGCACCCACACGTTCGACGGCGACGACGCCCTGGCCTTCGCTCGCTCGCGGAAGTTCGCCTCGGACTACTCGCGCATCCGCCGCCAGCAGTGCATGCAGCAGGCGATGCTGGACCAGTTCACCCCGGCGACCGTCCTGACGAAGTTCGAGGGCATCATGGCGGCCGGAGAGCAGATCGTGGAGACGAACCTGCCGCAGTCCCAGCTCGGCACCTTCGTCGACCTCGCCGAGCGCTCGCGCGGGCAGCAGATGGAGCGGCTCACCATCGGCGCCCCGGACTTCGGCACGCAGGCCGAGAAGTTCTCCACGTATCCCGACTTCGACCGCATCCACACCCGCGTCGACGAGCTGCTCGCCGAAGACGCGGCCCAGGCGGCCGGAACGGGCGCCTCGCCGCTGCCGCTGCTGACGGTCGTGGCGCAGGACGAGGAGCCGATCGCGGAGCAGGACGGGGTCCAGGAGGACGATCCCGACACATGGCCGGCTCCCCCGACCGAGTACCAGGGGCAGCCGATCACCGACGAGCTGCTCATGCAGCTCGAGGACGCCGGGAACGAGGCCGCGCTCAGCGAGATTGCCGCCACGAACGAACTGTGCTCCTCCGGCGGCTGACGTCACCCCCGCTCACCTAGTCTGGTCTCATGCACGTTCTCGACGCTCCCATCCGCGACTACGCCTGGGGTTCCACCGATCTGCTGGCCGAGCTGCAGGGGCGCACCCCCACGGGCCGCCCCGAGGCGGAGATGTGGCTGGGCGCCCACCCCGGCGCCCCGAGCCTCGCCGAGGTCGACGGTCGCGCGATCGGACTGGATGAGCTGATCTCCGCCGATCCCGACCGACACCTCGGCCAGGCCGCTCGCTTCGGCCGGCTGCCGTTCCTGATGAAGCTGCTCGCGGCCGGCGAGCCGCTGAGCATCCAGGCCCACCCGACGCTCGAGCAGGCCCGAGCGGGCTTCGCCGCCGAGGAGGCCGCCGGCGTGCCGCGCGACGCAACGCACCGCAACTACCGCGACGACAACCACAAGCCCGAGATGATCGTCGCGCTCACCCCGTTCGCCGCACTGTGCGGGTTCCGCCGGACCGAGGACTCGAGCGCGACCTTCGAGCGCTTGAGCGCACACATGCGCGAGCACGCCGACGGCGAGGTCACCGAGGCCGCCGCCGAGGTGCGGCGCCTGCACCTGCTGCTGGCGGAGGCGGACCTGGCCGGCGCGTTCGAGGCCCTGCTGACGCCGGGCTCGGTGTTCCGCCGCGGAGGCACGGCCGAGGTCGTCTCGGTGATCGAGGCCCTCCCGGACCTCGAAGCGCTCGAGCCCGAACTGGCCACGGCCCTGCAGATCTCGCGCGTCCATCCGGACGACCCTGGGGTGCTCGTCGCACTGCTGCTCAACCGCGTCGACCTCGTGCCCGGTCAGGCGATCCACCTGCCCGCCGGCAACGTGCACGCCTACCTGCACGGTCTGGGCGTCGAGGTCATGGCGTCCTCGGACAACGTGCTGCGCGGCGGGCTGACCGCCAAGCACGTCGATGTCCCCGAGCTGGAGAAGGTCGTGGCCTTCGAGCCGCTGCCGGTGCCCTACACGAACCCCGAGCAGGTCGCCGAGGGACACGTGCTGTTCCGCCCGCCCTTTGAGGAGTTCCGGCTCCACCAGGTCAGCCCCGACGGTCGGACCGTGCCGGTCGTCGAGGCGAACGGCCCGGCCATCGCCGTGGCCACGCGCTCCTCGGTCGAGGTGTCGTGCGGGGACGAAGCCGTCGTGCTCGGCCCCGGCCAGGCGGTGTTCGTCAGCGCCGACGAGACCACCGGCCGTCCCCTGCGCGTGCGCGCGGCAGAGGACGGGCACGCGATGGCCCACATCGCGACCGTCGGCTGAGCGCCGCACGCACGCCCGGGCCCCATGCCGCCTGGTCACCACGTGAGCGGGCCGCCCCGCGACGTCAGTCGCGGGGCGGCGCGGCGGTCGTGAGGGTCCTTCAGCGCATCAGCGTGCCTGCTCCAGCCACGTCGACCACTTGGCGACGTCATGCTCGGCGTCGACCGTACGCACGGTTCCGGACTTCGAGCGCAGCACGATCGACTGGGTGTGCACGCGATGGTCCTGGTAGCGGACGCCCCGCAACAGATCACCGTCCGTGATTCCGGTCGCGGCGAAGTAGCAGTGGTCCGAGGTGACGAGCTCATCGGTTGTGAGCACCGCGTCCAGGTCCAGGCCCGCCTCGAGCGCCTTCTGCTTCTCGGCGTCGTCAGTCGGGGCCAGACGACCCTGGATCACGCCGCCGGTGGCCTTGATGGCGCACGCGGTGACGATGCCCTCGGGCGTGCCGCCCACGCCCATCATCATGTCCACGCCGGTGCCCGGACGGGCCGCGGCGATCGCGCCGGCCACATCGCCGTCGAGGATGAACTTCACCCGGGCGCCGGCCTCACGGATCTGCTGGACCAGGCCCTCGTGGCGAGGGCGATCCAGCACGCAGACGGTCACCTGCGAGACGGGCTTGTCCAGAGCCTTGGCCACCAGGGTGACGTTCTGCTTGACGGGCAGACGCATGTCCACGAACTCGGCGGCCTCGGGGCCGACCACGAGCTTGTCCATGTAGAACACGGCCGAGGGGTCGAACATGGTGCCGCGCTCGGCGACGGCGAAGACGGACAGCGCATTGTTGTAGCCCATCGCGGTCAGACGGGTGCCGTCGATGGGGTCCACGGCGACGTCCACGGCGGCGCCGGAGCCGTCGCCGACCTTCTCGCCGTTGAACAGCATGGGCGCCTCGTCCTTCTCGCCCTCGCCGATCACCACCACGCCGTCCATGTTGACGGTGTCCATGAACGAGCGCATCGCGTCCACGGCCGCCCCGTCGGCCTTGTTCTTGTCGCCGTACCCGACCCACGGGCTCGCGGCGATCGCGGCCGCTTCGGTGACGCGCACCAGCTCCATGGCGAGGTTGCGGTCCGGCACATGGTTCTCGTACCCGGTGTTCTGCGAGGACGCGGTGGTCATCTCTCTCCGATCCAGATCGCCTCACGCCGCGGAGTGCTCTCACGACGTCGGGGCCTCCTTGCCCCGCGCCCATCCTACGTGCGGCCCGCCGCTCGTCCTCGGCGCGTCCGAGGACGGTGGCAGAATGCTGCAGGTGAGTTCCCCCGGAGAGTCGCTTCCCCCCGCACCGCCACCGCGCCTGACCCCGAAGCAGGCCAAGCGCGCGAGCAGCTCGTCGGTGGCCATGCTGCTGTGCGTGCTGGCGACGTTGGGCATCTCCGCCGCGCTCATGCTGCTGCAGCCGCGCCCGGCTGAGGCCCCGCGCCAGGACCGCGTCGACGTCGCCGCCGAGGCGGAGACCGTCCGATCCGGCGGCGGCCTCGACGCCCTCGCGCCTGCGGTGCCCGACAAGTGGGACTCCAGCTACGCTCGCACGCGGGTGACGGACGGTGTCCCGGTGTGGGAGGCCGGCTGGGTGGTCACGGACGACGTGTTCGCCGGGCTCACCCAGACCGACCAGTCCAATCCCACCTGGCTGTCCCAGGAGACCGGGAATCCGGTCCCGGGCGGCGAGCAGAGCGTCGGCGGCGTGCGCTGGCAGCCACGCGAGGCCGGCCACGAGCGACATTGGGTGGGCGAGGTCGACGGGGACACCGTCATCCTCACCACCACCGGCGACGAGGACGTGCTGCATGAGTTGGCACGCGCCGTCACCGGCCCCTGACCGCCACCCCGTTCCCTTCCCGACGACCACCACAGGAGCATCCCGTGACCGACACCGCCACCGAGCAGACCCCGCTGACCCCCGGCCGAGCCCTCGCGATTCTCGAGGAGGGAAACCGTCGCTTCGTCGCCGGCACGCCCGGACACCCGAACCAGGGTGCCGACCGACGCAGCGCACTGACCCAGGGGCAGAATCCGATCGCCGTGATCTTCGGCTGCTCCGACTCGCGTCTGGCCGCGGAGATCATCTTCGACGTCGGCCTGGGCGACATGTTCGTCGTGCGCACCGCGGGCCAGGTGATCGACGACGCCGTCCTCGGTTCCCTCGAGTACTCGGTGGACGTGCTGAACGTGCCGCTGGTCATCGTCCTCGGCCACGACTCGTGCGGTGCCGTCACGGCGGCCGTCGAGTCCTACGCCACGGGTCAGATGCCCCCGGGGTTCGTCCGCTCGCTCGTCGAGCGCATCATCCCGTCCGTGCTCGCGGCGAAGCAGAACGACGTGCACGATGTGAACGGCACCGTCGCCGAGCACACCGACCAGACCTGCGACCGCCTCGTCGCCAGCTCCCGTTCGCTGTACCGCGCGGTGCGCGACGGCCGCACCGCCGTCGTCGGACTGACCTACTCCCTCGCGGACGGCACGGCGCAGCGCGGCCGCGTGATCGGGGACCTCGAGGCGTGAGCCTGACTAGGATGACCCCATGACCGCACAGAACACGGATTCGCAGACCACCGGGCAGCAGTTCCGCATCGAGCACGACACGATGGGTGAGGTGAAGGTGCCGGTCGACGCGCTGTACCGCGCCCAGACCCAGCGTGCCGTCGAGAACTTCCCGATCTCCGGCAAGACCCTCGAACCGGCGCACATCCACGCGCTGGCGCAGGTGAAGAAGGCCGCGGCCACGGCGAACGCCGAGCTCGGCGTGATCTCGCAGGAGCGGGCCGACGCGATCATCGCCGCCGCCGACGAGGTCATCGCCGGCAAGCACGACGACCACTACCCGATCGATGTGTTCCAGACCGGTTCGGGCACCTCGTCGAACATGAACACCAACGAGGTGCTCGCGACGCTGGCGTCCCGCTCGCTCACAGAGTCCGGCTCCGAGACCGAGGTGCACCCCAACGACCACGTGAACGCCTCGCAGTCCTCGAACGACGTGTTCCCCACGTCCGTCCATGTCGCCGTGACCGGTGCGCTGGTGAACGACCTGATCCCGGCGTTCGAGCAGCTGGCCGCCTCGCTCGAGAAGAAGTCACAGGAGTTCTCCTCGATCGTGAAGTCGGGCCGCACCCACCTGATGGACGCCACCCCGGTGACCCTGGGCCAAGAGTTCGGCGGCTACGCCGCTCAGGTGCGCTACGGCATCGAGCGTGTGCAGTCCTGCCTGCCGCGCGTGGCCGAGGTGCCGCTGGGCGGCACCGCCGTCGGCACCGGCATCAACACCCCGAAGGGCTTCTCGGCCCGCGTGATCGAGCTGCTGGCCGAGGAGACCGGCCTGCCCATCACCGAAGCCCGCGATCATTTCGAAGCCCAGGCGAACCGTGACGGCCTCGTCGAGGCTTCCGGCCAGCTGCGCAACATCGCCTACTCGCTGATGAAGATCAACAACGATCTGCGCTGGATGGGGTCCGGCCCGAACACCGGTCTCGGCGAGATCGCGATCCCGGACCTGCAGCCGGGGTCGTCGATCATGCCGGGCAAGGTCAACCCGGTGATCTGCGAGGCCGCGATCATGGTTTGCGCTCAGGTCATCGGCAACGACACCACCGTGTCCCTGTCCTCGACGAACGGGGCGTTCGAGCTCAACGTGGGCATCCCGGTGATGGCCGCCAACCTGCTCGAGTCGATCCGCCTGCTCGCCAACACCTCCCGGGTGATGGCCGAGAAGATGATCGACGGCCTGACCGCGAACGAGGAGCGTTGCTCGTTCCTGGCCGGCGCCTCCCCGTCGATCGTGACCCCCCTGAACAAGGTGATCGGCTACGAGGCCGCGGCGAAGATCGCCAAGCACTCCGTCGCCAACAAGATGACCGTGCGCGAGGCCGTGCTGAATCTCGGCTACGTCGAGCGCGGTGAGATCACCGAGGAGCAGCTGGACAAGGCCCTCGACACCATGTCGATGACCCACCCGGAGTGATCTGAGGCCCGCCGGATGAGCGCCGCGCCCCCGAGCAGTCGGTTCGGGGCCGCGGCGCTTCTCTGCACTCAGGCGCCTTCGGTTTCCCTCGCCTGCCGACATCAAGAAATCAACGTCGAAAAAGTCATAGTGAACGCCCAGTCCAGCCGTCTGTCCATGCACAGGGGCAAATGTCACAGTGAGGTGGAATGGCGCACCGGGTGTCATGAACGCCCCACATCACGCGCCGCCCCAACCATCCGAAGGACGCACATGACGAATCAGACCCGTCCCACCTCTCTCTCGCGACGCACGATCACCCAGGGTCTGGCCTGGACGACGCCCGCCGTCGCCCTCGCCGCCGCCGCGCCGGCCTCGGCCGTGTCCCAGGTCACGGGCACCAACAACACCATGCAGTACTTCACGGACCGCTTCTACCGGTCCGCGAGCTCCCTGGGCACCTGCACCGTCGATGCGCAGGGCGGTTACCTCAGCACGCAGGGCACCGCTACGACCGGTTCGCCCCGCAACACGTCGAACGTGGCCTCCGCCGACGGCAAGCTCAGCACCACGTCCTCGGTCGGAGTCTGGATCGAAACCGCCAACACCGTCTCCGGCACGGCCGTCGTCAACTCGGTCACCCAGACCTTCGTGTTCAGCCAGCCGATCCGGATCGTCGATCTCGCCTCGTCAGGCGCTCGGACCACCGGCACGTGGCGCTGGTCCAAGAGCAACGACCTGAACGGCTGGACCTACACCCTGTCGGCCGACGGCAAGACGCTCACCCTCACCTATGCCGGCCCGACCCTGCTGGAGACCTCCACGGGCGTGAACGGCACCGGCACATATCTGCCCGGTTACTTCCTGAACTATGAGTTCACGAACACCACACGCACGTTCTGCCCTGCCACCAGCAAGAGCTCTTTCACCGTGAAGAACTCCATCACTGCAAGCTGGACCGACGCGAACGGAACACACACCTTCACGAAGTCGACGACCGGCGCCATCGTCGCCTGATGACGCGCGCGGAGTGCGGGCGTGCACGCGTCGCCCGCGCTCCGCGCGCTCGGTCACGTCGCCGCCAGCACGAGCGCACCGAACGCGCCCAGCATCATGGGCGGGCCGTAGGGCAGGGAGGAGTCGATCCGTGCACGGCCCAGCACGACGGCTCCAAGAGCGGCCAGCCCGCCGAGGACAACGCCCAGGAGTGCCGCCACAGCGGTGACGCCGAGCCCCCAGAGTCCGGTATAGGCGCCCAGCCCGACCGCGAGCTTCACATCCCCCATTCCCAACTGCCCTCGGCTGAGCAGCCGCAGGACACCCATGGACAGGGCGTAGCCGGCTGCCCCGAGCACTGCGCCGATCAGGGCGCTCACGGTGCCCGCGAGCAGACAGACCACGCCGGCCGTCACGAATCCGCCGAGGGCAAGGAGCCCCGTCCACCGATTCGGCAGACGATGCTCGCGTGCATCCCACCGCCACAGACACCCGCAACAGATCAGGCCCCAGAGGCCTCCACCGATCAGCACGACGTGCACCACTACTGCCCCTCCACCACCGCCGTGACCGCGGCCTTGAGTCCTCAGCTCTTCCGGGGCGATCCTATGCGGGGAGGCGCTCTTCCCCGCCCGCGTCCACAGGCGTAGCATCGGGGCACCCAGATGGTGACGGACCACGTCGGCTCATCGGCATTCCCGGCTACAGTCGGCCTCTTCACCGTCCATGGCAGTTCTTCCATGGCAGTTCACAGCGAAGACCACTTGCGTTTAGCCTCTCGACACCGTAGGTTTAAAGACGTCGCGCGAGGTGATCGCGCGATCCGACAGACTCCATGGCCTCGTCATCCCGTTTCATGGGGCCATGGTCGGCGGGCTTCCTCGGTCCCCTCATCCCCCCTCCACGGGGCCGAGCACCCCCGCCACGGGGCCGCTGCCATTCGGCAGCGGCCCCTCTTTCATGTCATGTGCCCCACCCAACAGCGTCTGTGCCGTCGACGCGAGGGGCAGGCCCCGCCTAGCCTGGGCGACGCGCGTTGGCCGGGTTCAGCCTCACGTGGCCACGCCGGGTTCGGCACGTCATGACAGTTCGAACCCCACATCGAACCTCAACCCCAGGAGAATCATGAACGACGTGACCCGTCGTACCCTCGTGCGAGGCACCGCGTGGTCCGTGCCCGCGGTCGCCGCCTCCGCCGCCGCACCCGCTCACGCGACGAGCACCGTCCCCTGCGAGCCCGTCACCGCGATCGTCGACTGGGAATCGGCCCAGTTCACCCGCGTCAGCGCGACACAGGCCTATTACGAGATCCCCCTGTCGGACGGCACCACCATCCGGATGGACATCAACAGCACCTTCAGCCAGATGAACTCGGGGGACGCCTGGACCCGCGTCAACGACAACCTGGCCTTGTCCGAGTTCAACATCGGCGGCACCGGTCAGCCCGGCCTGGTGCTGCATCAGAACAACTGGTACCACTGGAACACCTACGGCCACCAGGACGTCACCTTCACGTTCGACCGGCCGATCGCGTCGATCGACTTCGCAGTCACGGACATCGACGCCTCACGCGGCGACTTCGTCGACGCCGTGTCGATCTCGGACAACCTGGTCACCACACCCAACCCCGGCATCGGCCCCCGACCCTACAACGGGCGGACCCACTACCTCCCTGACAAATTCGTGCTCTACGACAACGCGAGCGGCGGCAACAACCTCAAGGCCCACGGGGAGAACATCACCAAGTTCACCATCCGGTACTCGAACTTCGATCAGGAGTGGCAGTACGCCACGGGCAAAAAGCAGGACCGCGACCAGCGGGTGTTCCTCACCGACTTCAAGCTCACGGTGCCGCCCACGGACTGCTGAGACCCCAGCATCCCCGCCTGTGCGACACGACGAGGGGCGCCCGGACCTGAGGGTCCGGGCGCCCCTCGCGTGTGCGGGCGCCTCTCGGCGCAGCTCAGTGCTCGCGTTCCTCCAGCAGCTCGGTCACCAGCGCCGCGATCGGCGAGCGCTCCGAACGAGTCAGCGTGATGTGGCCGAACAACGGATGCCCCTTGAGCGTCTCCACGACGGCCGAGACTCCGTCATGCCGGCCCACTCTCAGGTTGTCGCGCTGGGCGACGTCGTGCGTGAGCACCACGCGGGCGTTGCGTCCCATGCGTGAGAGCACCGTGAGCAGCACGTTCTTCTCGAGCGATTGCGCCTCGTCGACGATCACCCATGCGTCGTGCAGGGACCGGCCACGGATATGCGTCAGCGGCAGCACCTCGATCAGGTCCCGTTCCATGACCTCCTCGATCACCGGTTCCGAGACGACCGCCGAGAGCGTGTCGTAGACCGCCTGCGCCCACGGGTTCATCTTCTCGGCCTCTGAACCCGGCAGATAACCCAGTTCCTGCCCTCCGACCGCATACAGCGGGCGGAAGACCATGATCTTGCGGTGCTCCTGCCGTTCAAGGACCGCTTCGAGCCCCGCACACAGCGCCAACGCGGACTTGCCGGTGCCGGCGCGGCCGCCGAGCGAGACGATCCCGACGGACGGGTCGAGCAGCATGTCGATCGCCAGCCGCTGCTCGGCGGAACGGCCGGCCAGCCCGAACAGCTCCCGGTCCCCGCGCACCAGATGGGCGCGTGTGTCGGCGCCGACGCGCGCCAGGGCCGAGCCGCGCGGCGAGGTGAGCACGAGCCCGGTGTTCACCGGCAGCTCCTCGGCCGGCCCCTGCCCGTCGGGCAGCTCCGGGGTCTGTTCGATGTACTCGCCCAGCACGTCGATGTCTGCCAGCGGCACGGCGCCGCCGTCGTAGAGCTCGTGGATGGTGGCTTCGTCGAGGCCGAGGTGCGCCACCCCGGTCCACCCCGTGTCCCGGACCTGGTCGTTGCGGTATTCGTCGGCGGTCAGGCCCATCGCCGAGGCCTTCACCCGCATCGGCAGGTCCTTCGAGACGACGGTGACGTCGCGCCCCTCGTCAGCGAACGCCTTCGCGACCGCGAGGATGCGTGAGTCGTTGTCCGTGCCCCTGATGCCGAAGGGCAGCACGTCCGTGGAGATGTGGTTGAGCTCGACGCGCAAGGTCCCGCCCTCGGCGTTGAGCGGGATGTCCGCCGCGAGCGAGCCGTGGCGCATGCGCAGGTCGTCGAGCAGGCGCAGAGCCCGACGAGCGTAGTAGCCGAGCTCCGGGTCGTGCCGCTTGTTCTCCAGCTCCGAGATGACCACCAGCGGGAGGATCACCTCGTGCTCGGCGAAGCGCAGCGTGGCCCGCGGATCCGACAGCAGCACAGAGGTGTCCAGCACGTAGGAACGCTCGCCGACGCTCAGACGTTCGCGACTGCGTTCCCCCTCCCGTTCCTCCGCAGCGGCGTCGTGCGCGACGGTCAGGTTCTCCAGCGAGGTGTCCACAGTCGGGCCCTTTCTGATGATTCGGTGACGACGACCACGCTAGGCTCCGACGGTGACGGACGGGCCGCCTCGGCGGTGAATGTCCCGTGAACCGGTGGTGACCGCGGTCGGCGGACGCCCCGACCTCGTCCTCCACGAGACCTCCGGGAGACCTCATGCGTGATCGACTGCTGCCGAGCCTCGAATCGAGCCTGTCCGCGGCCAGCTCCGAGGGCCCCGGAGAGGGGCTGCTCGGCGCTCTTCTCAACGGCTCCGGGGCCGCCCTGCTGCGGTGGTTCGGACCGACGCTGATCCTGCTGGCCCTCATGTTCGTGTGTTTCCCGGTCGGATGGCTGGGCGGGCCCGCCGTGCAGGCGACGTTCGCCGTCGTGCCGCGCACCATGGACGGGCTCGCGGGGATGTTCTCGATGCCCGTCATGCACGGTTCATGGCAGCATCTGGTCGGCAATGCCGCCGTCGTGCTGGTGCTGTCCCCGACCGCCGCGCTCGTCTCGCGCCGGCCCTGGTACCTGACGACGGTGTGCTGGCTCGGTGCGGGGCTGCTCACTTGGTTGCTCGGGACGCCGGGAGCGCACATCGGCGCCTCGGGCATCGTGTACGCGTTCACGTGCTTCCTGCTGGTGTACGGATTCTCGGCGCGACGGTGGCTGACGCTGTCGATCTGCCTGCTGGTGACCGGCCCGCTGCTGGGCGGCACGATCGCCGGGCTGATCCCCCAGGCGGGCGTCTCCTGGAGCGCGCACCTGGCTGGTGCCATCACCGGCGTGCTCGCGGCCCTGCTGCTCGGCAAGATCGACCGGGTCGAGGGCGGTCGGCCCCCGCTGGACTCAGGCTCCGAAGCGGCGCTGACGGCCTGAGAAGTCGCGCAGCGCGCGCAGGAAGTCCACACGCCGGAAGTCCGGCCACAGCGCTTCGCAGAAGTAGAACTCCGAGTACGCGGACTGCCACATCAAGAACCCGGAGAGCCGCTGCTCCCCCGAGGTGCGGATCACCAGGTCCGGATCCGGTTGTCCGCGGGTGTACAGACGGTCCGAGATCTGCTCGACGCTGAGCCGGTCGGCGACCTCCGCGGCCGTCCGCCCCCGCCCATGCGCCTCGTGGAGCAGCTCACGCACCGCGTCGACGATCTCCCGTCGGCCGCCGTAGCCGACAGCCACGTTGATATGGATGCCCGTGTTCGACTCCGTCTGCTCGGAGATCCGCCGCAGGCTCTGCGCCAACGTGTCCGGGAGCAGATCGACGGCGCCGACCGGCTGCACGCGCGCCGGCTGACGGTCCTGGCGCGGTTCGGCCAGGCGGCGGGCGGTCTCGTCGATGATCCGCAGCAACGGGGCCAGCTCGGCCTCCGGCCGCGTGAGGTTGTCGGTGGAGAGCATGTACAGAGTGACCACGCGGATGCCCAGGTCGTCGCACCAGCCGATGAACTCGACGATGCGGTCCGCCCCCGCCTGGTGCCCCTGCTCGGTGCTCGCACCGAACGCGCGCGCCCAGCGGCGGTTCCCGTCGACCATCACCCCCACGTGGTGCGGGAGGCGCTGGCGGTCGAGGCGTGCGGCCAGCCGCCGTTCGTAGAGCCGATACATGACCTCGGGCTGTCGCACCCTGACGATCACCTCTTCCGTTCGACTCCTGACTGACGTGGCCGACCCGCGGGGCCAGGACGACGTCCGACCGGTCCGCCCTTGAAGGATACGCGCCGCAGCGGGGTCGACGTGTCGTGGCCGTCGCTGGGGACCGGTCTCGGCGCGTCCCGTCCACCCCGACGCTCGGATCCCGCGTCGGTGACAGGATGAAGGACATGACCTCTGCCCGCCTGCGCATTCCGCGGGTCACCGACCCGGACGACCCTCTGTTCAAGCCGCGTCTGCGCGGCTGGAGCCACGCCGCGATGATCCCGGTGGTGCTCGTGGCCAGCGTCGTGCTGCTCGTGCTCGCCCCGACCGCGACGCTGCGCTGGGCCTGCGGAGTGTACGCCGTCACCGGACTGGCGCTGTTCAGCGTCTCGGCGACCTACCACCTCGCGCAGTGGAACCCGACGGTGTCCCGCGTGCTCAAACGACTGGACCACACGAACATCATGCTGGTGATCGCCGGCACCTACACCCCGCTGGCCGCATGCCTGCTCTCACGGTCCAGCGCGACTCTGCTGCTGTGGCTGATCTGGGTCGGTGCCGCCGCGGGCGTCGCCTTCCGGCTGCTGTGGACCGACGCGCCGAGGTGGCTCTACACCCCCGTGTACGTGGTGCTGGGGTTGGCGGCGCTGTTGTACATCGGCGAGTTCTTCGACGCGTCCGCGCCCGCCGCGGTGCTGATCTGCGTGGGCGGCGCCGCCTACATCGTCGGGGCCGTGTGCTATGCGCTGAAGGCGCCGACGCTGCACCGCGAGTGGTTCGGCTTCCACGAACTGTTCCACGCGTTCACGGTGGCCGGATTCTCCTGCCACTACGTCGCGATCCTGCTCGGCGTTCTGGCTGCGCGCTGAGCGGCAGCCCGCGAGGGCGGGAGCCTGATCCCGACGACGCCGACGACGCCGCGCCCAGACGAGGTCACCGGCCGGTGTCGGGCTCCCGTGGTTCCGGTGTCGGTTCGGCGAGATATCCGGGGTACTTGGCCTGCAGCCGGGCCAGACGGTCCCCGGCGTCCGCGTCGAGCTGCTCTCCGGCCGCCCGCTGCTCGGGCGTGAGATGACCCTGGTGCCGCTCCACCAGCATGGCCTCCGCGTCCGGCGAACGCTGCTGCACACGCCGCACGGAACGGACCATCAGGCGCAGCACGATCACCGCCATGGCCACCATCAGGGCGGTGAACAGGAACCCTTCGATGCCGGGAGTGATGTCCGTCTTGTCCAGCCCGGGGCGCAGAGTCGGCTCCGGCACGGCGGGCGCGGGTGCCTCGTTCTGCGCATCGGCGCCGAGCACGATCCGCGTCAGCGGGGCCGTGAGGGCCAGGGGCAGGTCGGTCCAGGTGTTCACAGCGGTCCAGTCTACTCGCGCGGTCGGAGATCCTCGGGCGAGCCGACCCGGCCCGACCCCTCGCGCAGGCCGTGGAAGAGGTCGTCCTCAGGCAGGGTCACCGGCACGCGGGAGTCCACCAGCACGTAATCCTCCCAGGGCCAGCTCTCGCGGATCATGTCGTTCGGGGTGTCGAAGAAGAATCCCTCGGGGTCCACCTGCGTCCGATGCGCCCGCAGTGCAGCATCCCGCCGCTCGAGGTGGGAGCCAACGGGAACCTGAGTCGTCACCTCGTGCGCGGGGATGAACCACCCGGGGGCGTCCTCCGGGTCCGGGACGTCCTCGCCCGCGGCCTGCCGCTCGCGCGCCTCGCGCAGCCGCTCCATGGCGTCGTACATGACGATCCGTTTCTCGAGGGGCGACGGGAGCCCGCTGTCCAGGTAGGCCTGATGCAGGGTGCGGTACTTGTCCGGGTTGAAGGCGCGGTCGTAGTACAGCTTCAAGACCTCCCACGGAGCACCGGCCTCGGGATACTCCTCGGCGATCCCGGCGGCACGGTATGCCTCGACGGTCACCTTATGCGCCTGCACATGGTCGGGATGCGGATAGCCGCCGACCTCGTCGTAGCTGATGAGCACGTGGGGGCGGATCCGTCGGATCAAGGAGACCAGGGGCAGGGCCGCCGTGCGCAGGTCCAGGGTCGCGAAACTGTTCGGCGGCAGATCCGGCAGCGGGTCTCCCTCGGGCAGGCCGGAGTCAAGGAAACCGAGCCACTCGTGATCGACGCCCAGAGCGGCCTGCGCCTCGGCCATTTCGGCGCGGCGCACGGCGGCGATGTCACGCTCACACGCGATCGGATCCTCATAGTTCTCGTTGAGCAGATCACCGGCCTCGCCGCCGGTGCAGGTGACCACGTAAACCTCCGCCCCCGCGTCCTCGTACGCGGCCATCATCGCGGCGCCCTTCGAGGACTCGTCATCAGGGTGGGCGTGCACGGCCATCAGACGCAGACCCGCGGACGAGGGCACGCCGGTGGCGGGATTCGGCTCGAGCGGCTCAGCGGCATTCACGCGGCCGCTGTGTCCGACCGGGACACCGCCGGCGGGATGCTCTGCGCTCACGGGATACCTCATTCTTCCTTCGCGGAGGGATCGGGTGCGCCCGGTAGGCTGGCGGGCAATGAAACCCACCGTTCCCGCCGCCGTGGACAGCGGCGCAGACGCGCAGTCGTCCACCCTAGCCAACCGTTACGGACGCCCTCAACGGCGCCCGTCACAGGGGCGACTGCGCCGGATGTGGGCGATCATGGCACTCGTCGCCGCCGTGCTGGTCGCAGCGTGGCTGGCGTTCACGCAGTCCTCGACGGGCATCTCGTTCAAGGACGTCGGCTACGAAGTCGTCGACTCCTCGCTGACTCGAGTGACCTTCCAGGTGGGCGCCCCGGCCGGCGTCGCCGTCGAGTGCGACGTGACGGTGCTGGACGAACAGGCCGGCCCCGTCGGCTTCCGCACCGTCCGCCTCGACGGCCTGAACCCTGAGGACCGCTCGACGCCCGGCGACGACACCCATTACTACACCGTCGACGTGCGCACGGTCGGTCGCGGGGTCACCGGGGTCGTCGACACGTGCCGCGAGCGGTGAGACGCCGGCCCGCGTCGACCGTGGCCCACGCCACCGGCTAGACTGACCCTCAGCATGCACGGCCCCGCCGACCAGGTGACGACGCTCGCTGGTCCCGGCGGGGCTCTGTCATACGGCGCGACGCCGTCATGCGCAGTCCTCTTCCACGCCGCTCCCGCCCCGGGCGCGGCACACGGCAAACGAAGGAGTCCACCATGTCGACGAACTCGGCTGACGCCCCGTGGCTCACCCAGGAGGCGTACGACCGTCTCTCCAAGGAACTCGAGCACATCTCCGGCCCGTACCGCCAGGAGATCATCGACCGCATCGAGGCGGCCCGTGACGAGGGCGACCTGAAGGAGAACGGCGGTTACCACGCTGCGCGCGAGGAGCAGTCCAAGAACGAGGGCCGCATCGCCGAGCTCACGCAGCTGCTCGAGACCGCCCGGGTGGGCGAGGCAGCCGAGGACGACGGCCTCGTGCACCCCGGCACCGTCGTCACCGCCACCGTCGCCGGCGACGAGATGACGTTCCTGTTCGGGAACCGCGAGATCGCCGCCGACGGCGAGGACCTCGAGGTCTACTCGGAGCGCTCTCCGCTCGGCGAGGCCATCTCCGGCGCGAAGGTCGGGCAGAAGGTCTCCTACACCGCGCCGAACGGCAAGGAGATCAAGGTCGAGATCCTCGAGGTCAAGGGCTACGGCGCCTGAGTCAGAGACGACATCGACAGCGGCGTTCGGGCTGTGCCCGACCGCGTGAGTTCCCGGAGGGACGGTCCGCCACGCACGGCGGGCCGTCCCCCCGGGTCGTCTCGGGCCTTGTGCGCCCGCCCATGCTGGCCACCGTGCGCCGCGCTCGGGCCGTCGTCGCCACGGACCGCCGCTGCTAGGTTTGCACCATGCTCACCATGGAGAAGATGCACCTGCTGCTCACCCGCGCGGACGGGTCGAGCGAGTCACCGTCCGCGCACGGCCCGGCCCTTGCGGCGGCGGCCCTGCAGGACCTCGCCGAAGCGGGGGTGGTGCGGCTCGAGGAGTCCCGCGACCCCGCGCAGGCGCGCGTCATCGTCGTCGCCGGCGGAACCGCCGGGCATCCCGTCCTTGACGCCCTGCTGCCCGCCGTCGACAAGGCCGCGAACACGCCGCTGCACAAGCTCGTCGCGGCGGGAACCCCGAAGGCCCGCAAGGCCGTCGAAGCGCACCTGACCGAGCAGGGGCTGCTGAGACGGGAGAAGTCGCTGCTGAGCACGACCCATCTGCCCGCCTCCACGACGGCCCGCCACGAGATCCGGGAACGCCTGGCCGCCGTGCTCACCGGCGGCGCGGAGGCCACCGAAGCCGATGAACTGCTGCTGGCGGCGCTCGGCGAACTGAACCTGGCTCCCACGCTGTTGGCCGGCGCCGGCCGCGAGCAGGGACGACGCGAGCTGGTGCGAGGCATCGCCGCCAAGACCCAGTCGAACCCCTATGCCGTGGCCCTGGGGGCATCGGTGCGGTCCCTGTCCGGAGCGCTCAGCGCCGCGGCCCTGCCCTCCGCCGAGGACGCCGCACGCGAGGAGCACGAGCGGGCCGCCGAGGCCGAGGTGCCGGAGCATCGCGCTTCCACGCAGGATCCGCACGGCTCCAGCCCGCGCACCGCCTGAGCCGGACGAGGGGAGCCGCGCCCGGCGTGCTCCCCTCGGGGCTCCGCCCGGGTTCAGCTCAGTAGAGCCGGTCGCACCGATAGTCGTGCGCGCGCAGCGCGGCGAGCACGCGGGCGGAGTGCTCATGGCCGCGGGTCTCCATGTCGATCACGATGTAGACCCCTGAGACGGCCGGTTCGGGCCCGGCACGGGTGTGGTCCACCCGCACCACGTTTGCCTCGGCCTCCGCGATGATCCGGGAGATAGTCGCGAGTTCGCCGGGCCGGTCGCGCAGCGCGATCCGCACCCCCAGGTATCGTCCGCTCACCGCCAGGCCCGACTGAATGGACTTGAGCATGAGCATTGGGTCGATGTTGCCGCCCGAGAGAACCACCGCCGTCGGCCCCGGGTCGAGGCCGAGCGCCTGGATCCGGCCCGAGAGCAGTGCGGCCGCCCCGACTGCTCCGGCGGGTTCCACCACGAGCTTCGCCCGTTCCATGAGATGGACGATCGCCCCCGCGATCTCGTCCTCGCTGACCGTGACGACGGCGTCGACCGTGTCGCGGATGATCTCGAAGGGCACCTGCCCGGGACGAGCGACGGCAATGCCGTCGGCGATCGTCGACACGCTCTTCAGCGCGGTGACCTGCCCCGCCTCGAGCGAACCGACGTAGGCCGCGGCCTCGGCCGCCTGCACGCCGACGACGCGCACCCGACGCCCGAGCTGCGCGGCTCGCTGTTTCACCGCCAGCGCGACCCCGGCGATGAGCCCTCCCCCGCCCATGCCGACGACGACCGTCTCGACCTCGGGCATCTGCTCGAGGATCTCCAGACCGACCGTCCCCTGACCCGCGACGATCTCCGGATGGTCGAAGGGATGGAGGAGCACGGCGCCGCTGTGCTGCGCGTGACGTTCCGCCTCGGCCAGGGCCTCGTCAACGCTCGCGCCGTGCAGCACCACCTCGGCGCCGTAGGAGCGCGTGGCCTGGAGCTTCGGCAGGGCCACGCCGCGCGGCATGACGATGCGCGCGCGGATGCCACGGCGGGCCGCCGCCAGGGCGACCCCCTGGGCATGGTTGCCCGCCGAGGCCGCGACCACCCCGCGGTCGCGCTCGGCCTCCGTGAGCGCCGCGATGCGGGCGGAGGCACCGCGGACCTTGAAAGAGCCGGAGCGCTGCAGGTTCTCGCATTTGTACTGCACCGTCAGGCCGGTCTGCGCGGACAGCTCTCGTGCCGCCAGCATGGGGGTGGTCACCGCGACGTCCTCGATGCGCGAGCGCGCCCGCTCGATCTGTTCCAGCCCCACCGCCAGATCGGTGCCGGCGACCTGCCCGTCCGTGGGTCCGTTCCGCTCGGGCCGCACCCAGCCGGGCGTCAGGTCCAGGCCGGAGCTCTCAGGAGCAGAGTCGGCTGTGGCGATCCCGCTCTGCTCGCCGGGATCCTGCGCGGCGTCCGGCATCAGCCCTCGTGCGCCGAGGAGCCGGTGCCGGAAACCCGTGCGGCGGAGGGCTCGTGCGCCGGGACGGCCCCGTCGGACACCCCCGCGTCGGCACCGTCCGACGGCGTCCGGTCCGCGTCGCCGGCCTCGGAGTCGCCGTCGGCTTCCTCGTTCTCGTGCTGCTCCTTGCGCAGACCACGCACGAAGGCGTTGAGGAACGCGAGCATCGGCACGGAGAAGACCGCGCCGGCCAGGCCGGCCACCGCGGAGCCGCCGGCCACCGCCAAGAAGACGGCAAGCGGGTGCAGTGCGACCGCCTTGCCCATGATGAGCGGCTGCAGGACGTTCGACTCCAGCTGCTGCACCAGGATCACGACGCCGAGCATCAGGAGCGCATTGATCGGCCCGTTGGCCATGAGCGCCAGCAGGATCGCCAGGGCGCCCGTCGCGACGGCGCCGACCATGGGGACGAACGAGGCGAGGAAGACGAGCACGGCCAGCGGGAACGCCAGGGGCACGCCGAGCAGCCACGCGCCCAGGCCGATGCCGAGCGCGTCGATGGCCGCGACTACGATCTGCACGCGC
The DNA here is from genome assembly GCF_014205175.1 of Micrococcus cohnii. Taxonomy (NCBI): domain Bacteria; kingdom Bacillati; phylum Actinomycetota; class Actinomycetes; order Micrococcales; family Micrococcaceae; genus Micrococcus; species Micrococcus cohnii. The sequence goes on along the minus strand of NZ_JACHNA010000001.1, from coordinate 133,552 downwards.
ACATAGGAGCCGACGGCGTGCCAGCCGGAGCGCCCAGCGTGGTCGATGGCGCGGCGGTGGGCACGCGGCACGAAGCGCAGGCAGAACGCCCAGATCCGGTCGCCGTCATAGAGGAAGAAGATGAGCGTGAACAGAGCGATGACGATCCCCGCCAGGATGTTCGTCGCCGTGGAGCTGAAGCTCATCGCCCCGGACATGATGGCCCCGGAGTTCTCCTTGAGCGTCGACATCATGCTCTCGAGCCCGCCGCCGGAGCCGCCGATCGGCAGACCCATGCCTTCAGCCCAGGCCATGGCCGACTTCACACCCTTGCTGATCTGCTCGCTCATGTCCGCGAAGCCGGTGACGAGCTGCTGGCCGGAGAGGGCGAGCAGACCGGCCACCCCGAGAATCAGCGCCAGCACGCTCAGCAGGGACGCGGCGATGGCCGGCAGGGTGATGTGCAGGCGTCGGTGCAGCGGCTCCAGCAGAGAGGCGAGCAGGGCCGCCACGATGACCGGGATGAGGATCAGCGTGACGTGGCCGAGCAGCCAGAGCACGACGCCGACCATCAGGACGACGGCGATCACCCGCCAGGCCCAGGCCGCCGCGACCGACAGCCCGTAGGGGACGTCCCGATCGATCTTGCGTTCGGTGGGTGAGGCCAACGTCATGTGCTTCTCCTCGGCATCAGGCGGGGCCGGTGCGGCCCACGGCGGGTCGCCTGAGCCTACCGCGCGTCCGCGGCGGTCTTCATCCTCTAGGCCGCAGGCCCCAGCGCCCCAGCAGGCTCTCCCCCGCCTCCAACCAGCGGAGGGAGCGTCCGGTGTTCAGGGCGTTGGCCGGCATCGTGAGCGGTTCCACCGCGACGGCGTGCTCGCGGCCGGGAAGCCGGTCCGTGACGAACACGTGCGTGTACGCGAAGACTTCGTCGGACCACAGGGTCAGCTCGCTGCCGTCCGGTGCCTCCAGACGCGCCTCGTGCCGACCGTCGTGCGCCGCCAGATCGGTCAGACACACGTCGACCGGCTCTGCGCCCACGCTCTGTCCGTCGCGGTAATCGTGCCGGCTGCCCTGCACCGGATGGTCGGCGATGGGTATCAGGCTTTCGTCGGTGTCGATCCACGTATCGGCCTCGACGGTCAGACGCAGCAGCCGACTGGGTACCTCGCCGATCCTCAGGAACGGGTGGGCGCCGAAGCCTGCGGGGGCCGCGACGTCGGTGCGGTTGAGCAGCCGCTGGCACACGGTGAGATCCCCGTTCTCGGCGAGGGCGTACTCGACCCGGTGCGTCATGCGGAAGGGCCAACCGTGCTGCGGGTGGATCTCTCCGCGCAGCACGACGCGGTCCGCGGTCACGGCCTCCGGAATGAACTGGGTGTTGCGCAGCAGCCCGTGGCTGGCGTGCCCGCGGGTCGGCTCCGTGACGTCCAGCTGCTGCTGCGCTTCGTGGAGGCTCCAGCGAGCGCCGGCGACGCGGTTGGGCCACGGGGACATCTGGATGCCATTGCCCGCCGGCGGAATGCTCTGGGCTGGATACGGCTCGACGTAGTCGATCCCGTCGACGCGGTACTCGCGCAGCGCCCCGGCGAGTCCGACGACCGTGGCCTCGGCCGTGCCAGAACGCAAACGGTACTGGGCTCCTGTGGCCGCGGAGTCGTCTCCAGACACGGCGTGCTGGGCGGTCATGTGTCTCCTTTCAGAACGCCAATGCAGGCGTCGTCAGGGCTGCGGCGAATGGGGGCGCGCCCCCGGCACGGACGAACGCCCCGGCATCTGGGCGGCCGGGGCGTTCGTGACGGGCGGTCCCGTCGAGACGGTCGTGCTGACGGTCAGTCGTCGCCGCGCAGGATCGCGAGGATGCGCAGGATCTCGACGTACAGCCAGATCAACGTGACGGTCAGGCCGAAGGCCACGGTCCAGGAAAACTTCTCCGGGACGCCGTTGCGCACGCCGTCCTCGGCCATCTGGAAGTCCATCACCAACGAGTAGGAGGCGAGCAGGACGGCCAGCAGGCCGATCACGACGCCGATCATGCCCGAACGCATGCCGAACATGGAGTCGGTGACGCCGAAGAGCATCATGCCGACGTTGACGAGGGAGAAGACGAGGTAACCGAGCATGGCGATCATGAAGATCTTGGTCATCTTCGGGGTCGGGCGGAACTTACCCGAGGAGAACAGCGCCAGGGTCACGGCGAACACGGACAGAGTGCCCAGCACGGCCTGCACCACGATGCCCGGGTACGTGCCCTCCATGATCGAGGAGAATGCGCCAAGGAAGAGGCCCTGCGCGGCCGAGTAAGCGAGGATCAGCGCCGGCGAGGGGTTCTTCTTGAACGCGTTGACCAGGCCGAGGACGAAGCCGATGATCGCGCCGACGATGCCGATGCCGGGGAACATCCACCCCACGGCACCGCCCACGACGACCAGCACGAGGCAGAACGCGGTCTTGCCCACGATGTCGTTGTACGTCATCCGTCCGGTGTCGGCCGGGCCGGCCGCGGGGGCCGCGTACATCTGCTCGAGGTCCGGGGCTCCGGCCTGCTGCCCGTAGGGGGCCTGGCCGTACGGCCGCTGGCCCTGGGGCGCCTGGCCGTAGGGGGTCTGGCCGTAGGGGGTCTGCGCGGCCCCCTGCGGGGCACCGGCATACCACGAGGGCTGCGACTGGCCGGAGTGCATCTGCTGTTGGAAGTTCTTGCTGTTCATCACCGGATTGGCCACGGCGGTCTCCTTCGGTGGGAAAGGCCCGCGCCTCGGTCCACCGTGCGGTGTTGGCCGAACGGTCGAGTCCGCGACGGGCGGGGCGACAGAGTGTCTTGGCTCAGTCTAGTGCGGATGCGCCGCTGCTGACAGCCGAATACCGGGTTCAGCAGGGCGGACGACCCCGCTTTCACGCTGGGCGTAGCGGACGTCCGACGGGACCATGCTGGTGCCATCGGCGACGGCACGGTGCCCCCGGTGGGACTCGAACCCACACCGATGACGATTTTAAGTCGCCTGCCTCTGCCGATTGGGCCACGGGGGCGGGGACGGCCAGCACGGCCGACCGTCGCACGGCGGCGTCCCCGCTGGGAAAATCCGCCGCAGACCGCGACGGCGACCGCGCGCACGGCGGGGCGCGCGGTCGCCGTCAGGATCGAGGCACGGTCGAACGGTTCGACCGCGCGCTCGGCCGGTCAGGCCGAAAGCTGCTTCTCGTCGCGGCGCTCGAAGCGGCGCGGCTCGGGGGTGCCGCCGGCGGCCGCCAGGAACGCATTGCGCGGAGTCTCCTGGTTCTCCACCGACGTGGTGTCCCGGCCGAACACGGTCTCGGCAATCCAGCCACCGATGACGCGCGCCTTGCGCTCGAGAGTGGGCATCGCGTAGCCGTGGTATCCGCGGTGGGCCAGCCAGGCGAGAGGCCCGAACAGCTTGACGCCCTTGGGGTTGCCGACGCCCTTGCCGAAGCCGAGTCCGGCGACCGCGCCGAGGGACTCATGGCGGTACTCCTCGACCTCGCCCTCCCCGTGGCGCACGGCGAGGTAGTTCGCGACGAGGCGCTTGGCCTGACGGATCGCGTGCTGCGCGTTCGGCACGCACATGCCGCCGGGTCCGGCCCCGGTCAGGTCCGGCACGGCGCACACGTCGCCGCAGCCCCACGCACCCTCCAGGACGCCGTCCTGGCCGTCCTTGATCTGCAGGGTCGGGGTGACCTCGATGCGGCCGCGCTCCTCGACCGGGAAGTCAGTGGACTTCGCGACCGCATTGGCGGCGACGCCGGCGGTCCACACGAGGGTGTCCGCGCCGAAACGCTCGGCCTCGGACTTGTCCGCCATGTTGATCAGCTGCATCTGGCCGTCCTCGGCGCTGCCCAGCGAGGTGTTCAGCAGCACCTCGATGCCGCGGCCGCGCAGGTGCTCGACGACCTTCTCGGCCTGGTCCTCGGAGACCTCGGGCATGATCCTGCCCATGGCCTCGACCATGACGATGCGGACCTCGGTCTGCGAGATGCGCGGGTCGCGCTCGACGGCATCGCGAATGAGGCCCTCCATCTCGGCGATGGCCTCGACGCCGGCGAAGCCGCCGCCGACGACGACGAAGGTCAAGGCGCGCCGGCGCTCATCCCCGTCGGTCATCAGGGAGGCGGCGTCGAGGCGCTCCAGGATCTGGTTGCGCAGTGCGACGGCCTCCTCGACGGTTTTCAGACCGATGCCCTGCTCCGCCAGGCCCGGAATCGGGAAGGTGCGGGTCGTGGCGCCCGCGGTCATCACGATGTCCTGGTAGGGCACCTCGAACTCGCCGCCGTCGTGGCCACGCACCACGGCGGTGTTGCGGGCGTGCTCGACCTTCACGACCGAGCCGCGGACGACTTCGGTGTGCTTCAGGTGCGTGTGGTGGTCCACAACGATGTGCCGGCCGTCGATGTGGCCGCCGACGACCTCCGGCAGGAACGGCTGGTACGTCATGTACGGCAGCGGGTCCACGAGGGTGACCACACCCCCGCGCTCCTTCACGGTCTTCTGCAGGTCGTTCGCGATGTGGAACCCGGCATAACCGCCGCCGACGACGAGCAGGCGGGGCTTCGGGGACAGATCAGGGGTGATAGCCATGTCCATGATCTTAGGCGACGGACCGCACGATTCCGTCAAGGATGTCCCGCTCGCTCGTGATCGTGTGGGTGAGGCCGGCGGTGCGCTCGAGCCGGTCGACGATGCGCGACCAGATGAGCGATCCCGCCCCGATCACATCGACGCGCCCAGGGTGCATGTACCCGAGCGCGGCACGGTCCTCGCGCGTGGCCGAGACGAGCCGCTGCGCGGTGGCGTGGACGGTCTGGGACGGCAGCACCGCCGCATGGATCTTCTCCGAGTCATACTCCTCGAGCCCGAGCGCGGCCGCGGTGACGGTCGTGACGGTCCCGGCGACGCCGATCAGCGCACGCACCGAGCCGAGGTCGAGCCGCTCGGCCACCTCGTCGAGCACCGCGTCCACGGCGGCGGCGGCCTGGTCACGTTCCTGCGCGGTCGGCGGATCGGTGCGCAGGAACCGCTCGGTGAAGCGCACGCATCCCATGTCCATGCTCACCGCGTCGATCACCTGCCCCGCGGCGGTGCCCAGCACGAACTCGGTGGAGCCGCCACCGAGGTCGACGACGAGCACCCGGTCCTCAGCAGCCGGCGCCGGTCCGGCGCCCTCGTCGAGCGCGTCCAGGACGGAGACGGCCCCGGAGAAGGACAGCCGAGCCTCCTCACCGCCGGAGATGATCTCGGGACGCACTCCGAGACGGGCCTCGACCCCGTCGAGGAACTCATCCCGATTGGACACGTCCCGGCTGGCCGAGGTCGCGACGAAGCGGACCCGCCCGGCGTGGTGGCGCTGGATCAGGCGGGCATACTCCTCGACCGCGCCGAACGTGCGCTCGAGGGCCTCGCCGGCGAACGCACCGGTCGCGTCGACACCCTGGCCCAGACGCACCACCCGCATCTGACGCACCACGTCGACGGGCGCACCCGTGGTGTCCAGCGCGATGTCACCCTCGCCGGGCAGCGGGGTGTCCGGATCCGCAGCGGCGCGGGCCGCCGCCTGTTCGGTGCCCTCCGGCCGCGCGATGAGCAGTCGGATGGAGTTTGTGCCGCAGTCCACACCGGCGACCGTCACCCGCTGCAGCGCGGCGACCTTCTTCAGGTGCTTCACGTGCCGCGAGAGGTCCTTCGTCGGCACCGCGGCCTCGGCGTCCCAGGCCCCGGCGCACGCGCACGTCTCCGGGGACCACCAGGGGCGCACCGCCTCGAGCGCCTCGTCACCGAGCGGGTTGACGCCCGGCCCGGCCGCCAGCGCGTGGCCGACCAGCGCGTGCAGGCACTTCACCCGCTCGGGCATGCCGCCGGCGGAGACGTGATCGATCTCGGGGACCTCGGCCACACCGGCCTCGCGGCCGACGCGATCACGCTCGGCGATGTAGGCCTCATGGGCTCGACGATGGGCCTGAGCGAGCTGGTCGTCCTGGCCCAGCCGCTCGTTCATACGTGCCATCTCGCCGTCGGCTTCCAGACGCGAGACGGCCGCGGTGAGGGCGGGGTGCGTCAGGTAGAACGTCGTGGGGAAGGGGATTCCGGTGGACAGGCGCGGGGCCGTCGTCGCGACGAGCGGGTTGCCGCACACGCAGCGCGCGTCGATCTCCACGACGTCGCGCACGGGGCGGCCCAGCTGCAATGAGAGGGTGTCGAGGTCCTCGGCGGAGACGGTGCGGTCAAGGTCGGGCTCGGCAGACGCCATGGCGCTCTCTTCCTTCAGGGTGCCCACGGGCACGGGATCATTCGGTGCCGGCGCGGACGACGGAGTCCCACAGGCCCTCCGCCCACGGCAGCCGCTCATTGACGGGATTCTCGTCCACGGAGGAGGTCTCAGGATCCTGTTCCGGCAGCTCGTCGACGCCGGTGACGGTGTAGAGGGTCTCCCCCGGCCGCACGAGTTCGAGCCGCTCGCGCGCCTGCTGCTTCACGTACTCGGGGTCGTCCCAGCGGCGGATGCGCTCCTCACGCTCGTCGCGCTGGCGTTCCTGCTCGGCGATGTCCGCTCGGACAGCGTTCATCTCCAGCTCCTGATTGAGGAACACCCGCAGCGTCGGGGCAACCAGCACCGCGGCCAGCAGCACGACGGCGATGACGAGCAGTGAACGACCGGTCAGGGCGCGGGCCGGCACGGGGGCCGGCGGGGCCTGGCGTCGGGTCTCGACGCTCCGCGCGGCCTGGCGCCGCCGGGCGGCCGCACCCTCCGGCCAGCGGGAGAAACGTCCCTGCCCCGACCTCCTGCGAGGCCGCCGACGCCGAGCGGGGCCGGGCGCGGGATCGGCGGCTGTGGTGGGTTCATTCGCCTCGGCCTGCGTTTCGGAGGCGCCACGGCGCTGCATCTCTCGCCGGTTGGGCAGCCGCAGTACGGTGGCGCCGGGTTCGCGGGCGATCGAGGCCGCGCGAGCACGCCGCCGGGCCGCCGGGTCGTCCTGGCCCGCCCCGGTCGGCTCCTCGGGCGGTCCGTCCTGCTCCGGGCCCGCAGGCGCCTGGACGGTCGGGCTCGGCTCAGGCGCCGGCCCCGGCGTCGGGGCAGTGCCCCCGACAGGCGCCGAGTCCCCTGGCTCCGGCGTGCGACCCGAGGACGGTGCGGTGCCCGATGCGGGCGTCACGCGAGGCACGCGAGGGCGTCGGGACATGGCTCCTGACTCCTTTCCGTGCGAGGCGTGTGCGGACCGGGGCGGCGCGGGCCTCCAGACTAGTGGTCCGGGGTTCGGACAGACGGCGGACCCGCCGCCGCTCCGACCGTCGCTGAGACGGACCGGACACGGCGGCGAGTCTGACCCGGGGCGAGCGCCGGTGGGCGCCGACTCAGCGCTGGTAGCGCGGGAACGCCGAGCGGCCGGCGTACACGGCGGCCTCGCCCAGCTCCTCCTCGATGCGCAGCAACTGGTTGTACTTCGCCACGCGATCCGAGCGGGCCGGGGCACCGGTCTTGATCTGGCCGGCGTTGGTCGCCACCGCCAGATCCGCGATGAAGGTGTCCTCGGTCTCGCCGGAGCGGTGCGAGATCATGCAGTGGAACATGTGGCGCTGGGCCAGCGAGATCGCGTCGAAGGTCTCGGTGAGCGAGCCGATCTGGTTCACCTTGACGAGCAGGGCGTTGCCGGCCTTCTCGTCGATGCCGCGCTGCAGGCGCTCGACGTTGGTGACGAACAGGTCGTCGCCGACGAGCTGGACCCGGTCGCCGATCTGCTCGGTCAGGTGCTGCCAGCCCTGCCAGTCGTTCTCATCGAGCGGGTCTTCGATCGAGACGATCGGGTAGGCGTCGACGAGCTCCGTGTAGTAGGCCGCCATCTGCTCCGCCGTGCGCGTCTCGCCCTCGAAGGTGTACGAGCCGTTCTCGCAGAACTCGGAGGAGGCCACATCAAGAGCCAGGGCAATGTCCTCGCCGAGGGTGTATCCGGCCTTCGTCACGGCCTCGGCGATCAGGTCGAGTGCCGCGCGGTTCGACTCCAGGGAGGGGGCGAAGCCGCCTTCGTCGCCGAGCCCGGTGCTCAGCTGCTTCTCCTGCAGCACCTTCTTGAGGCTGTGGTACACCTCGGCACCCCACCGCAGGGCCTCCCGGAAGGAGGGCGCGCCGATCGGGGCGATCATGAACTCCTGGATGTCCACGTTCGAGTCGGCGTGCGCGCCGCCGTTGAGGATGTTCATCATCGGCACCGGCAACACGTGGGCGTTCGGTCCGCCCAGGTACTTGAACAGCGGCAGCTCGGAGGACTCGGCGGCCGCGGCGGCCACGGCCATGGAGACGCCGAGGATGGCGTTGGCGCCGATCGCTCCCTTGTTCGCGGTGCCGTCCACGGCGAGCATCAGGGCGTCCACGGCACGCTGGTCGATCGCGTACTCGTCCTCGAGTTCGTCGGCGAGCTCGTCCACGGCGGCGACGGCGTCCTGGACGCCCTTGCCCAGGTAGCGCTTCGCGTCGCCGTCCCGACGCTCCACGGCCTCGAACTCGCCCGTCGAGGCCCCCGAGGGCACTGCGGCGCGGCCGACGGAGCCGTCCGAGAGCAGCACCTCCACCTCGACGGTGGGGTTGCCGCGCGAGTCGAGGATCTCGCGGGCGTGGATGGCATCGATCAGGGCCATGTGCAGTCTCCTTTGAAAGCGAAAGGTCCGGGATGTGGCTCGGGCGGTCCGACTGGACGGCGCACGGCTCAGCCTACCCGGCCGGCCCGGACCGCCAGATGCCTGCGCAGCGCTCGTTCGGGGTCGAGGCCGGCCCGGCGGGCGCGGGCGGCGAGCTCGAACAGGTGGGCGCCGAGGGCGGTCTCGTCAGCCAGCGGGTCGGCCGCTGCGGCGCCGGGTTCTCCCGGGGTGGGAGCGGCCGCCGCGGAGCGCTCGGCGACGAGCGGATCCGGGTCGCGACGCGCGGCCCGGTCGACGGCCTTGGCCGCGGCCGCGAGCGCCGGCAGGTGCGCCGGCAGCTCCGCGAACACGGACTGCGCCGGGTCGGCGGCATCGTCCGTCGACCCCGCCGTCCCACCACGCTCGTCCGCGGCCAGGGCCCGCTTCTCTTCGGCCTTGATGCGCTCCCACTGCCGCTCGATCTGTTCGACCGTGACCGAGGCAAGCTCCTCGGGCGGGCGCAGCCGGCCGTCCGGGGTGAACACGTGCGGGTTGCGGCGGAGCATCTTGGCGGTGATCGTCTCGGCCACATCGTCGAGGCTGAACGCACCGCGCCCGTCGGCGATGGCCGCGTGCAGCACCACCTGGAACAGGACGTCCCCGAGCTCGCCGCGCAGCTCTGCCTCCGGCGCGCCGGATTCGATGGCCTCGAGCGCTTCATAGGCCTCCTCCACGAGGTACTCGGTGAGCTCCTCATGGGTAAGCGCCCGGGTCCACGGGCAGTGCTGGCGCAGGGCGTCGACGACCGCGACGAGCCGTCCGACGGCCTCACTCATGGGCGGCTCAGTCCTCGAGGTCGTCGTCGGGGCCGTCCTGGTCGGCCTCCAGCACGGTCAGCCGCGGAGTCTGGCCGGAGATCGCCTCGGCCCAGCCGGTGACGATCGTCTCGGCCAGCTCCTCACGTTCGTCCAGCGGTAGGAAGGCGGACTCGACGGCGTTGAGCTGCAGCTGAAGCAACTGGGTGAGCGAGTGGCCGAACGTCTCGGCCAGCAGGTACAGCTCATCGGTCAGGGACACCCCGGAGACGAGCCGGTTGTCCGGGTTGACCGTGACGCGGAAACCCAGCTGCACGAGCAGATCGATCGGGTGCGCCGCGATCCCCTGGTCTGCGGCCACCGCGCCGGTCTGCAGGTTCGACGACGGGCACACCTCGAGCGGGATCTGACGGTCCCGCACCCACGCCGCGGTGTCCCCGAGCTCGACCAGGCCCGTGTCCGCGTCGAGTTCGGTCCCGTCCTCGTCGACGCCGCCGTACTGCACCGAGATGTCGTCGGCCAGACGGACGCCATGACCGAGCCGCTGGGCGCGTCCGTGCACGAGAGCCTCGCGGATCGATTCGATCCCGTCTGCCTCGCCGGCGTGGACGGTGACCGGAACGTGGTGCTGCGCGAGGTACGTGAAGGCGTCGGTGAAGCGCGAGGGCGGGAACCCGATCTCGGCGCCGGCGATGTCGAAGCCCACGACCCCGCGGTCGCGGTGCCGCACGGCCAGCTCGGCCACCTGCTGAGCACGGTCGGCGTGCCGCATCGCGGTGATCAGCTGGCCCACGCGGATCTCGTGCCCGTCGGCCGCAGCCGCCGCCACGGCATCGTCGAGCCCGGACTGCACCGCCTCGACGGCCTCGTCCAGGCTCAGGCCTGCCTCGAGGTGCTGTTCGGGGGCCCAGCGGATCTCGCCGTAGACCACGCCGTCCTCGACCAGGTCCTCGACGAACTCGCGGGCGACGCGGCGCAGTTGGTCGGCGGTCTGCATGACGGAGGTGGTCAGCGCGAACACCTCGAGGTACTTCTCGAGGGACTCCCCGTTGGCGTGGGAGGAGATCCACTCGGCGAGCTCCTCCTCGGTGTCCGCCGGCGGCGTCAGTCCCGCCTCGAGGGCGAGCTCCAGCACGGTGCCCACGCGCAGCCCGCCGTCCAGGTGGTCGTGCAGGCATGCCTTCGGCAGCGCGGCCAGGTCGATCTCGAGGGGTCCGGGGGCGTCGGAGAAGCTGTTCTGCCAGTCTGCGGTGATCACGCCCGCAGTCTAGGTCAGCGCATCAGCCCGCTCGAGGGCCCTCCCCCGCCGCTGGGGTTCCACGGCGACGCAGCGCGGCGCTCACGATCCGGTCCAGCACCAGGCCGACGATCGCGGCGCCGAGCAGCGCGGCGACGATCTGCAGCAGCGGAGAGTCCAGCCATCCGGCGCTGAGGCGCGCGATCAGGATCGAGTACGCGGACCACACCGACGCCGCGACGGCGTCGAGCACGAGAAACCGCGGGTAGGAGTAGCGGTTCGCGCCGGCCGTCAGGTTCACCGCGACGCGGCCTCCGGGCACGAAGCGAGCCGTCAGCAACAAGAACGCACCGCGCCTGTCCAAGTGGCGCCGCGCCGTGGTCATGGCCCCGGCCACCACCGACGTGCGCATCCAGCGCCAGCGGTCGACGCCGACGATCCGGCCCAGGGCGTAGGCCGCGTTGTCGCCGATCAAGGCGCCGAGCATCCCGACGACCCACAGGGCGCCGAGGGGGAACGGGCGGCCGTCGTCCACGATCGCGGCCAGGGCGACCAGCAGCGACTCGGACGGGAACACCGGGACGAGCCCGTCCAGGACGCACATCAGCCACGTGAACGGCAGCACCCACCATTGAGCGGCGGCGTGGAGGATGAAGTCCTCGAGACGAGCGAACACGGCGGCGGTCGGCGACGGGCGGGCGTCAGGCGACGTCCGGACGGACGGTCTCGAGCACGACGGACCGAGCGCGCAGCGACGCGTCGCGGGCGAGGTCGGGCGCCTGCACGACGAACGCGTCGGCCAGCGCGGCCCGGGCGCGATCGAACCGCTCCGGCTCATCGGTGTGCAGGGTCGCCAGCACGTCGCCGGCATGCACCGGCTCGCCGAGGCCGATGTGCAGCTCGACTCCGGCCGCGGCCTGCACGGGGTCACCCTGACGCGCCCGGCCGGCGCCCAGGCGCCACGCCGCCAGGCCCACGGCCATCGCGTCGGTGCCCGTGAGCACCCCGTCGTGGGACGCGGTGACGGTCTGGGTGTGACGGGCCCGTGGCAAGGCGGCGTCCGGGTCTCCGCCCTGGGCGGCGACCATGCGCCGCCACACGTCCATGGCGCGCCCGTCGGCGAGGTGTTCGGCCGGGTCCACGTCGGACACCCCCGCACCGGCCAGCATGTGCCGGGCCAGCTCGACGGTCAGCTCGACCACGTCGGGCGGTCCGCCACCGGCGAGCACCTCGAGCGCCTCGGCCACTTCGAGGGCGTTGCCGACCGCGCGTCCCAGCGGTGCGGACATGTCCGTGAGCAGCGCCGTGGTGTCGACGCCGGCGTCACGTCCGATCTCCACCATCGTGCGCGCGAGCTCGCGCGCGTCGGCCTCGTCCTTCATGAAGGCCCCGGAACCGCACTTGACGTCCAGCACGAGCGCCCGCGTCCCTTCGGCGATCTTCTTGGACATGATCGAGGAGGCGATCAGCGGGATCGACTCGACCGTGCCGGTCACGTCGCGCAGCGCGTACAGGCGCTTGTCAGCGGGGGCGAGCCCCGCGCCGGCCGCGCAGACCACCGCGCCGACCTCGCTCAGCTGCCGCATGATCTGCTCGCCGCTCAACTCGGCACGCCAGCCCGGGATCGCCTCGAGCTTGTCGAGGGTGCCCCCGGTGTGGCCGAGTCCGCGGCCGGACAGCTGCGGCACCGCGACCCCGTAGGACGCCACGAGCGGGGCCAGCGGCAGGGTGATCTTGTCCCCCACGCCTCCGGTGGAGTGCTTGTCGGCCGTGACCAGGGGTCGGCCGTCTGCCGTGCGCAGCCCGGTGAAGTCCATCCGCTCCCCCGACGCGATCATCGCCCGCGTCCACCGCGCGATCTCCGCCCGGTCCATGCCGTTGAGCAGGATCGCCATGGCCAGCGCAGACATCTGTTCGTCGGCCACCACGCCGCGGGTGAACGCGTCGACGACCCAGTCGATCTGCTCGTCGGACAGGCGCTGTCCGTCCCGCTTGGCACGGATGACCTCGATCGCGTCGAACGACTCGTGGCGGGTCGCGGCGCCGGCCGGGTCGGTCATGGGCTCCTCCTGCGGGGTCCGGGACGGTCGCGGCCGGGACGGCCCCGCCGCGGTCCGGCCAGGATAGTGCCTCAGCTCAGATCGTCGGGACCGAAGGCTTCGGGCAGCACTGCCGTCATGGGCAGGGGGCCGGACGGACCCCACACGAGCATCTCCGGGGCCCGGAACTCCCAGAGCAGCTGCCGGCAGCGTCCGCACGGCATGGTGACCTCGTCGGCGGCGTTCACGCAGACGAACGCGACGAGCCTGCCGGGGCGGGGTCGTCCCCGTGCATCGGTCGGGGCGCTCATGTGCAGATCGGACACGAGCGAACATTCGGCGCACAACGTCAGCCCGTAGGAGGCGTTCTCGACATTGCAGCCGGCCACGGTCCGGCCGTCGTCGACCAGGGCCGCAGCACCGACGCGGAACCCCGAATACGGGGCATGGGCGCGGGCGGCCGCTGCCAGTGCCGCGGCACGCAGAGCCGTCCAGTCCACGTCACCCACGGCCACGGCCTTCCGTGCCGGCACCGGATGCACCGAGCATCTCGCCGAGCGCCGCAGACGTGAACACACGCATGCCCACGCCGATCGCGCGCTCATCGGGCGCATAGTCGCCGCGATGCAGGTCGTAGACGGGTCCTCCGGGGGTGCGTGTGCCGAGCCGGAGCATCGACCCGGGCACCTGCTGGGTCATCCAGGCGAAGTCCTCGCCGCCCATCGACTGCGGCGTCAGCTGGATGGCGTCCGCCCCGAGCTCGCGCCGAGCCGCCGCTTCGATCACCGCGGTCTCCGCCTCGCTGTTCGTCACCGGCGGCACACCGCGGATGTGTTCGAGCTCTACCCGGACCCCGTAGGGGGCCGCGACCTGGGTGACCACCTCGTCGAGCAGGCTTCCGGCTTCTTCCCAGACCTCGGCGTCCAGGCAGCGCATCGTGCCGGAGAGAGTGCCGACGGAGTCGATCGCGTTCGGCGCCGAGCCGGCGGCGATCTGTCCCCACACCACAGAGACGGCCGAGCGCACGTCGATGCGGCGGGAGAGCACGGCGGGCACGTTCACCGCGATCTGGCTCAGCGCGAAGACCATGTCCTCGGTCAGATGCGGGCGGGAGGTGTGCCCGCCGCGCCCGGTGAGCGTGATCCGCACGGTGTCCGCGGCCGAGGTGATCGCGCCGATGCGGGTGCCGATCGTCCCGACGTCGAAGCGCGGCTCGCAGTGCGCGGCCAGGATGCGTGGCAGACCCTCGAGCGCCCCCTGCTGGATGACGCCGAGAGCTCCGCCGGGCTGAATCTCCTCGGCCGGCTGGAAGATGACGCGGACCCGGCCGCCGGCCCGGGAGGCCGCCTCGTCGAGGGCCCGGCTTCCGCCGCGGCCGGTCAGGATTCGATGCAGGCTCACGGCGGTGCCGGCCATGACCGCGGTGTGCATGTCGTGGCCGCATGCGTGTGCGATGCCCTGGTGCCGCGAGGCGTAATCGAGGCCGGTGAGCTCGTCGACTGGCAGGGCGTCGATGTCCGCGCGCAGGCCGAGCACGAGCGGCCCGGTCCCGACGTCGACGTATGCACCGGTGTCCTCGAGCTGCTGTGGCTGAAGGCCTGCACGTGCCAGGTGGTCGAGAAGGGCGGCGGTCGTGCGGTGCTCGACGTGCCCGAGCTCCGGCTCCGCGTGTACCGCCCGGCGCAGCGCACGCGCCCCGGGCTCAACGGCCGCGACCGTCGGTCTGGTCGACGGGACCTCGACCGCTGAACTCGGCGGGGCCGTGGGGTCGGCAGGACGGGTCGTGGCGTCGGTCATGCTCCGCGAGGCTACCGGAGGAGCCGGTGGCGGCGGCTGCCTCGAGGCCGATCTCGTCATCTTCGCGCGGCCGGCGCCCTCATGGCGGACGGCCGCTCAGAGGACGTCGTCCCGCCCGTCCTTCTTGAGCGACTCGACGGCCTTCTTGACCTCCTGCGCGTTCTGCGTGGTCGTCACCAGCAGGGCGTCCTCGGTGTCGACCACCACGACGTCCTCGATGCCGATCAGGGCGATGACGCGCTCGGTGTCCGTCACGACCACGCCGGAGGCGTCGGTCGAGTAGACGCGCGGCGTCTCGCCGATGACGGTGATGCCCGAGGAATCGCGGACCGGGTTGAGTCGTGCGATCGCGGCGAAATCGCCCACGTCGTCCCAGGTGAAGGTGCCCGGCACGACCGCGACGTCGCCGACCGCGGCGGCGGGCTCGGCCACCGCGTAGTCGATGGCGGTCTTCTTCAGGGTGGGCCACACGCGGGCGAGCACCTCATCGCGCTCGTCGGTGTCCCAGGCTCGGGCGATCTGCATGAGCCCGGCGTGCAGTTCGGGCTCATTGGCCTCGAGGTGTTCGAGCATCAGGCGCACCGGCGCCACGAACATGCCGGCGTTCCACAGGTAGCGGCCCGAGCGCACGTACTGCTCGGCGACTCGCTGATCCGGCTTCTCGACGAACGCGGCCACGTCGTGCGCGTCGGGGGCGTCCGAGAGGCGGAGGGAGCGGCCGGTGCGGATGTAGCCGAAGCCGGTCGCCGGATGGCTCGGCGTGATGCCGATGGTGACGATCTTCCCGGTGGCCGCCGTCACGACCGCCTGGGTCACGGCCTGCTGGAAGCGATCCACGGGGGCGATCACCTGGTCAGCGGCGAAGGAGCCCATGATCGTCTCGGGATCGCGCAGCGACAGGATCGCCGCGGCCAGGCCGATTGCCGCCGCCGAGTCCTTGGGCTCCGGCTCGAGCACCAGATTCTCCTCGACGAGCTCATCAAGCTGTCCCACGACCGCGTCGCGATGCACGCGTCCGGTGACGACCGTCATCCCCTGCTCGGCCAGCGGAGCGAGACGATCCCACGTCGCGCGGATGAGCGTCTGGCCCGATCCGGTCAGGTCGTGGAGGAACTTGGGGGCGGCCGCCCGGGACAGGGGCCACAGCCGTGTGCCGACTCCGCCGGCCGGGATGACCGCGTGGAAACGGGAGAGGGCGTCGCGCGCCGCCTCCGACAGGGGCGCTGCGTCAAGGTTCTGGTCGCTCATGGGACACAGCGTACGCATCGCGCACGGCGAGCACGGCGCGTCACACACCGGCGCCCACTCCGCTATCAGCTCAATCAGGGGCTATTCTGGACGATGGAATCCACTTCGCACCGCGTACCCCTGCGCCCCTCGCCAGCACACCTTCGCCGACGAGCCGGGGGCCGTGCATTTCCCTGGGAGGTAATCAACCGTGACTAGTGCCACTGCGCAGGCCCCGGCCAAAGAAGGCCGAGGGACCCTGTACCGCGGCTACGGCGGAATGTGGTCCTGGGTGGGCCACCGCATCACCGGCGTCGTCATCTTCTTCTACCTACTCGTGCACGTGCTCGACACGTCGCTCGTACGCGTCTCGCCCGAGGCCTACGACGCCGTCATCGGCGCCTACAAGACGTGGTACTTCGCCCTCGGCGAGGCCGGCTTGGTCGCCGCCATCCTGTTCCACGCGCTGAACGGCCTGCGGATCATCCTCGTGGACTTCTGGGCCGGTGGCACGAAGCACCACAAGACCCTGCTCTGGGTCGTGCTCGCCCTCTGGGCCGTGCTGACCATCGGCTTCTGTATCCGTCACTTCGCGCTCGCCTTCGGAGGTCACTGATCCATGAGCCACGCAACTGAGACCACCATCGCCGCTCCGCGCACGGGTCGGATCGACCCGAAGTACACGCGAAGCAAGGGCGGCAAGGGCAACTTCGAGATGCTCGCATGGCTGTTCATGCGACTGTCCGGCGTCGTGCTGGTCGTGCTGATCTTCGGCCACCTGATCTCGAACCTGCTGGTCGGCGAGGGCATCGCCGGCGTCGACTTCGGCTTCGTGGCCGGCAAGTGGGCCGACCCAATGTGGCAGTTCTGGGACCTGCTGCTGCTGTGGCTGGCAATGCTGCACGGCACCAACGGCATGCGCACGATCATCAACGACTACGCCCACAAGGATCGGGTCCGGTTCTGGCTGTCGATGATCCTGTACGTGGCGACCGCCGCCATCATCATCCTCGGCACCCTGGTGATCTTCACCTTCGAGCCCTGCATGGTCGACGCGTCCGGCCAGCTGCTGAAGGACGTCCCCGCGTTCTGCCACGGCTGACCTCGTTCAGACACCGAGCAACGTCATCGACCCGACGCCCCCGGGCCCGCCCGGGACGAGCGCGAGACAGACACGAAAGAGAGAAGCCTGAGAATGCAGGTACACAAGTACGACGTGGTCATCGTCGGCGCCGGCGGAGCCGGCATGCGCGCGGCCATCGAATCGGGGCAGCGCGCCCGCACCGCCGTGCTCACCAAGATCTACCCGACCCGCTCCCACACCGGCGCCGCCCAGGGCGGCATGTGCGCCGCCCTGGCCAACGTCGAGGAGGACAACTGGGAGTGGCACACCTTCGACACCATCAAGGGCGGCGACTATCTGGTGGACCAGGACGCCGCTGAAGTCATGGCCAAGGAGGCCATCGACGCGGTGCTCGACCTCGAGCGGATGGGCCTGCCGTTCAACCGCACGCCCGAGGGCAAGATCGACCAGCGCCGGTTCGGCGGACACACCCGCGACCACGGCAAGTCGCCCGTGCGTCGCGCGTGCTACGCCGCGGACCGCACCGGCCACATGATCCTGCAGACGCTCTACCAGAACTGCGTCAAGCACAACGTGGAGTTCTACAACGAGTTCTACGCGCTGGACCTGCTCATGGTCGACGAGGAGGCCACCCGCGAGGACGGCACCGCGTACACGCAGAAGCGCGTGGCCGGCGTTGTCTCCTATGAGCTCGCCACCGGCGAGATCCACGTCTTCCAGGCCAAGTCGGTCGTGTTCGCCACCGGCGGCGCCGGCAAGGTCTTCAAGACCACCTCGAACGCGCACACCCTGACCGGCGACGGTATGGCCATCGCCTACCGCGCCGGCCTGCCGCTCGAGGACATGGAGTTCGTGCAGTTCCACCCGACCGGCCTGGCCGGCCTGGGCATCCTGCTCTCGGAGGCCGCTCGCGGCGAGGGTGGCATCCTGCGCAACGCCGACGGAGAGCGCTTCATGGAGCGCTACGCCCCGACCATCAAGGACCTGGCGCCGCGTGACATCGTGGCGCGGTCGATGGCCGAGGAGGTCCGCCAGGGCCGCGGCTGCGGACCGAACAAGGACTACGTGCTGCTCGACCTCACCCACCTGGAGCCGGCGCACATCGACGCCAAGCTCCCGGACATCACGGAGTTCGCGCGCACGTACCTGGGCGTCGAGCCGTACACCGAGCCGGTGCCGGTCTTCCCGACCTGCCACTACTTCATGGGCGGCATCCCGACGAACATCAAGGGCGAGGTCCTGCAGGACAACGACACCGTCGTGCCGGGCCTCTACGCCGCGGGCGAGGTCGCCTGCGTGTCCGTGCACGGCTCGAACCGGCTCGGCACCAACTCACTGCTGGACATCAACGTGTTCGGCCGTCGCGCGGGCATCTACGCCGCGGAGTACGCGGGCACGGCCGGCTTCGTGGACCTGCCGGAGAACGGCGAGGCGCCGATTGTCGAGCAGATCGAGAACCTGCGCTCGGCCACCGGCACGGAGAAGGTCGCTGACCTGCGGGCTCGCCTCCAGGAGGTCATGGACGCCGACATGCAGGTGTTCCGCACTGAGGAGTCGATCCGCCGCGCGCTCGCCGAGATCGAGGACCTGCGCACCCGCCACCGCAACATCTCCGTGCAGGACAAGGGCAAGCGCTTCAACCTCGACCTGCTCGAGGGCGTCGAGCTCGGGTACCTGCTGGACATCGCCGAGGCGATGACCCTGGCCGCCCTGGGCCGCAAGGAGTCCCGCGGCGGTCACTACCGCGAGGACTACCCGGACCGCGACGACGAGAACTTCATGGCGCACACCATGATCTACCGCGACGAGACCGCGGAGATGGAGGGCGTCAAGGGCATCCGCTTCGATACGAAGCCGGTCGTCATCACCCGTTACCAGCCGATGGAGCGTAAGTACTGATGAGCACTGCAGTCACCGAAACCGCCGAGCCGGCCTCGAAGGTCGAGCTGAACCAGGGCTCCGGAGACGCCGGGGGCGTCGAGAGCTTCGACATCGTCCTGCGCGTGCGCCGCTACCTCCCGGAGGACTCGGAGGCAGCGTACTGGGACGAGTGGAAGCTCACCATGTACGGCACGGACCGCGTGCTGGACGCCCTGCACAAGGTCAAGTGGGAGCACGACGGCTCGCTGTCGTTCCGTCGCTCCTGCGCCCACGGCATCTGCGGCTCGGACGCGATGCGGATCAACGGCCGCAACCGCCTGGCCTGCAAGACCCTGCTGAAGGACCTGGACCTGTCCAAGCCCATCACGGTCGAGGCCATCAAGGGCCTGCCGGTCGAGAAGGACCTGATCGTGGACATGGAACCGTTCTTCCAGTCCTACCGCGAGATCATGCCGTTCCTTGTCTCCGAGGGCCACGAGCCGACCCGTGAGCGCTTCCAGTCGCAGCACGATCGCGAGATCTACGACGACACCACCAAGTGCATCCTGTGCGCAGCGTGCACCTCGTCGTGCCCGGTGTTCTGGACTGACGGCCAGTACTTCGGCCCGGCCGCGATCGTGAACGCGCACCGGTTCATCTTCGACTCGCGTGACGACGCCGGCGACATGCGCCTGGAGATCCTGAACGACAAGGAAGGCGTGTGGCGCTGCCGCACGACCTTCAACTGCACCGATGCGTGCCCGCGCGGCATTCAGGTGACCAAGGCGATCGCCGAGGTCAAGCAGGCCATTCTGGCCCGCTCCGTCTGAGCCGCTCCGACGGCGCCTGATGCGCTCAGGGCCCCGCTCCCCGGCATGCTGCCGGGAGGGCGGGGCCCTCATCGTTGATGCAGCGCTCAGCGTGGCCTCGACGGCGGCGTCGTCACCTGTCGAAGGCGTCCCGCACGAGCCGGTTGAACGCCACGAGCAGCCACACGGCGCAGGAGGTGCCCATCGCGCACACGGCCGCGAGCACCGCGACGCCGAGCCCGCCGCCGTGCCACATGAGCTGCCCGCCGTCGACGGACCAGAAGGCCGCCGTGAGCAGGCAGAGCACGGCGATGACGACGGCGGCCCACCGGGCGAGGCGCCAGAGTCGGTGCACGCCGAACCAGATGGCCGCGGTGAGGGCGATCGAGCCGAGCGCCGCGAGAACGACGTCGCCGGATCCCGTGGTCATCGCGGCGACCTCACGGTCCGTGACCTCGTCGACGCCCCAAGACCGGGCCTCGAGGATGCCGCGGACGAGGTCCTGGTCCTGGTGCAGGACGGTCATGCCGGTGATCGCGAGCGTGGAGAACAGTCCCGTCACGACGGTGATGTTCAGCAGACGCGAGCGCCCTCGGCGCACCTCAGGGTGCAGCTGGCCAGGAGGGACGTCGGGGTGGTGTGCCTGCGGGGAAGCCATGGGGCCATTGTCTCGCATGACCGACGCCCCGGCGTCCGGGCCGGCCCCGGTCGGGACGCGGCTCGGACGCCGGGGCGTCCTCGGGTGTGGCCGTGTGCCATACGGGGCGCGGCGGCCCCACGGGTTCACCGGGCGGCGTGCAGGAATTTCTGCTGCTGCAGGTACGCCGTCACGTCCTTGCCGAAGGCGTGGAGCAGCCACAGCACGTTCACCACCAGGAACGCGACACTGACCAGCAGCAATGCGACCAGCAGGACGCCTGAGGCCGTCGCGCCGATGGTGATCAGGCTGCCCGCCGTGCTGAGCACCCCGAGGATCGCGAACACGATGCCCAGGATGCGCGCCCAGCCCTTCTTCTTCTTGAGGCCCAAGTACACCAGCAGGTACATCGCAATGCCGATGATGCCGGAGACCAGGATCGTGCCGATCATCACCAGATTCATGACGGAGGTGATCTGCTCGAGCTCGTCGGCCGACAGGGACTGGTCCCCGGCGGTCGCCGACTCCTGCAGGTAGCGACGGTACTTGTCGTCGCCGGTCATGAGCATCGAGAGCAGCAGGTTCAGCACGTACAGGCCCAGGCTGGCCAGGGTGAGCGTGAGCAGCGTGCGGTACTTCTTCGGCTCCTGCATCACGTCGTACTGGGCCTGTGGTGTGTAGGCCTGCGTGCCGTACCGGGAGCCCGGGGCCTCCTGCTGCGGATGGCCGTACGGCTGACCGTGCGGCGGCCGGCCGTGCTCAGCCGCATTCGGCGCGCCATCGTGGTCCTGAGGGTTCATCGTCATTCCTTCCTCTGAGCTCTGCTGGAGTCGTCTGGGGTCGCGCGGACGCGTCGCGGCGCCACGCCGGGGAACGCGACGCTCGTCCGCGGGCTGGTCACTCGTAACGCAGGGCGCTGATCGGGTCCTTCCGTGCCGCGCGCAGGGCCGGCAGAGTGCCGGCGAGGAAGGCGATGAGCAGGATCAGCCCGATCGTGCCGAGGATCGCCAGCGGGTTCAGCGCGAACAGGGTGAGCCCGGCGACGTCCTTCAGAGCGCCGTTCACGAGCAGGGCGTTCGCCCCGAAGCCGACGGCCAGGCCCAGCCCGACGCCGACCACCGAGCCCATCAGTCCGATCATGACCGCCTCCATGGAGAACAGCGTGAAGACCTTGCCGGAGCTCATGCCCAGAGACTTCATCAGGCCGATCTCGCGGGTGCGCTCCTGCACCGACATCAGCAGGGTGTTGATGATGCCGAAGCTCGCCGCCAGCAGGGCGATCAAGCCGAAGCCGCTGAGCACCCAGGTCACCGCGTCGATGATCCCGCGGATGACGCCGAGCTGTTCCTCCAGTGTCTGGGCCTGGTAGCCCTGCTCCGCCAGCGACTGTTTGACGGCCTGCTCGTTGGCCTCCATGTCCTCGACGGTCACGGTGGCCTGGAAGTAGGTGTTGCGCTGCTGCTCGGGCAGACCCTTCGTCGTGATGTCGTGCAGGTCCTGCTCGAGCGAGACCGACGGCACCGGGCCCGCTCCCGAGCCCGAGGCGGCCGTGCCCGTCACGCCGACCACGGTGGCGGTGACGGTGTCGCGTTCCTGCAGCGGGTTCGAGGCGGCGAGCGTGACCTGCTGCCCGAGGACGTCCTCGGCCGACTTTCCACCGAGGGGCTCAACCCACTCCACCGGCACGGTGATCTCCGCGGCGTCCTCGACCGGTGCGCGGCCGGCGTCGAGGGAGAGCATGTCGATCTCGGCCGAGCTGCCCATGAACGGGACCTGCCACTTGGTGCCGTCCTCGCCCTGAATGTAATCGGGCTCGACCATGCGGACCGTCTCCACGTCGGTGACGTGCTTGGTCTTCTCGATCGCCTCCAGGTCCTTCTTCGTCAGCAGCGGCGTGCCGAACATCTCGCCACCGCCGGTCTCCTCCTCGTACTCGGTCGGAGCACCGCCCATCATGCCGCCGCCGGCGGGCGTGTCACTCTGCTTGGACACGCTCAGTTCGTCGGGGGCGCCAAAGCCCTCGACCACGGTGTCCACGTACTTGTTCACGCCGGCGCCCAGACCAGAGGTCAGGGTCAGGGTGAACGCTCCCACGACGATCGCGATGACCGTCAGCAGGGTGCGGGCCTTCGACCGCCACGTGTTGCTCAGCGCCGTCCCGGCGACGTCCATCATCCTCATGCCCGCTCCCCCGTTCGGTGTGCGCCCTCGGTCGTGCTCTCGCGGCTGTCCGCGATAATCAGCCCATCCTGCATCTCGATCCGCCGGTCGCAGCGGGCGGCGAGGTCGTCGTCGTGGGTCACCACGACCAGGGTGATGCCCTCCTCACGATTGAGGCTGAAGAGGATGTCCTCCACGACCTCGGAGGTCGCGGTGTCGAGGTTCCCCGTCGGTTCGTCAGCGAAGAGCACCGTCGGCCGGTTCACCAGGGCACGGGCGATGCACACGCGCTGCTTCTGGCCACCGGAGAGGTCGGTCGCCTTGTTCTTGGCCTTGTCCGCCAAGCCGAGGCGGTCGAGCACCTCCATGCCGCGGCGCTTGCGCTCGGCCCGGCCCACGCCGGCGATCTTCAGGGGCAGCATGACGTTCTCGAGCACGGTCTGCCCCGGATTGAGGAAGAACTGCTGGAACACGAACCCGAAGGTCTCATTGCGCAGCTTCGCCACCTGGGAGGTCTTCAACTGGGAGACGGGCTGTCCGTCCATCGCCACGACGCCGGCGCTCGGCTGGTCCAGCAGCGCGATCAGGTGCATGAGCGTGGATTTGCCGGATCCGGACTTGCCGACGATCGCGACGGACTCACCCCGGTGGATCTGCAGGGTCAGGCCCTTGAGCGCGTCGAAGCGCGAGGGGCCCTTGCCGTAGATCTTGACCAGGTTCTCCGTCTCCAGGACCGGCTCGGTTCCTGTCCTCGGTGAGCGGGGCCCGTTCGGCGGTGCCCCCTGCGTCGCTGTCGCGGCCATCGACCTGCCTTTCGTCACTGTTTCTATGCCGGTGACCATCCTGGCAGTCGCCTGTGTCGCACGCTTCCCCCTCAGGGATGAGATGCCCCGCGGATCAGCCCATCGGAGGAAGGAAACCGACCTTGGCGTAGACGTCCTGCAGCACCGGCTGAGCGACCTCGCGGGCCTTGTGCGCCCCGTCGGCGAGAATCCGGTCCAGCTCGGTCGGGTCCTCGAGCAGCTCGAGGGCGCGCTCGCGGATGGGAGCGAGGGCCTCCACCACGGCGTCCGCGACGGCGACCTTGAGGTGGCCGTACATCTTGCCCTCGAACTCGGCCTCGAGCGCAGCGACCGGCCGCTGCGTCACCGCCGAGAGGATCGTCAACAGGTTCGAGACGCCCGGCTTGGCCTCGCGGTCGAAGCGCACCTGCGTGCCGTCGTCGGTGACGGCCGACTTGATGCGCTTGGCGATGGTCTTCGGGGCGTCGAGGATGTTGATCAGCCCGTTCGGGGACTGCGCGGACTTCGACATCTTCGACGTGGGGGCCTGCAGGTCATAGATGCGCGCGCCGGCCTCCGGATAGAAACCGGTGGGCACCACGAACGTCTCGCCGAACCGGTGGTTGAACCGCTGCGCGAGCGTGCGGGTGAGCTCAACGTGCTGGCGCTGGTCGTCACCGACGGGCACCCCGTGCGGCTGGTACAGCAGGATGTCCGCGGCCATGAGCATCGGGTAGGCCAGCAGCCCGACCCCGGCGGCGTCCTGGCCCTGTTTCGCGGCCTTGTCCTTGAACTGCGTCATGCGCATGGCCTCGCCCATGCCCGTCATGCAGGTGAGCACCCAGGCCAGCTGGGCGTGTTCAGGCACCTGCGACTGCACGAACAGGGTGGAGCGCTGCGGGTCGATGCCCGCCGCGATGTACTGGGCCGCGGCGACGCGCGTGCGCTGGGCCAGCGCCTCGGGCTCCTGCGGCACGGTGATCGCGTGCAGGTCCGGGACGAAGAAGAAGGACTCGACGTCGTCCTGGGTGCGCACCCAGTTCACGAGGGCGCCCAGGTAGTTGCCCAGGTGCAGCGAGTCCGCCGAGGGCTGCATCCCCGAGAGCACGCGGTGCCCCCGCCCTGCACCGGGCAGGTGGGCCGTCGTCGCGGGGTCCTGGGCGAGGACGTCCGCCACGGTGTTCCTGCGCGCGCCGCGCGCCTGCTGCTGGGTCTGCTCGGTCATCGAGGATCCTCCCGGGTTCAGAACTGGTAGTCGGCGACGAGCGGGGCGTGGTCGGAGAAACGGGTGCCCCAGCTCGGGGCGCGGTCCACGACGGCCTGTCTCGCCCGCTTGGCGAGGTCCGGGGTGGCCATGTGGTAGTCGATGCGCCAGCCGGCGTCGTTGTCGAACGCCTTGCCGCGCATGGACCACCACGTGTAAGGGCCGGCGACGTCCCCGGCGAGGCGGCGGGCCACGTCCACCCAGCCGAGCTCGCCGAAGAATCGGTCGAAGTAGGCCCGTTCCTCGGGCAGGAACCCGGCCTTCTTGACGTTGCCCTTCCAGTTCTTGATGTCCCGCTCGGTGTGGCCCACGTTCAGGTCGCCGGTCACGAGCGCGGGGTGGTCCGCCGCGGCCAACTCGCGCAGGCGGCGGGTCATCTCGTCAAGGAAGCGGTACTTGTCGACCTGCTTGGGGGTGTCGACCTCGCCGGAGTGCACGTAGGCGGAGACCACCGTGAACAGGGAGCCGTCGGGAAGACGCAGGTCCGCTTCGATCCAGCGGCCGGCGTCGTCGAAGTACGCGTCCTCGTCGCCGATGCCCACCCGCGTCGCCTCGATCGGCAGACGGGAGGCGATCGCGACGCCCGCGCGGCCCTTCGCCGCGGCGATCGCGTCGGCCACGTGGACCTCGTCCCAGTCGTCGCCGACGATCTCGGGGACGAGCGTCGCGGTGACCTCGGCGGGGGCCCGGACCTCCTGGAGGGTCAGCACATCGACGCCGCGGCCGGCGAACCACGCGGCCATGCCCTTGCGATGCGACGCGCGGATGCCGTTGACGTTGACGGTGGCCACGCGCAGCGCACCGTCGGCCTTGGGGGCGTTCGCGTTCGCATGGACGACGGGCTCCCCCTCGGCGGGTTCGGGGTAGCGGCCGGTCTCGGGGTCGCGTTCGGGCAGCGTCGTCATCAGTCGATCACCTCTCCGCTCACCGGGCCCTCGGCGTCGCGGCGGGAGGCACCGCCGGCGGCCGGGCCGGACTCCTTGATCATGTCACGGGCGTTCGACGCCGTGATGGTGATGGTCTCCAGTGCGCGCTCGACCATCTCGCGGTCCAGCGGACCGTCCTGGTTCAGCTGCTCGGTGATGACGCGGGTCTGCACCTGGCAGATCTTGAACGAGTGGTCGAGCTTCGTATCGCGCATCGGATCGCCGGAGGACGCCGGGGCCTCCGGCGCCGCTGCCTCGCGGCGGGACGCGGCGACGGGCGCCTGCTCGGCGGGCCGGGCCATCGCGTCGGCCGAGCGGGCGACCGCGTCGTCCATGCGGCGGGCCGCGGAGCGCAGCCCCCGGCGCATCTGCCAGAACACGATGACCGCGAACAGCAGCCATCCTGCCGAGATCGCCACCAGCAGCCACCCGATCACGGTGTTCTGGTTCGCGGCGAACAGCAGCGCGACCAAAAGCACGGTGATCATCACCGCGAAGCCGAGCGAGCCGATCTGCAGGCCGCCTCCTCGGGGGCGACGGGACTGCGAGACGTTCTCAGACGAAGGCAGGGACTGGGCCATGGGACGGATGTTCTCCTGGATCCGCAGCGTCGCGGCCGGCCGGCGGCGACGCCTCGAGCGTGGACATGCCCCGACGGGTCGGCCGAGGCTGGCCCCCATTGTCCCGCACCGGCGACCCGAGTCACGAATCCGTTCGCCCACCGCACAGCCCAGCTCGAGATGCGGGTCCGCCTATCCTGGCCGGATGAGCCGCTCCCCCGTCTCCGACGCCCCCGCTGACGACGCGCCGCGCTTCACCCCGCGACAGCGCCGGGTGCTGGCCGTGCTGCTCATGCCGCTGTTCATTTCGCTGATGAGCGTGTCGATCGTCAACGTGGCCCTGCCCGCGATCGAGACGGGACTCGGAACGGGCACCGCGGACCTGCAGTGGGTGCTCGCCGGGTACACGCTCACCTTCGGCGTCGTCCTCGTGGCCTCCGGCCGAGCCGGCGATCTGTTCGGCCGCAAGCCCCTGTTCCTGGTCGGCATCGCGGTCTACGCCCTCGGTTCCCTGCTCTCCGGGCTGGCGGTCTCCCCCGGAATGCTCAACGCGGCGCGTCTGCTCACCGGCATCGGGGCGGGTCTGTTCAATCCGCAGATCATCGGTGTCATCCAGTCGACCTTCACCGGCTCGGCGCGCGGCAAGGCCTACGGCATGTTCGGCACGGTGATCGGGCTCGGCGTGGCCGTCGGGCCCCCGTTGGGCGGGTTGCTGCTCGAGGCCTTCGGCGATCAGTGGGGATGGCGTGCCGCCTTCCTCGTGAGCGTGCCCGTGGGTCTGCTCGCCACCGTGCTGGCCGCCCTCTGGCTGCACCCGCCGACGCAGACCGTGCTGGAGCGGTCGGCGCTCTCGCCGCTGGGGGCGCTGCGGGCCCTGGACTCGGTCGGCGTCGTGCTGCTGGCCGCGGCGACCGTGTGCCTGATGGTCCCCTTCATCGCCCCGGGGACCGTCTGGCTGCTCGCCCCGGCAGCCGCCCTGCTCGTGACGTGGTGGTTGTGGGAGCGGCGGGTGCGCGCCGCCGCCCCGCGCACCGGGGTGCACCCGATGGTGGACCCGTCCCTGTTCCAGCGCCCCTCGTTCACGTTCTCGACGCTGCACGCGACCCTCTACATGGGCACGATGCCGGCTGCGTTCGCCGTGATCGCGGTCTTCGTGCAGCGCGGTCTCGGGCACAGCGCGTTCGTCGCCGGCCTGATGACTCTGGCCGGAGCGCTCGTGGTGACGGCCGCTTCGACGTGGATCGGGGCGCGGGTGCATCGCTGCGGTCCGTGGTTCGTGTTCGTCGGCGCCGCCATGGGCGTCGGTGCAATGCTGGCGATCATGGCGTGCGCCGGTCCCGTCGCGGCCGGCACGCTGCCGGTGTGGACGATCGCCGCCCTGCTGGTGCCGCAGGGCGCCTCCCAAGCGCTGATCATGACGAGCGCGCAGGTGCTCATGATGGACGACGTCGACCCCGCCCGCGCCGGGTCCGCCGGCGGCGTCGCGCAGACCACACAGCGCGTGGGCACCTCGATCGGCATGGCCGTGGTGCTCGGTGCGTTCTATGCCACCGGGCCGGGCGACGGAACCGCCACGGCGTCGGCCGAGCCGTTCGCCCACGCGCTCGTCGTCGCCCTCGGCGTCGTCGCCGTCAGTTGGACGATCGTGTTCGTCTCCTCCGGGCTGGACCTGCTGCGTCGGCACCGGGCACGCACGGGGCGGCCCGGCACCGACGTGTGAGACGTGCTGGGGCTCAGCGTGCCGCGGCGGCCCGCTCGGCCGCCTCGACCACGTTGGCCAGCAGCATCACGCGGGTCATGGGGCCCACACCGCCGGGGTTGGGCGCCATCCACGCCGCCTTCTCGGCCACGGCCGGGTCCACGTCGCCGAGCACACGGGAGGTGCCGTCCTCGCCCGTCACGCGGGAGACGCCCACGTCGAGCACGATCACACCGTCCTTGACCTGCTCCGGCTTCACCATGTGCGCGGAGCCTGCGGCGGCGATGATCACGTCGGCGCTGGCGAGCAGCTCGTCCAGGTTGGTGGTGCCGGTGTGGGCCAGCGTCACGGTCGCGTTGACCTCGCGGCGGGTCAGCACCAGGCCGGCCGGGCGGCCAATGGTCACTCCACGGCCGATCACCACGACGTGCTTGCCGGCCAGCTCGACACCGTGCCGGCGCAACAGCTCGACGCAGCCAGCCGGCGTGCACGGCAGCGGCGAGTCGAGCTCGCCAGAGACCGAGGCCACGAGGCGGCCCAGGTTCATCGGATGCAGGCCGTCGGCGTCCTTGGCCGGGTCGATCGCCTCGAGCACCTTCTGGGTGTCCACCTGCTTCGGCAGGGGCAGCTGCACGATGTACCCGGTGCAGGCCGGATCCTCGTTCAGCTCGCGCACCACCTGCAGGATCTGCTCTTCGGTCGCGTCTGCGGGCAGCTCGCGCTGAATGGAGGTGATGCCGACCTGCGCGCAGTCCCGGTGCTTGCCCGCCACGTACTTCTGCGAGCCGGCGTCGTCGCCGACGAGCACCGTGCCCAGACCCGGGGTGACCCCGCGCTCGGCCAGAGCCTGCACGCGCACGCGCAGCTCGTCTTTGATCGTGGCGGCCGTGGCCTTGCCGTCGAGGGTCTTCGCGGTCATGGGCCCTCTCACCAGCTCTCGAGGCCGTCGTACAGCGGGAAGTCGGCGGCCAGCTTGTCCACGCGGGCGCGCAGGGACTCGACGTCCGGACTCGGCGTGAGGGCCGCGGCGATGATGTCCGAGACCTCGCGGAACTCGGCCTCGCCGAAGCCGCGGGAGGCCAGGGCCGGGGTGCCGATGCGCAGGCCGGAAGTGGTCATCGGCGGGCGCGGGTCCCACGGCACGGAGTTGCGGTTCACGGTGATGCCGACCTCGTGCAGCAGGTCCTCGGCCTGACGGCCGTCCAGCTGAGACTCGCGCAGGTCCACGAGCACCAGGTGCACGTCGGTGCCGCCGGTGAGCACCGAGACCCCGTGTTCGGCCATGTCCGTGCCGGACAGGCGCTCGGCGAGGATGCGGGCGCCGGCCAGAGTGCGCTGCTGCTTGGCCTTGAAGTCCTCGGAGCCGGCGATCTTGAAGGCCACGGCCTTGCCCGCGATCGCGTGCATCAGCGGGCCGCCCTGCTGGCCCGGGAACACGGACGAGTCGATCTTCTTCTTCAGCTCCTCCGTGGTGAGGATGAAGCCCGAGCGCGGGCCGGCCAGGGTCTTGTGCACGGTCGAGGAGACGACGTCGGCGTGCGGCACCGGGTTCGGGTGCAGGCCCGCGGCCACCAGGCCGGCGAAGTGCGCCATGTCCACCCACAGCTTCGCGCCGACCTCGTCGGCGATCTGGCGGAACGCGGCGAAGTCCAGCTGCCGGGGGTAGGCGGACCAGCCGGCGACGATCACGTCCGGGCGCTCGGCCAGCGCCTGCTCGCGGACCTTGTCCATGTCCACGCGGTAGGTGTCCGGGTCCACCTCGTAGGCGGCGATCTCGTAGTTCTTGCCGGAGAAGTTCAGCTTCATGCCGTGGGTCAGGTGGCCGCCATGCGCCAGGGACAGGCCCATGAGCTTGTCGCCGTGGTTCATCAGGGCGGTCATGACGGCGACGTTGGCCTGCGCTCCGGCGTGCGGCTGGACGTTGGCGTGCTCAGCGCCGAAGAGGTCCTTGGCACGCTGGATCGCCAGGTTCTCGGCCACGTCCACGAACTCGCAGCCGCCGTAGTAGCGACGCCCCGGGTAGCCCTCGGCGTACTTGTTGGTGAGCACCGAACCCTGCGTCTGCAGGATGGCGCGCGGGACGAAGTTCTCCGAGGCGATCATCTCGAGCGTGCCGCGCTGGCGACCCAGCTCGTCGGCGAGCGCCTGGGCGATCTCGGGATCCACCTCGGAGAGCGGCTGCGTGTTGATGTCGGGCGACTGGGTCACGTCGAACTTCCCTTCGGCTGGGCGTGCGGTGGGGTACGGCGGAGGCGCACGGGGCGTGTCCGCTCAGGCTCGGGCGCGCGGCGCGGCCTCGGCTCCCGGCCAATCCTAGCGACGACGGCGGCCTCGGAGGCCCGGTTCGACACCCCGTCAAGGCCGCCGCCACTACACCGTCGGGGTGGCAGATGGCACAGTGGACTGCACTGGTCATCGAACGACCCTCAAAGGAGGACCCATGGCTGAGAAGAAGACCCCGCACGCCACCGGCTCGACGACGATGCACGGTGCGCCGGCCGTCTCGGACCGCAACTCGCTCACGGTCGGCCCCGACGGCCCGATCGTGCTGCACGACTCGCACCTGGTGGAGACGCACCAGCAGTTCAACCGCATGAACATCCCCGAGCGCCGCCCGCACGCGAAGGGGTCGGGCGCGTTCGGCGAGTTCGAGGTCACCGAGGACGTCTCGGCGTACACGAAGGCGCTGCTGTTCCAGCCCGGCGCCAAGACCGAGATGCTCGCCCGCTTCTCGACCGTGGCCGGCGAGCTGGGTTCGCCCGACACGTGGCGCGATGTGCGCGGCTTCTCGCTGAAGTTCTACACCGACGAGGGCAACTACGACCTGGTCGGCAACAACACCCCGGTGTTCTTCGTCCGCGATCCCATGAAGTTCACCCACTTCATCCGCTCGCAGAAGCGCCTGCCGGATTCGGGCCTGCGCGACGGTGAGATGCAGTGGGACTTCTGGGCGAACAACCCGGAGACCGCCCACCAGGTCACGTACCTGATGGGTCCGCGCGGCCTGCCCCGCACCTGGCGGGAGATGAACGGCTACGGCTCGCACACCTACATGTGGGTGAACGCCTCCGGCGAGAAGTTCTGGGTGAAGTACCACTTCATCTCCCAGCAGGGCGTGCACAACTTCACGAACGACGAGGCCGAGCGGATGGCCGGCAAGAACGCCGACTTCCACCGTCAGGACCTGTTCGAGGCGATCAAGCGCGGCGAGTTCCCGAAGTGGGACCTGTACGTGCAGGTCATGCCGTACGAGGAGGCCAAGACCTACCGGTACAACCCGTTCGACCTGACAAAGACCTGGTCCCAGAAGGATTACCCGCGGATCAAGGTCGGCACCATGACCCTGAACCGCAACCCGGAGAACCACTTCGCGCAGATCGAGCAGGCGGCGTTCTCGCCGGCGGCAACGGTGCCGGGCATCGGCCTCTCGCCGGATCGCATGCTGCTGGGCCGCGCGTTCGCCTACCACGATGCCGCGCGGTACCGGATCGGCACGAACTTCGCGCAGCTGCCGGTGAACCGGCCGAAGAACGAGGTGCACTCGTACAACTTCGACGGCCAGATGAACTACCACCACACCGGCACGCGCCGGCAGTACGTGCCGAACTCGTTCGGCGACTCGTGGTCGGACGAGACCGGCCCGACGGACACCTCGTGGGAGTCCGACGGCGAGCTGGTGCGCGTGGCGCAGACCCTGCGCGCGGATGACGACGACTTCGGTCAGGCGCGGATTCTGCTGCGCGAGGTGTTCTCCGACGACGAGCGCGCCGAGTTCGTGAAGACCGTCGCCGGCGCCCTGGCCGGCGTGGGCGAGCCCGTGCTCGGCAAGGCCCTCGAGTACTGGCGCAACGTCGACGAGCAGATCGCCGGACGCATCGAGGACCAGCTCAAGGCCGACGCGGGCGAGAACACCCCCGGCGCCTGAGCACCAGCGGCCACGGCCTGGCCGCTGACCCCCGACGCCTGAGCTCGGCCCTCGGTGAGGGACGGTCGACCGTCCCACACCGAGGACCGAGCTGTTCTGGTGCACTCCGCTCGGTTCCGGTTGCAGCTTCGGCTTAGGGTGTGCCCATGTCCGCATCCCACCGCCGCTCCCCCTCCGCCGACGCCGCTGCCTGCCGCACCGAGACCCCTCCGGAGGCTGCACAGGAGCGCCGTCACGTGCTCACGTTCGCCTGCCCGGACAGACGCGGCATCGTCCACGCGGTGACGGGTGCTCTGCTCGAGCAGGACGCGGACATCGCGGAGTCCCAGCAGTACGGTTCCCCGGACACGGGCATGTTCTTCCTGCGTGTCGAGTTCCGTTCCCCGGCCTCGGCTGAGCGGCTCGAGGCGGTCCTCGCGCCGCTGCGCGAGCGCTTCGCCGCACGGGCGTCCCTCTGGCCCGCGTCAGCCCGGACCCGCACGCTCATCATGTGCTCCAAGGACGGGCACACCCTCAACGACCTGCTGTTCGCCCGCCGCGCCGGCGCACTGCCGATCGATGTGCCGGCCATCGTGTCGAACCACCGCGATCTGGAACCGCTCGCCGCGTTCCACGAGATCCCGTTCGTGCACGTCCCGGTGGCCCCCGGGGATCCGGCGTCGAAGCGCGCCGCGGAGGACCGACTGCGGCAGCTGCTGCTCGAGCACGAAGTGGACCTGGTGGTGCTCGCCCGGTACATGCAGATCCTCAGCGATGAGCTGTGCACAGATCTGGCTGGCCGCGCGATCAACATCCACCACTCGTTCCTGCCCTCGTTCAAGGGCGCTCGGCCTTATCACCAGGCGCACGAACGGGGCGTGAAGCTGATCGGGGCGACCGCCCACTATGTGACGAGTGACCTCGACGAGGGGCCGATCATCGCCCAGCAGGTGCAGCCGGTGACGCACGCACAGACGGCGGCGGACTTCGTCGAACGCGGGCGCGAGGTGGAGGGGTCGACCCTGGTGCGGGCGGTGCGCTGGCATGCCGAGCATCGCGTGCTGCTCGACGGGCGTCGCACCGTCGTGTTCGCCTAGGCCGGCAGGGTCGTCCCGCACGGGGCACAGGCGACGGGGCGCCGCCCTCCCCGAGGGAGGACGGCGCCCCGTGTACGAGCGGCGGTCAGTGACGACCGTCGATCGGTACGGCCGCCGGTTGGAGCACGGCCAGAGGTGCGGCTCAGCGGCCGTTCTTGCGGCGGCGCTTGACCTCGTTGTACGTGGTCTGCGCCGTCGACTTGACCTTGGTGAAGGTCTTCTTCGCCGTGTTCGTGGCGTTCTGGCGCGGGCCCTCGAGGCGGGTCGAGAGCTCCCGCCCCTTCTGCTGCAGCCGGGCCAGGCGTGAGGACGTCGAGCCCTGCTGCTGGCCGGCCGCCGGGGTCTGCGGCGCGGACGGCCGCTGTGCGTGCCCGTCGCTCACGCGGGGCTCGTCAACGCGCTCGCCGGCCACGCCGGGCGTCGTGCCGAGACGCTCGCCGGCCTCGCGACGCTGGCCGAGGCCCTGAGTCTCGCGGACCGGAGTCTGCTGACCCTGGGGCTCGCGGACCTCAGTCTCGCGGACCTGGGGCTCCTGGCCCTGGGGCTCGGGCTCGCGGCTCTGTCGGTCTTCACCGCCCAGCTCGTTCACGCGCACGCCGCCCTCAGGCTGGCCGTCGCGCACAGCACCGTTCTCGACGGAGCGGTCCTCGTCGCGACCCAGGACGCGGTTCTCGGCATCACGCTCGGCGCCGGCGGTCCGGGCCTCGGTCACACCGTGCTGGCGCTCCTGGGCGGCCGGGCGCGCCTCCCGGTCGGCCGGGTGTGTCTCCCGGTCGGCCGGGTCGTTGGAGACCGTCGGCAGCCCGAAAGCGCCGGCCGAGGTCGGCGTGGCCTGCTCGGAGACATCGTTCGTTCCGGAGACGCGGGCCGCGTCCCCGGTCCGGCCGGACTGGTCAGCGCGTTCCCGCTGGCCCTCGTCGGTGTGGGCGCGGTACTCGGGCGCGGCCGCGGCCCCGCCGAGGCCGGCGGCGGTGTTCCGGCCGGTCACATCACGCTCAGCGGCGGGATCGGTCGACGCGCGATCGGCGGCCGCGCGATCAGTTGTCACGCCGTCGACATCGGCGTCGGCGCGGTCGGCGTCGCGACGCTGCGCGGCCAGGGTCTCGTTGACCCGCTCGTCGCGGAACCGCACCGGCTTGTCCTGACCGGCGAGCAGGTTGCCGCCCGGACGCCCCTCGTCGCTGCGATCGGCCGCATCGCCACGCTCCCCACCGAGGTCGCCACGCTCGTCACGGCCGTTCCGGCCACCCTGCTCCTCGGTCGTGTCCGTGGCCGTCTCGCGCCGCTCGTCGCCACGCGTCGCCGCGACACCGGCGCCGGTCGCACCGGCCAGGCCCGCCGTCGCCGCGGCACCGCTGACGCCCCCGCGCTGCTCGTCAGCGCCAGGCTTCTCGTCAGCGCCAGCCTTCGCGTCAGCGCCAGGCTGCTCGTCAGCGCCAGCCTTCGCAGCAGCACCTCGCGTCTCGTCACGGGCGTCTTCGTTCCGCTTCACCGTGTCCTGGCCACCGGTCCAGGGTCCCGAGGCTGGACGCGGCGCCTCGCCGCGAGCGGACTCGCGTCGGGCCTCACGCTCAGCGAGCTCACGCTCGCGCTGCTGTTTCTTCTTCGACATGGCGACCGCGATGATGACGATCAGCAGGATCACGACGACCCCGATGATGATCCAGGTCAAAAGGAACGGATCCATGGGTGGCACCTCTTTCACAGATTCTTGACGAGCCGGCCGGACGGACGCCGGTGCGCGGCGCTATGCCGACCGATGTCGTCCGAGCATCGCACACGCACACTGCATCCGGCTGTGCTCCGTCGACGCCTCAGCCCGCCCCAAACGCGTGACATGACACACACCGCTTCGGCGAGCGGCGTGGCACACCGCCGCGGGTCGTGCGCTCAGCGGCCTTCGGCTCGCCGGGCGGCGTCGCGCTCCTGCGCCAGCTCGATCTCACGACGCCGATCCTGGCCGGCCAGGCGGGTCAGCTCGGCGCCGGCATCGGGATCACGGGTGAGGTTCTCGCCGGTCTTCGGGTCGAACAGGTGGATGCGCGAGGCGTCCAACCACAGCTGGGCCGGCACCCCTGGACGCACGCGCGACTCGGCCGACAGCGTCGTGACGATGACCGGCCGCAGTTCGTCCGCGTCCAGATCCTTCGCGAGGTCGGCCAGCATGTCCGCGACCTCGCCGTCCGGCTCGAACTCGATGTAGCCGTACTGCTCGTGGCCGAGCCACTCCATGTGGGTCAGCTCGGCGGTGAACACCGAGCCCTGCGGCTTCCTGGCCTCATCGACGAGCGCCGCGTCCTCGAAGAACTCCGGGCGCAGACCCACGAACACCAGCTCGCGGCCTTCGGCGGCGCGCGCCTTCGACTCGGGGACCGGGATGTCGCCGATCGGCGTCGACAGCACGCAGCCCTGCGGCCCCTGCCGCAGCGAGGCGGGCAGGAAGTTCATCGACGGCGACCCGATGAAGCCCGCGACGAACAAGTTCAACGGCTGCTCGTACAGCTCACGCGGGCTGGCGACCTGCTGCAGCTCGCCCTTCTTCAGCACGGCCACGCGGTCACCGAGGGTCATGGCCTCGGTCTGGTCGTGGGTGACGTAGATGCTCGTGACCCCGAGGCGGCGCTGCATCTGCGAAATCTCCGCTCGCATCTGGCCGCGCAGCTTCGCATCGAGGTTGGACAGCGGCTCGTCGAACAGGAACGCGTCGGCCTCCCGGACGATCGCCCGGCCCATCGCGACGCGCTGGCGCTGACCGCCGGAGAGGTTTCCGGGCTTGCGCTCGAGGTGGTCGTTCAGCTCGAGCATGCTCGCGGCCTCGCGGACCTTGCGGTCGATCTCGTCGTCGGAGAGCTTGACGCCCTTGTTCAGGCGCAGCGGGAACGCGATGTTCTCGTAGACCGTCAGGTGCGGATACAGGGCGTAGTTCTGGAAGACCATCGCGAGGTTGCGGTCCTTCGGGGCCGCCTCGTTCACGCGGCGGTCCCCGATCAGCAGCTCGCCGTCGGTGATGTCCTCGAGACCCACCACCATGCGCAGCAGAGTGGACTTACCGGAGCCGGAGGGGCCCACGAGGATGACGAACTCGCCGTCCTCGATCTCCAGGTTGACGTCCTTGACCGCGTGGAAGCCGTCGTCGTAGATCTTGTCGATGTGCTTGAGGGTGATGGAGGCCATCGCCTCTCTCCTTTCGGGACGGACGATCCGGGCTTCAGCCCTTCACGGCTCCGTTGGTCAGTCCGGCGACGATCTGCTTCTGGAAGAACAGCACCAGCAGCACGATCGGGATGGTCACGATGATCGCGGCCGCCGAGATGGCGCCCGTCGGAGACTCGAACTGGGACGCGCCGGTGAAGAACGCCAGTGCGGCCGGCACGGGGCGCGCGGCCTCGGTCGAGGTCAGGGAGATGCCGTACACGAAGTCGTTCCAGGCGATGAAGAACGCGATGATCGCGGTCGTGAACACGCCCGGCGCGGCCAGCGGCACGATCACCTTGCGGAACGCCTGCAGCGGGGTGGCGCCGTCCACCTGGGCGGCCTGGTCCAGCTCCCACGGGATCTGCCGGAAGAACGCGGCGAGCGTCCAGATGGCGATCGGCAGCGTCAGAGACAGGTACGGGATGATCAGGCCCAGCCACGTGTCGTACAGCCCGATGGCGCGCCACATGTTGAACAGCGGCGTGACCAGGGAGATCACGGGGAACATCGAGACCATCAGGGAGACCGTCAGCACGAGTCTCTTGCCCGGGAAGTCCAGGCGCGCGATCGCGTAGGCGCACAGCGTGGCAAGCACCACCGCGACGAGTGTGGCGATCACGCAGATCACCACCGAATTGCGCAGGGCCGTCAGGAACAGTTCCTGCGAACCGCCGACGAAGATCTCCTCGTAATTGACGGTCGACCAGGTCGTCGGCAGCAGTCGCCCCGAGGACAGGTCGGCGGGGGTCTTGAAGCTGGTGGCCAGGATCGAGAACACCGGGAACAGGCACCACAGGCCGATCACCGCGGTGAGCACCCACCAGCCGATCGTGGTCTTCAGCGCTCCGGGGGCGCGCTTTCCGCTCATTTCTGGCCTCCTCGGTCAGCGAGGTCGACGTTGAAGCCCTTCACGGCGACCAGCGCGATCAGGCCGACGCAGAGGAACAGGATGACGGACACCGCCGACCCGAGACCGATCTCGAGACGGCCGATGGACGTGCGATAGGCCAGCAGCGAGAGCACCTCGGTGCCGTAGGCGCCGTTGGTCATGATGAAGATCGCGTCGAAGATGCGGAACGCGTCCAGGGCGCGGAACAGCACGGCCACCATGATCGCGGCCTTCATGTTCGGCAGGATCACCTTCGTCAGGCGCTGCAGGCGGGTCGCACCGTCGACGGCGGCCGCCTCCGTGAGCTCACCTGGGACCTGCGCGAGCCCGGAGAGCAGCAGCAGCGAGATGAACGGCGTCGTCTTCCAGATCTCCGAGAGCATGATCACGGTCAGCGCCGTGCCAGACTGGGCGAACCAGTTGGTGTCGGCGGAGATGCCCGGCACCCAGTCGAGCCAGTTGTTCATGTACCCCGAGTCGATCGAGAACATGTAGAACCAGGCGAATGCGGAGACCACGGTGATGATCCCGTAGGGCACCAGGATCATCGTGCGGACCAGGCCGCGGGTGGAGCGGATGGCGTGGTGCATCACCAGCGCCAGCAGAAAGCCCAGCACGAGCTCGACGGCCACCGTGACCACCGTGATCAGCAGCGTGACCCCCAGACCGGACCAGAACACCGGGTCGGTGAGGATCGTCGCGTAGTTCTCGAGGCCGACGAACTCCTTCTCGCCGGGAGCGGTGAGGCGGTAGCTGAACAGCGAGTCGATGAATGCCTGCACGATCGGGTACAGGACGACGAACAGCATGATCAGGAACGCCGGGGCGGCCAGCATCATGCCGAGGCGGGCCTCGGACCTCGCGCGGGCCGAGCGGGGTGCGCGCCCCGTCCGGCGCCCAGCGGCCGAGCGGGCGCCGGGCGTCTTCTCGACAGTGGACACGTGGCTCACAGCAGGCGCTCCCCTCGCAGGACCTTCTCGATGAACTCGCTGGCCTTCGCCGGCGTGGTGGCCGGGTCGACGCTGCCCGGCGGCGCGTACCGCTGCTGGATCGCGGTGGAGACCTCGTTGTAGTACGGGGTCTGCGGCCGGGGCGCGGCGATGTCGAGCGAGTCACGGATCTCGTCAGCCATCGGGTAGGCGTCCTTGATCCGTTCGTCCTCATAGGCGGCCGGGTTCGCGGGCGGGTTGCCATTGGTGACGAAGTAATCGGCCTGGTGCTGCTTCGTGGTGATGCAGGAGATCGCGTCCCAGGCCTCGGCCTGGTGCTCGCTCTTGGCGCCCACGCCCAGGTTGATCCCGCCCAGCGGCGGGGCCGCCTCACGGTCGGCGTCGGTGCGCGGATAGGTGGTCCAGCCGATGTCCTCGGGCAGGTCCGAGGGCAGGCTTCCGTCCTCGACGGAGGCGTTGGTCGCGGCCCAGACGAAGGGCCAGTTGACCATGAACGAGCCCTTCTCGCCCTGGAACTGGAGCATGGCCTCGTTCTCACGCTGGGTCGGCAGGCCGGGGCCGCCGAGACCCTCGTCGCCGATGCGGCCGATGATCTCGGCGGCCTTCTTCCCAGCCTCGGAGTCGAGGGTGGTCTGCACCTGTTCGGCCGGGGCCTCGGGGTTGGCGAGGATCCGGTCGCCGCCGCCGACGACCAGGGAGTTCAGCCACACGGTCATCGACTCGGCGCGGGCGCCCTGCACGCCGAGGTGCTTGTCCTGCTCCGCGGCGGCGTCCATGAGCTGGTCCCACGTGACGGGCTTCGACATGTCCAGCCCGGCTTTCTCCGCAACGGACTTGCGGTACCAGAGCAGCTGCGTGTTGGCCCAGAACGGGACGGCGACGAGTTCGTCCTTCCACGTGGCACCGGCCAGCGCCCCCTCGAGGGTGTTCTGCTTCGCGTGGTCCTGCAGCTGCTGCGGCACGGGCGCGAGGAAGCCGGGCTCGGCGAGCTCGGGGACGAACGGCGGGTCCAGGCTCATGATGTCCATCGAGGTGTCTCCCGCCGCGAGTCGGCGAGTCAGCTGCTCGCGCTGGGCGGAGGCCTCGTTGGGCAGCATCGAGGTCTGGATGGCATAGCGGCCCTGGGCGGCATCGGTGCACTCGGCCGCGATCGTGGCCTGACCGCCGTCGTCGGGGTTCGTGTACCAGGTCAGGACGGGGGTCTCGTCCTCGGCGGGCGCGCAGCCGGAGAGCGTGAGCGCTGCGGCGGCGAGGGCCGCCGTGGCCAGCGTCCGCCCGCGGCGGCGCCGCGTGTGGGGAGTGATCATGTCGCTCGGCTTTCGAAATGTGGTCCACCGGTCCGACGACGACAGTGACGCCGGCCGCTGGTCGGGCCGG
The DNA here is from genome assembly GCF_014205175.1 of Micrococcus cohnii. NCBI lineage: Bacteria > Bacillati > Actinomycetota > Actinomycetes > Micrococcales > Micrococcaceae > Micrococcus > Micrococcus cohnii. The sequence goes on along the minus strand of NZ_JACHNA010000001.1, from coordinate 94,648 downwards.
ACGGGCTCAGCTCCGCCAGGTCCGATGACTGGAGTGCCGACATTGTCTCATGAGGAGACTGACGTCACGCACCTGTCCGTGCATGTCAGCGGACCAGCCCCGATGGCACTGTCCGAGGTTCAGCGGCCCCGCGCTCGGGCGCGGGTCAGGGCGGTCGGCTCGGCGACGGTCGGGTCCTCCGGCCAGGGGTGCTTCGGATAGCGGCCACGCGACTCCGCCCGCACCTGGGCGTAGGCGCCGGACCAGAACGAGGGCAGGTCCGCGGTGACGGCGAGCGGACGCCCGGCCGGGGAGAGCAGGTGCAGCAGCACGGGCGTGGTCCCGTCGGCCACGGTCGGGCTCTCCTCGGCACCGAAGAACTCCTGCAGCTTCGCGGCGAGCACGGGCGCACCGTCCTCGTCATCGAGGTCCGGGTACTCGACGGCGACGCGGCGGCCGCTCGGGACGGGCAGCCGTTCGGGGGCGAGCTCCTCGAGGCGGGCGGCGTCCGGCCACGGCAGCAGGCCCTGCAGGGACCCGGCTAGGTCGACGCGGTCGCGGGGGACGCCCCGGGCCAGTTCGGCACCGATCGCGGCGGTGAGGTCCTCGCGTCCGGCCAGGGCGGCGTCGCGCATGTCGGGCCACGGCGGGCCGAGCCGGTGGTGCAGCAGCTGGACGCGCCGCCGCAGCCCTCGCGCGGGGTCGCCGCCCCAGCCCTCGGAGCCGTGCTCGGTCCACGCGCGGACGACGGCGTCTGCGGCGGTGTCCGCGTCGACCGGCGCCGCACGGGAGTCGAGCTCGATGCCGCCGAGCATCCGGCGCTGCCGGCCCCGGAGCCGTCCGGCGTCCCAGTGGGCGTCACGCACGGTGCGCTGGAGCCCGGCGCCGGCACGCAGGGCCTGCTCACCGGAGAGCTCGGCCGCCGCCCGGATGACGGCCCCGTCCCCCACACGCTGGACCTCGGCCACGGCGAGCCACTGACGCCCCGACAGGGGACTCTCGCGCGGCAAGCGGGCGCGGGTGCCGGAGACGAGCAGGTACTCGTCGTCCTCGACGCGCCGGGCGATCCGCTGCGGGGCGGCGAGGGCGGCGACGAGGCCCACGGCCTCCTCCCCCGCCGGCGACTCCTTCCGCGCGCCGACGCGGTCCGAGGGGCCCACCAGTGACTCGAGCCGTCGCGCCTCATGACGCCAGACCCGCTCCGTCCCGGGCGGGGCCTGGCTCCGGGCGTTCCCCTCGTGCGGTGAGCGCAGATCGGCCAGCACGCGGGCCAGGTCGGCCTCGGGGGCACGCACGTCAGCGGCCAGCAGGGCGACTGCCTCGGCCGCGGCGCGCGGGCCGACTTCGGCTGCCGCGCTCAGCAGGGCATGGCCCAGAGACGGGTCCACGGGCATCCGCGCCAGCCGCGCCCCGTGGTCGGTGACGCGGTGGTCCGCATCGAGTGCGCCGAGCTCGCGCAGCCGGGCGGCCGCCCGGGCCAGAGCGCCCGCGGGCGGGTCCTCGGGCAGCACGGGGCCGCGGCCGGCAGGGTCGAGCATCGGCGCCAGGGCGCCCCACGCCGCCAGGCGCAGCGCCAGCGGAGCCAGATCGGCGACGGCCAGCTGCGGAGTCGGCGCGGCGGGGGCGGTTCCGAGGGCGGCCTCGGAACAGCAGTGCACGGCGTGCCCCGGTCCGAGGCGTCCGGCGCGTCCGGCGCGCTGCCTCGCCGCAGCGCGGGAGACCTGGACCGTGACCAGGCCCGTCATGTCCCGCCCGGCGTCGCGGCGGGGCTCCCGGGCCAGCGCCGAGTCGACCACCAGGCGCACCCCGGGGACGGTGAGGGAGGACTCGGCCACGTTGGTGGCGACGATCACTCGTGGCGCCGCGTCGGCCCCGGCGCGGCCAGCGAGCGCCGCGTCCTGCTCGTGCGGATCCTGGCGGCCGTGCAGGGTCAGCACGTCCAGGGCTCTGCCGTGCCGCGCGGCGTGCCCGCGAAGCCGGTCGGCGACGGCCTCGACCTCGGCGACGCCGGGCAGGAACACCAGGGCGTCCGTGCCGGGGTCCTCGGCCAGGGAGCGCGCGTGGGCCTGCGCGGTCACACGGGCCACGTGGTCCAGGAAGTCCCGGTCCACTCGGCCCTCGGGCGTCAGGCGTGAGCCCGAGTGCGGCCGGTGATCGATCGTGAGCGGGTGCACCACCTCTGCGGTGCGGACCACGGGGACGTGGTCCTGCCCCATGCCGGCCGCCCAGCGAGCAGCCAGCGCCTCGGCGTCGAGTGTCGCGGACATGGCGACCAGGCTCAGGTCCTCGCGCAGCTGGCGCAGGTCCGCGAGCAGGCCGAACAGCAGGTCCGTGTCGAGGTCGCGTTCGTGGACCTCGTCGAGCACCACGGCGCTCACGCCTCCCAGCTCAGGGTCGGCAAGCAGGCGCCGCACGAGCACGCCGGGAGTCAGGAACTCGACCGCGCTCGCCCCGGCGCCGACGGAGTCGCCGCGGACCGTGTAGCCCACGGCCCGGTCGTCCCCGCCGGCGGCCGCGTACAGACGTCGCCAGGCCGCGCGCACGGCCACCCGTCTGGGCTGGGTGACGAGCACCCGGCCCGGGCCGATCGGTGCCGCACCCTCCCCGGCCGGTTCCTGGCCAGGCCTCGTGCCGCTCAGCGCCGAGCCGGAGGCCGTTTCGGCCGCCCAGCCGGCGAGGGCGGGCGGCAGCACCGTCGTCTTGCCCGTGCCCGGCGGGGCGTGCAGCACCAGGGCCCCGTGGTCGGCCAGGGCTCTGCGCACCCGGCCCAGCTCGTCCGTGACCGTCAGCCCGGCACCGTGGACGCGCGCGTCGACGGGGAAACGGCTCAGGGCGGGGGCGGCGTCAGGGGTGTGGCATCGCGGAGACATCGCCGTCCATTGTGGCCTGCTCATCGGCCCCGCGACGGGCGGGCCGACGGGTCCCACCGGCCGCGGCGCCGACTAGGCTGGAGCCATGAGCACCCCCGTCCAGCTGTACCTCACCCGGCTCGCCGCATCGTTCTCCTCCGGAGCGCCCGAGGGCGACGGCCGGCTCGGCGTGGCGCTCACACTCGCGGACGGCCACCAGTACGAGGCGGGGGCCACCGATCAGGTGCCGCTGAGCTCACTGGCGGCGCCGCTGGTGTACGCGCTCGCCCTCGAGGACCTGGGGCTGCCCCGCGTGCTCGAGCGGATCGGCACGGTTCCCACTCCGGATCAACGACACCTGCTCGACGTGGAGCCGGAGACCGGCCGCGCCCTCAACCCGCTGCACGACGCCGGTGTGGTCGCCGCGACCGCGCTCGTCAAGGGCCGCGGCGGTCGCGACCGCGCCGCTCGTCTGCTGCAGCTGGCCTCCTCCCTGCTGGATCGGGAGGTGTCCGTGACCGACACCGCGACCCGCGCGGAGGAGAAGACCCTGGACCGCCCCCGCGCCGCCGCCTGGCTGATGAAGTCCCTCGACGCGTTCGACGCGGACCCGACGGCGGTGCTCTCCGACCTCGCGCGGCTGCGCGCCGTGACCGTGTCGGTCCAGGAGGTCGCGACCATCGCGACGGTCTTCGCGCTCGGCGGCGTGCACCCGCACACGGGAGACCGGGTGTTCTCCGACTCCACCGCCCGCGCCGTGACCTCGATCCTCGCCTCATGCGGCCTGACGACACGCGACCCGCTGTGGGCCATGAACGTGGGCCAGCCCGGCTGGGCGAGCGCGAGCGGTGGGGTGACCATGCTCGTGGTGCCCGGGCACCTGGGCCTGGCCCTGCGCTCGGACGAGCTCGACGAGAACGGCATGTCCGTGCGCGGGATGTCGGCGCTGCGCACTCTCGTCGAAGAGTTCGAGCTGCACGCCTCGGACGTGGTCTCCTCGCCGCTGTCGGCGCTGCGCAGCCACTATCGCGTGGATCAGGCGCCCTCCGGCACGTCCCGCACCGCGGAGGCCCTGCACGCGCTGGAGGCGCACGGCGAGCACGCACACCTGCTCGAGCTGGGCGGGCACATCGGGTTCAGCCAGGTCGAGGCCCTCGTGCACGTGATTGCCGATCTGCCCGAGACCCTCGAGACCCTCGTGTTCGACATCCGTTCGGTGCACAGCATCTCCGCGCCGGCGCGTCGGCTGATCGGCCAGTGGATCGGACACGCGATCGCCTCCGGCGTCGATGTCGTGCTGGCCGACCGCACCGAGACCCTGCTCGACGAGCTCGTGGCCACCGCCGACGAGTCCGTCGAAGTGAACCTGCCCCCGGTGCACCGTGAGGGCGAGGCGGATCCAGCCACCTACGACCCGACGACGGCGGCCCCGCAGTTCGTGTTCTTCGCTTCTCGCTCGCAGGCGATGCAGTGGTGCGAGCAGCGACTGCTGGCCCGGCACGCACCGCACCTGTTCCCGCAGGACGCCCAGGAGGCGCTGCACTCGCCGCTGATGCAACACCTCGAGGAGGACGACGCCGCCCTGCTGGAGTCGATGATGGAGACGCGGCGGTTCCACGACGGTCAGGTCATCCGCCGCGCGGGCCAGCCTTTCGGCGGCATCTACGTGATCACCCGGGGCGAGGTGGTGCTCACGGGCCAGTCGACGGGCGGTCGACGGACCCGACGCACGGTGCTCAGCCCCGGCATGACGTTCGGCGAGATGGCCCTGGGTCAGCCCGGCCGTCAGCCCTCCACTGTCCGGGCCCGCGGGGAGGTGACGACCCAGGTGCTGACCGCCCAGGTGATGTACGCCCTGCAGGAGGCCTCACCGCAGCTGGCGATGCGCCTGTGGGAGTCGCTGGCCCGGGACGCCTACACCGCGCTGGCCCAGCTGGTGCGCGAGACCGGCGCCCTGCAGGACTGACCGGGGCCCGCCCCGTCAGCGGCCGAGCAGATGCCGCAGCGCCGGCTCGAGCTCGGTGTCGCGGAACCGGTGCCCTGACTTCTCGGTCTGGGCGGCAGACGCCTTCTGATCCGCGGCGATCAGGGTCCGGTAGCCCTCCCGTCCGAGCAGGAGCTCCGGGGCGAGGCCGGGCACCGGCACCGCCGCGGGCCGCCGGAGCACCCGCCCCAGTGCACGGGCGAACTCGCCCGCCGTGACCGGTCGCGGCGCGACCCCGTTGTACGGTCCGCTCACGCGCGCATCGACAGCGGCGTGGGCGAACAGGTCCACGATGTCCTCACCGCCGATCCAGCTCATCCACGGGGTTCCGTCCGGTCCCGTGCCGCCCGAGGCCAGGCGGCCGCCCAGCCCCGCGACGAACAGGGGCAACACCTGCTGCAGCATGCCGCCGCGCGGGTCCAGGACAATGCCGGTGCGCACCTGGGCCACGCGCACCCGAGAGCCGTCGGCGCGGCGGATCGAGGCGGCCCGCTGCGCCTCGGCCTCCCAGTCGGCGCACACCTCGGCGAGGAAGTCCTCACCCGGGGCGAGGATCTCCGTGAGGCCCTCGCCTGCCGGCCCCGCGCCGGCGTCCGCCCCGTAGTAGCCGATGGCTGAGCCGTTCACCAGGTCCGGGGCCGGGCGGCCAGCGTCGGCCAGCCGGCGTATCGCGTCCACGAGCGTGCGGGTGCCGAGCACTCGTGAGTCATGCACGGCCTGTTTGTGCGCCGCGCTCAACCGGCCGGCGATGGGCTCGCCCGCCAGGTTCACGACCACGTCGACGCCGCTGAGCACGTCGTCGTCCACCCGGCCACGCAGCGGATCCCACGCCGCCGCGTCCGGCGCCGTCGTCGCCGAGCGGGTCAGACGCACGACGTCGTGCCCGCCGCTGCGCAGCAGCGCAACCAGCTGCGTGCCGATCAGCCCGCTGGCACCGGTGACGGCGATCCGTCGGGCGCTCCCACCGACCACCGGCGAACCGTGCCGGCTATGAAAGTCCAGGTCGTCGGTCATCACGCGCGCCCGGTAGGCGAACTGGCGGCGCAGTTCCGCGTCGAACAGGTCCGCCGCCCGACGGGACGCCCCGAGCCGGGATGCCCGGGCGAGCACGCGCTCGGCAGGCAGGGCATAGCGAATCTCATCGACCACGACGGTGCCGCGCGACCCGTCCGCGGCGTCGGCCTCGCCCGGGGCGGCGTCCTGCAACGTGTGCCGGTGCGTCCACGAGGCCACGGGACCGGAGACCATCTCGTCGGTGAAGCCCCGCCCCGGTTCGAGCGCCGTGTGCCGGGCCCGCCACGTCAGCCGCGGGGTCAGGGCGCGGCTGATCGGTGCCGGCACGCGCGAGGCCACCGCCGAGGGCAGCAGGCCCGTGGCGGCCCCGTGGGCGGCCGAGGCGAACAGGCCCGCCGAGCCCGGGGCGTCGAGCTCGAGCACGGCCTGCGCCCCGACGGGCAGCCCGACCTCGGGCTCGGCGATGACCCGGCCAGCGTACGGCGGGGTCAGGCGGGTCAGGGCACCGGGGTTCGTCAGCCACCGCCAGACGGCCTCGCGCGGGTGCCGCAGCAGCGTGCGGTGCTCGAACACGCGCCCGGTCGCTGGTGCCCGGTCGTCGTGGCGGTGGTCGTCGTGCGGCGGTGCGGCCTGCGGATCGCTCATGGTCCCCACGCTCGCACGCCTCGGCCCCGTCCGGACAAGTGCTGGGCACCGATGCGGGAGAATGTCCCCCATGACCGCCCCCGTCTTCCTGCCCGAACTGCGCTGGACCGCACAGGCGTTGCCCGAGGCTGCCGAACTGACCCTGGTCGCCGTCTATTCCCCGGAGGACGACGCGGTGCGCGCAAGCGGCGTGGCCGTGCCCGCAGCGGGCGAGACCGTCGCATCGGCCGTCGGCGGCCTGCTGCTGCGGTTCATGGACCGTCTGGAGCAGCTGGACCCCGCCACAGCTGAGCGCGAGATGAACCCGCGCCCCGTCGAGCACGACGCCGCCGTGCCGGACGCGCTCGCCGCCTACACCGCCGGTCGGGTGCGCGCGCTCGACGCGCTGACCGTCGCCCAGCCAGGCACAGACTTCCGCCGCCGGGCCTGGGACGCGCTGCGCTCGGTGCCGCCGGGCGCCCCGGTGACCTATGCGCAGCTGGCCGAGCGGGCCGGCTCCCCCACCGCGGTGCGGGCTGTCGGCGGGGCGTGCGCGACGAACCTGGCGGCCGTCGTGGTGCCCTGCCACCGGGTCGTGCGGGCGGACGGGGGCATCGGCCAGTACCTCTACGGCGTCGCGGCCAAGCGCGCGTTGCTTGAGCACGAGGCCGCGCACGCGGACTGACCGGGCACACGACAAGGCCCTGCCCTCCCGGTGCTGCGGGAGGGCAGGGCCCTGTCGAGGTCGGCGGCCCTGACGAGGCCCCTGACCGACGTCACGTCGTCACGGCGTCACTTGGCGAGCTTGTCCATGATCGCGTTGAGGGTGGCCGAGGGACGCATGGCCTCGGAAACCTTCGCCACGTTCGGGAAGTAGTAGCCGGCGATGTCGACCGATGAGCCCTGCACATCGGCCAGCTCGGCGACGATCTTCTCCTCGTTCTCGGCCAGCTCCGTCGCGATGGGTGCGACGGCGTCGGCGAGGGGCTGATCCGCGGTCTGCTTCGCCAGTTCCTGGGCCCAGTACAGGGCCAGGTAGAAGTGCGAGCCGCGGTTGTCGATCTCGCCGACCTTGCGCTTCGGGGACTTGCCCTCGGTCAGCAGCGTGCCGGTGGCGGCGTCGAGGGTGTCGGCCAGCACCTGGGCGCGGGCGTTGTCGTTCGTCGTGGCCTCATGCTCGAAGGACACGGCCAGGGCCAGGAACTCGCCGAGCGAGTCCCAGCGCAGGTGGTTCTCCTCGAGCAGCTGCTGCACGTGCTTCGGGGCCGAGCCGCCCGCGCCGGTCTCGAACAGGCCGCCGCCGTTGATCAGCGGGACCACGGAGAGCATCTTCGCGGAGGTGCCCAGCTCGAGGATCGGGAACAGGTCGGTGTTGTAGTCGCGCAGCACGTTGCCGGTCACCGAGATGGTGTCCTCGCCACGACGGATGCGCTCCACCGAGAGCTTGGCGGCCTCGACCGGGGACATGATGCGGAGGTCCAGGCCCTCGGTGTCATGGTCCTTCAGGTACGTCTCAACCTTGGCGATGAGCTCGCGGTCGTGGGCGCGGGTCTCATCGAGCCAGAACACGGCGGGCGTCTGGGAGGCGCGGGCACGGGTCACGGCCAGCTTGACCCAGTCCTGCACCGGCACGTCCTTGGTCTGGCAGGCGCGCCAGATGTCGCCGGCCTCGACCTCATGGGAGAACAGCGTCTCGCCGGCGGAGTTCTTGACGGCGACCGTGCCGGCCTCCTCGAGGATGAACGTCTTGTCGTGCGAGCCGTACTCCTCGGCCTTCTGGGCCATGAGTCCGACGTTCGGGACAGTGCCCATCGTGGTCGGGTCGTAGGCGCCGTTGGCCTTGCAGTCGTCGATGACGGCCTGGTAGACGCCGGCGTAGGAGGAGTCCGGGATGATCGCCAGGGCGTCCTGGGTCTGGTCGTCCTTGTTCCACATCTGGCCCGAGGTGCGGATCATCGCCGGCATGGAGGCGTCGACGATGACGTCCGAGGGCACGTGCAGGTTGGTGACGCCCTTGGCGGAGTTGACCATGGCGACGTCCGGGCCGTTCTCGTAGGCGTCGGCGATGGCCTTCTTGACGCCCGCGGCGGTCTCGGCGTCGAGCTTGTCCAGACCGGCCTCGATCGCGGCGAGGCCGTTGTTGGCGGACAGGCCGGCGGCCTCGAGCTGCTCGCCGTACTTCTCGAACAGGTCCGCGAAGTAGGCCTTCACGACGTGGCCGAAGATCACCGGGTCGGAGACCTTCATCATGGTGGCCTTCAGGTGGGCCGAGAACAGGATGCCCTCGTCCTTGGCGCGCTTCACCTGGGCGGCGAGGAACTCATCGAGAGCCTTGGCGGACATGAACGTGCCGTCCACGACCTCGCCCTCGAGCACCTTCAGGCCCTGCTTGAGGGTGCTGGGCTCGCCCGAGGCCGGGGTGAACTCGATGGTCAGCTCATCGTCGGCCGGCATCGTCACGGACTTCTCGTTCGAGCGGAAGTCGTTCTCGCCCATCGTGGCGACGGCGGACTTCGAGTCCTTCGACCACTCGCCCATCGAGTGCGGGAACTGCTTGGCGTAGTTCTTCACGGCCTTCGGAGCGCGGCGGTCCGAGTTGCCCTCGCGCAGCACCGGGTTCACGGCCGACCCTTTGACGGAGTCGTAGCGGGCCTTCGCGTCCTTCTCGGCGTCAGTCTTCGGCTCGTCGGGGTAGTCCGGCAGGTCGTAACCGGCGGCCTGCAGCTCCGTGATCGCGGCGCGCAGCTGCGGCACGGAAGCGGAGATGTTCGGCAGCTTGATGACGTTCGCCTCGGGGGTCTTGACCATCTGGCCGAGCTCGGCGAGGGCATCGTCGTGGCGCTGGTCCTCGGGCAGCACGTCGTTGAACGCGGCGAGGATGCGGCCGGCCAGGGAGATGTCGCGGGTCTCGAGCTCGACGCCGGCGGTGCCCGCGTAGGCGCGGACGATCGGCAGCAGCGAGGCGGTCGCCAGCATGGGCGCCTCGTCAGTGAAGGTGTAGATGATCTTGGACATGCGAATACGTCACTCCTTCGTCGGGCGCACGATCGCTCAGCGCCCGGGGTCGGCATGCGGGATTTCCCACTGCTCGCCAATCTACCGCGTGGGTGCGCGGGAATGCAGTCGCGAGCGCGACGGCCGTCACGTCGGGGCAGGCAGAGGGCTCGCGCTCAGCCCACCAGCGACAGCACGAGGGCGCCGGCCGACGAGCCCGTATCGGCCATCTCTGACAGGGAGCCGATCAGCGCGGCGACCATGATTCCGTACACGAGGAAGCCCAGCGCCAGGAGCGCGGCCAGGGCGATCGCGACCCAGCCGAGCACGCGGGCACCGGTGCCGACGCCGCCGGAGCGCTCGGCCTCCTTCGCCTTCATCAGGGCGAGCGGGCCGAAGACGAACCCGAGCAGGCCGGTGATCAGGCCCAGCACGCCGAAGGCGAGGCCCAGCTGGGCGGCCCGCTCGGCGGGGTGATTCACCGGCGGCAGATATGCCGTCGGGGTCGGCCCGTTACCGCCGACACCATATCCACCCGGTGCGTCACCGCCGGGTCCGTAGCCGGTCTGCGCGTCACTGCCGGGCTCACCGCGCCCATCGACGTCGGGCACGGACGACGTCCGCGGCGCCTCCTCGGGCCAGCGCGCGTCGGCCTGCGGAGAGTCGGAGGGGGAAGGATCCTGCGCCGGCCGGTCGCCTGCGGAGGAATTCTGACTCTGATATTCGCTGCTGCTCATGGCGCTCATCCTGGCAGACCTCGCAGGGCCTGGACACACGGCGACGGCCGCCCCGCGCGGTGCGGGACGGCCGTCGGACGGTCGGCGCGGTGGTCAGCCCAGCAGGGCCAGGCCCAGGTTCACCGAGTCGGCGTCGAGCTCCTGGTTGTTGACCACGTCGTTCAGGGTCATGCCGCTGGCCGCCAGGAAGATCGCGGCAGCGATGCCGAGGAGGATCGCCAGGATGGACAGGATCGTGACGATCCAGCCCAGGACCTTGCCCGCGGTGGCCTTCACGCCGTACTTCTTGGCCTTGCCGGCCTGCCAGATGGCGAGGGGGCCGAGAATGATGCCGAAGAAGAAGAAGCCGAGGATGCCGAGAACCAGCGAAACGGTGGCGTGCTTGCTGCCCTTGAGCTCGTCGTGGTGGCTCAGGCCTCCGTCGCGGCGGTCGAAGTCACGGCGCCCGTCATAGTGGCCGTAGCCGCCGTCGCGGTCCAGGTCACGACGGTCGTACGCGCCGTTACGGCGGTCGTCGAACTGCTCCGAGCCGCGCATGCGGTCGTCGAGGGGGCCGTTCTGGTTCGAGGCGGGATGAGCCATCGTGCTGTTCTCCTTTGTGTGTCGTGGTGACCGGTCGTCGCGGGCTTGCGCCCCACGGTGGCGACCCGTCACGGCGGGAATTTCCCCGGACACTAACAACACGTGAACACCGGATGTCGAGCGCCGAGGGCCCCGCGCCGACGTGACGTCGGCAACGAGGCCCTCGGCGCCGCACCCGGCCGGCGCCGCATGACGCCGTGGCTCCGCGCGGCGGTCAGCCGTGGAAGAAGTGGCGGGCCCCGGTGAGGTACATCGTGATGCCCGCGGCCTTCGCGACCTCGACGACCTCCTCGTCGCGCACGGACCCGCCCGGCTGGACGACGGCCTTCACCCCGGCGTCGATCAGGATCTGCAGGCCGTCGGCGAAGGGGAAGAACGCGTCCGAGGCGGCCACCGCGCCGCGGGCCCGCTCGGGGGCGCCGTCGCCGGAGACGTTCTCGGCGCCGCCGGCACTGGAGACGTCCTGCCCGCCGGTCTGCGCCGCCCCGAGGGTGTTCGCGCGCTCGACGGCCAGGCGGCACGAGTCGAGGCGGTTGACCTGGCCCATGCCCACCCCGACGGTCGCGCCGTCGGCAGCCAGCAGCACCGCGTTGGACTTCGCCGCGCGCACGGCCCGCCAGGCGAAGGCGAGGTCGGCCATCGTCGCGTCGTCCGCCGGCTCACCCGCGGCAAGGGTCCAGGTGCCCGGGTCGTCGCCCTCAGCGTCCACCGCGTCGGCGATCTGCAGGAGCATGCCGCCGGAGACCTGCTTGGCCTCGACCGCCTCGCGCTCAACGCCCTCCGGCAGGCTCAGCAGGCGCAGGTTCTTCTTGGCCGAGAGGATCTCGAGCGCGTCCTCGTCGAAACCGGGGGCCGCGACGACCTCGGTGAAGATCGGCTTGATCTGCTCGGCCAGGGCCGCGGTCACCGGGCGGTTGGCCGCGATGACCCCGCCGAACGCCGAGACCGGATCACACGCGTGGGCCTTGGCATGGGCGCGCTCAATGCCCTCGCCGGTGCCCGCGACCGCGACGCCGCACGGATTGGCGTGCTTGACGATCGCAACGGCCGGCTCGGCGTGGTCGTAGGCGGCGCGCACGGCGGCGTCGGCGTCGACGTAGTTGTTGTAGCTCATCGGCTTGCCGTGCAGCAGCTCGGCCTGGGCGATGCCCGGCGCGGCCGCGGGGTCCGCGTAGAGCGCCGCCGGCTGGTGCGGATTCTCGCCATAGCGCAGGATCTCAGCCCGCTCGAGGGAGAAGCCGGCATAGGGCGGGAAGACCGGCACGTCCTCGTCGTCGGTCTCCGCGGCGAAGTGCGCCGCCGTCCACGCGGCGACGGCGTTGTCATAGGCCGCGGTGTGCGCGAACGCCAGGGCCGCCAGGCGACGGCGCGCCCGCAGATCGAACCCGCCGGACTGCGCGGCCTGAACGACCTCGTCATACCGCGCCGGGTCCACGACGATCGAGACCGAAGCATGGTTCTTCGCGGCCGCGCGCACCATCGAGGGGCCGCCGATGTCGATCTGCTCGACGACCGCGTCCTCCTCGGCACCGGAGCGCACGGTCTCCACAAACGGGTAGAGGTTGACGACGACCAGGTCGAAGGGCTCGATCTCGAGGTCGGAGAGCTGAGCGAGGTGGTCCTCGCGGCGGCGATCGGCCAGGATCCCGGCGTGCACGCGCGGGTGCAGCGTCTTCACCCGGCCGTCGAGGCACTCCTGGAACCCGGTGACCTCGGAGACCTCGGTGACGGGCACACCCGCCTCGGCGATGCGCTTCGCGGTGGATCCGGTCGAGACGATCTGCACACCGGCGGCGTGCAGGCCCGTCGCGAGCTCGTCCAGCCCGGTCTTGTCGTAGACGGAGATCAGAGCGCGCTTGAGCGGCACCGTGTCCAGGACGGTGTTCTTCGGATCGGTGCTCACGAGGTTCCAGGCTCCTTCGGGGACGGGTGCGTCGGCTGCCGCCAAGTCTAGAGCCGCCGCACCGCCGACGCCGACGGAACGGACCAGCCCGCGCCCCGCATAATGAACCTGACCCGCGACGAAGGAGACGCCCATGACACAGCCAGCCTCTGCCGTGCCGCCTGCGACTGCGGGGCCCTTCCGACAGGCGAGCAGATCGTGCAGGAACTGCCCTGGCGCTGGTCCGTGCAGGGCCGGATCTTCCTGATCGGCGGCCTGGGCTTCATATTCGACGCATGGGACGTCGCCCTGAACGGCGTGATGATCCCGCTGCTGACCGCCGAATGGGGCTTGAGCCGAACCGAGGCGGCGTGGATCGGCACCGCGAATCTGATCGGCATGGGCCTGGGCGCGTTCGTGTGGGGCACCGTCGCCGACCGGATCGGCCGCCGCACCGCCTTCACCGCCACGCTGGCGATGTTCTCCGTGTTCACGGTCGCCGGCGCGCTGACGGACTCGCTCGCGTGGTTCGTGGCCTTCCGGTTCCTGGCCGGCGTCGGCCTCGGCGGCACCGTGCCCGTCGACTACGCCCTCGTCGGCGAGTTCACCCCGCGGCGGCTGCGCGGGCGCGTGCTCACGGCGATGGACGGCTGGTGGCCCGTCGGCGCCGCGGCCTGCGGTGCGGTCTCCGCGTGGCTCGTGGCCACGTGGGGCGACTGGCGACTGCCCCTGCTGGCCATGGTGCTGCCGGCGCTGCTCGTGTTCGTCGTGCGCCTGGGCGTGCCCGAGTCCCCGATGTTCCTGCTCAGCCGAGGCCGCGAGGCACGGGCCCGCGAGGTGATCGACCGACTCGTCGCCGCGACCGGCGCCCCGGTGCGCCCGTACTCGGTGCAGAGCGCTCCGTCCCGGCGCCGGCGCCTCCGGCAGCCGCACGCCGACGCCGCGACGGTCGGCGGGGCACTGCGGGCGGCCTGCGGCCAGCTGCGCTCCGTGTGGCTGTCTCGACCGCGGGTCACCGCCATCGCATGGGCGCTGTTCTGCACGATCATGCTGACCTACTACCTGGCACTGCAGTGGCTGCCGGCCTTCCTGGTCGAGGCCGGCTACGAGCAGTCCACGGCGTTCGTCATGACCTCGGGCATGGCCGCCGTGGGCCTGGGCGGCGTCGTGCTCGCGGCGCTGCTGGTCGAGCGCACGGGCCGACGCTGGCTGCTGGCCGTGAGCGCGACAGCGGCCGCGGTCGTGCTCATGGCGCTCGCCGCGGTCATCGGCGTCCCGACGGTCGCGTTGCCGCTGGTGCTCGCGTTCGGCTTCGTGGTGCAGGTCGCCGTCCCGGTGCTCTACACGTATGTCACCGAGCTCTATCCGACGCCGCTGCGCGCCTCCGGATTCGGGTGGGCCTCGGCGGCCTCACGAGTGGCGGCCGGCGTCGGACCGCTGGTCTTCGTCGGGGTGCTCCAGCCGGCTCTGGGGCTGGCGGGCTCCTTCGCCGTGACGGGCGCGCTCGTGGTCATCGCGGTCGCGGCGATGCTGCGGTGTGCGCCGGAGACCCGCGGCGCGCGTCTCGAGGGCTGAGCGAGCGCGCTCAGGACCGGTGCGCGGCGGCCGTCTCGCCGAGCACACGCACCAGCAGGGCCCGTTCCTGCACCTTAATCCGCTCGTGCAGCTCGGCCTCGGTGTCGCCGTCGAGCACGGGCACGGCGGCCTGCGCCAGGATCGGCCCGGTGTCGACGCCGGCGTCCACCAGGTGCACGGTGCAGCCGGTGATCTTCACGCCGTGGGCCAGTGCGTCCCGCACCCCGTGTGCGCCCGGGAACGAGGGCAGCAGCGCAGGATGGGTGTTGATGATCCGCTCGGCGAAGCGCTCGACGAACCTCTCCCCCAGGATCCGCATGAATCCGGAGCACACGACGTAGTCCGGCGCGTAGGAGGCGACGGTCTCGGCGAGCGCGTCGTTCCACGCGGCGCGGTCGTCGTGATCGGCCGGGGCGACGACGAAGGTCTCGATCCCCGCCGCTCGTGCCCGCTCGAGACCCCCGGCGCCCGGCACGTCGGAGCCGACGGCGGCGATCTCGACGGGCAGGTGTCCACCGGCGACGGCGTCGATCACAGCCTGCAGATTGGTTCCGGACCCGGAGACGAGGGCAACGATGCGCATGCGAACATCGTAGGCTGAAGGGCGTGTCCGCCCCGATTCCTCCGCAGCGCCAGCCGTCCGCCCCGAAGCCGCCGTCGCACCCCGACTCTCGGCGTCAGGAGGCGAACCGGGCGCTGCTCGTGCAGGCCGGCCTGCTCGGCGTCACGATGCTCGCGTTCTCCCTGCCGCTGCCGTTCACGCTGCTGGCGGCCGTCGCGGGCCTGACGGCGGTGGGAGTCGGAATCCGCTCGTGGCTGCGGCTGCGCCCGGTGCGCCCGCCGCACGGGCCGGCACCGCAGGCGCGCTCCGACGCTCAGACCGCCGGGTCCCGCGGCGACCACAGCACGGCAGCCCCATCGCCGGCGTCCGGTTCTGCCGATGCGGCGGCCGTGGCGTTCACGCGGGCGATGATCGGGCTGGGCGTGGTCGTCGCGGCCGCTGCCACCGTGCTCTCGCTCAGTCCGCTGCTGGCCTGGGACGCGTCGATCCAGTTCCAGCAGTGCCTCGACTCGGCCCTGACGGAGCGCTCCCGCGCGTCGTGCCAGAACGGCTTCGAGTCCCACGTGCAGCGGCTCGTCCCCGCGCCGTGAGCTCCGCGGATCGGTCGTCGGTCGAGCGGTCGCCGACGGAGCGTTCAGTTCCCAGCGTGTAGGCGCCGAGCGCCGCGAAGTAGCCGAGCATGCCCCCCGCGGCGATCCACCCGGCCACGGCCGCGCACACCCACCAGACGTTGACGCCGATGGTGTCCATCGCGCCGACGCCCATCGAACCGGAGGTCAGGGCGAGGGGCACGAGCAGCAGCAGTCCGGTCACGGCGCCGAGCAGCACCGCGAGCACGAGGGTCGACAGGGTCAGGGACGCCCACCGTGGCCGGATCTTCGCGGCCACCCAGTCGTCGAGGTGGTTCTCGCCCTCGCGCAGCAGCCAGAACCCGGCGACCACGCCGGCGAGCACGGGCAGGGCGACCAGTACCGGATACCACGCCTGCCACGGATGCGGCAGGGCCGCGAGTACGGGAACGGCCGGCACCGGGGCGGCTGTCGTGCCGAACGCGGAGTACAGGCTCTGCGCGCCGACCGCGAACCCCGGTCCCGCGGTGAAGCCCATCGCCCAGCCGATCATGGCCGGCAGGTAACCGATCTGCAGCAGCGTCAGCATCAGGCCGCCGGCCGGTCCCGCGTCGACCACCTGATACACGTGCACGACCTCCGCCCAGCGCAGCCCGAGCATCACGGCCACGAGCACCGCGTGCAACGCCACCAGAGTCAGCAGGGCGACACCGCAGGCCCGCATGATCGACCACGCGTAGGACCCGGCCCACCGTTCGTACTGCGAGCGCCGGGCGATGCGCTCGGTGACGTCGACGCCGATCAGGTGCGCCCACGTGCCGGCCTCACGTCGCGCCCCCGCGACGGCGGCGAGGGCGAACAGGAGCATCGGAAACACCACAGCGGCCGGCGCCGCCACCGTCCCGAAGGATGCGCCGGGCAGCAGGGCGAGCGAGAGACCCGCCAGGCCGTAGGCGCCCATCCCCCCGACCAGCGCCTGCCACGCCTGGTCGCGATACGAGGCGCGCGCGAGCCGACGCCCGGAGCGCCAGCAGAACCACGCGGGCAACAGGGTCAGCGCCCACGGCACCATCCACACCAGGGCAGCGGCCTCGGCGTCCTCGGGAAGGCCGGCGGTGACGTGCAGGGGCACGCCGTGCAGCTGCAGCCAGATCAGACCGCCGGAACGCACGACGTCCTCGACCCGGTCCTGGGTGATGCCGCCGGTGATCCACACGACCAGCGTCGGCACGACGACGATCGTCAGGCTCAGCAGCGCCGACACGAGGGCCTCGATCGCCCCCTGCACCCAGAGCGGCAGGGGCAAGGGCTTCAACAGGCGGTGGCTGCGGGAACTCATCCCCCCTATGGTGCCACCGCGCATGCGCGCGCCCCGACCAGCCCCGCCCCTCCACGGCCGCCGAGGTCCGCGACGTCGGCCGGAACGGACCCGAATCCATCGGAGCGCGTCACAGAGAGTTCACTGTCGGGCCATGACGGGGCCACATGCCGCTGGTCGCCCCGTGGCCGGACGTCCCTACCGTGGGGAGCGTGCGAGTTGCTCTGGTTGCTGAATCGTTCCTGCCCCACATGAACGGGGTCACCAATTCGGTCCTGCACGTGCTGCGGCACCTGCGGGCGCAGGGGCACGAGGCGATCGTGATCGCCCCGGCCTCCTCGTGGATCGCCGGCTGGACCCAGCGGGCCGATGAGGGCACCGCGCCCCGCGAGGTCGAGGGGTTCCCGGTCCACCGCCTGCCCTCGGTCCCCATGTCCGGGTACAGCTCGGTGCGTGTCGCGGCCGGCTCCGTCGCCCGCGTTCGCGGCATCCTGGAGGGCTTCCGGCCGGACGTCGTGCACATCGCCTCGCCGTTCGTGCTGGGCTGGCGCGCGGTGCAGGCCGCTGAGGAACTGTCCATTCCCTCGGTCGCCGTCTACCAGACCGAGGTGCCGCGCTACGCGGCGAAGTACGGGCTGCCCTGGCTGGAGGACGTGCTGTGGAACCACGTTGTCCGCCTGCACAACACGGCCACGCTCACCGTGGCCCCGTCGACGTTCACCATCGCGCAGCTGCACGGCCTGGGCGTGCGCCGCGTGCACCGCTGGGCACGCGGGGTCGACTCGCAGCGCTTCCACCGGGACAAGCGCGACGAGGCGCTGCGCGCCCGCCTGGCCCCGAACGGCGAGCGTCTGATCGGCTTCGTCGGCCGTCTGGCCCATGAGAAGCAGGTCGAGGACCTCGCCGTGCTGGCCGACCTGCCGGACACGCGTCTGGTGATCATCGGCTCCGGCCCGCTGAAGGACTCGCTGGCCCAGCGCCTGCCCGGCGCCCACTTCGCGGGCTTCCAGGGCGGCGAGGATCTCGCCCGCCACGTCGCGAGCCTGGACCTGTTCGTGCACCCCGGTGAGTCCGACACGTTCGGCCAGACGATCCAGGAGGCCATGGCCTCGGGTGTGCCGGTCGTGGCCGTCGGCCGCGGCGGTCCCCTGGACCTGGTGGACCCCTCACGCACCGGATGGATCTACGAACCGGGCAATCTGGACCAGATGCGCGAGCAGGTCGCGGACCTGGCCTACGACGACGCCAAGCGGGCAGCGTTCTCGCGGGCCGCCTGGGACACCGTGCAGGGACGCACCTGGCCGGTGCTGTGCGAGCAGCTCATCGGCTACTACGAGAAGGCGATCCGTGTGCAGCAGCGCCGCAGCGGAGAGTTCGCCCTGCGGTTCCTGCGCAACTCGTCCACGTGGAACGGCACCCTCGAGAACTGGCTGCCGCTGCGCTGAGCACCCGGCGAACCGGCCGGCACGCTGGCGGTCGGCGTCCGTGCCCGGCAGCCAGAACGTCAAGCGTCACACGTCACAGCCATCACATGACATGATGACGCAACCCCATCAAGGACGCTGGGCCGATCGGTCGCGCACCGCTTCTGCCGCCGGTGACGCGGCGCCGAACCACCCGTGAAGGAGTTCCGCCCATGCACGCCGAACTGTCCGCCCTGCGAGACGAGGTCTTCGCCCGCAACCCCGGCGAGTCCGAGTTCCACCAGTCCGTCTCCGAGGTCTTCGAGGCGCTCGACCCCGTCGTCGACCGCCACCCCCAGTACGTCGAGGCGGGAATCCTGCACCGGCTGTGCGAGCCCGAACGCCAGATCATCTTCCGGGTGCCGTGGGCCGATGACCAGGGCGTCGTCCACGTGAACCGCGGCTTCCGCGTTGAGTTCAACTCCGCGCTCGGCCCCTACAAGGGCGGCATCCGCTTCCACCCGTCGGTGTACCTGGGCATCGTGAAGTTCCTCGGATTCGAGCAGATCTTCAAGAACTCTCTGACCGGCATGCCGATCGGCGGCGGCAAGGGCGGTTCGGACTTCAATCCGGCCGGTCGCTCCGACGGGGAGATCATGCGCTTCTGTCAGTCGTTCATGACGGAGCTGCACCGGCACATCGGCGAACACACCGACGTGCCGGCCGGCGACATCGGAGTGGGCGGCCGAGAGATCGGCTACATGTTCGGCCAGTACAAACGCCTGACGAACCGGTTCGAGGCAGGCGTGCTCACGGGCAAGGGCCTGACGTGGGGCGGATCCCTGGTCCGCACCGAGGCGACGGGCTACGGCGCGGTGATGTTCGCGGACTCGATGCTGCGCACCCGTGGCGAGTCGATGGACGGACAGCGCGTGCTGGTCTCCGGCTCGGGCAACGTGGCCCTGCACGCGGCGGAGAAGGCGGCGGCGCTCGGGGCCACGGTCGTCACCGCGTCGGACTCGAAGGGATACATCGTCGACGAGAAGGGCCTGGACCTCGAGCTGCTCAAGCAGATCAAGGAGGTCGAGCGCGGCCGCATCTCGGAGTACGCCGAGCGCCGCGGCGGGCATGTGCGGTACGTCGAGGGCGGCTCGGTGTGGGACGTCCCCGGCACCGTGGCCATCCCCTCGGCCACACAGAACGAGCTGGACGACGACGCCGCGAAGACCCTGCTGAACAACGGCGTCAAGGCCGTCTCGGAGGGCGCGAACATGCCCAGCACCGAGGCCGCGACGCACCTGTTCGTCGAGTCCGGGATCCTCTTCGGGCCCGGCAAGGCGGCCAACGCCGGCGGCGTGGCGACGTCCGCGCTCGAGATGCAGCAGAACGCCTCGCGGGACTCCTGGAACTTCGACTACACCCACGAGCGGCTCGAGCAGATCATGCGGGACATTCACGACCGCTGCGTCGAGACCGCCGAAGAGTACGGCACCCCCGGCAACTACGTCGCCGGGGCGAACATCGCCGGGTTCATCAAGGTGGCCGACGCGATGCTCGCGCAGGGCCTCGTCTGACGGCACCGGACGCGCCGCGAGCCGGCCTGGCGCCGGGTCTGACGCGGGCCGGCGAAGCCGACCGCGCGCGACGGCCCCGCACCGATCTGATCGGTGCGGGGCCGTCGTCGTGCGGGCCGGGCCGGCGCCGCCGGATGGTCCGCCGCCGGCGGCCGGTCAGCGGTGCTGGCGGGCCAGGGCGCGGCGCTCGGCGCGGGAGACGTGGTTGCGGCGGGCGAACATGACGATGCCGTGGGCGATCGTCAGCAGGCCGGTCAGCACCGTCGCGATCACGCCGGCGATCATGACGATCTCCGGCATGTTGCCGGTGTCCGCCTGCGCGCCGAGCTGATCGCCGAACAGACGGGCGCCCACAGTGGTGAGCAGGGCGAGGACGCCGAGCACGAGCAGCAGGATGGTCGCCTTGCTCTTGCGGACCATGAACGCGATGAGCATCAGCACAAGGCCGAGCACCGGCAGCAGCATGCGGCCCATCGAGCCCATCAGGCCCTGCAGGCCGTCGCCGGTGGCGGTGTCGGCGTCGGAGAACGAAACAAGCTCGGTCAGCAGCAGGGCGCCGCCGAGGACGAGCAGCAGGCCCGCGAGGATCGCCTTGCCCCGGCCGGGCTCTCGCACCGCGTCCCGGTCATGGCGGTCATGGCGGCGACGGTCCAGGTCATGGTCGCGGTCATCATGACGGCGCTCGCGACGATCGCGGTCGTCGACGGCCCGGCCGGTGTCCGCGGCGTACGGGCGGTCGTGGTCGTGGTCGTGGTCGTCGCGACGGTCGAGGTCGCGGTCGTCATGACGGCGCTCGCGGTCGTCGTGGAGGTCGGCGCCCCGCTCGTGGCCGCGATGGTCGTCGACGTGGCGGCGCCCCGCGTCGTCTCGCGGGTCCAGGCGGTCGAGATGGTCGGGGTTCTGGCCGTCCTGCGGGTGCGTGGAGCTCATTCCTGGGTCTCGTCTCGTCGGGTACACGGTGGTCTCACCCCTCCGCGCACGAGGCGGCGGGACTGGTCGCACACTGTACAGACGCCCCCGAGACGGGGCGAACCCCTCAGCGGCGGGCCTGGCCGTCCGCCGCGGTCCGGGCGGCGGGCGACTCGAGCACGTGACCGCGGCGGAACAGCATGACGATGCCGTAGACCAGCACGACGAGGGCGACGAGGTCGAGCACGGCGGTCGCGGTGACGGAGACGACCATGAGGTACGACGCAGCCTCCGGGGCCACGCCCACCGCCGAGATGGCGATCACGAGGCTGATGAGTCTCAGAGCTGCGAGCACGGCGACGGTGACGAACAGGACGCGGGTGACGCGACTGCGCCGCAGCCGCGAGGACACGAAAATCAGGATGACGCCGGCGGCCACGATCATCACATCGGCGATCAGCTGACCGGCCGCGTAACTCGGCGACACCAGAGCCGTCGTCAGTCTCTCCGGGGCACTCGAGATGGCGTGCGCACCAGAGAAGATCAGCAGCAGGGGGCCGAGCATCAAGCACAGGCCCGCGCCGATGCTGCGCCCTCGCGAGGCCCTCGACGGATCGACCGGGCCCGACGCCTGAGGGTGATCCTGCGAGCGGTCCTGGGGGTGGCGTCCCTCGGGGGACGGCTGCGAGTGAGTCTGGTAGGGCGCCTGCGTGTAGCGCTGCGGCTGCTCGCCGGACGGGTGCGGCGGACGGTCGGACAGCGTGGTGGACATGTGCTTCCCCCTCAGGAGTCATGTGGTCGTTGGCGTCCCGTGGCCGCAGACCGCCTGGGTCGTGATCCTAGCTGCGGCGCGAGAAGAGCCGGAACCCCTGCCCGATGCCCGCGAGCCCGACGACCGTGAGCGCGACGGAGGCGAACAGCGAGCTGATCAGCAGGCCCTCGTCCTGCAGGAATCGCTGCCCGGTCAGACCGCCGACGAGGAACACCGCGTGCAGCACGACCGCGAGCACGAGCAGCACCAGGCTGGACCTCCGGGGCCGGGCCGCGACGGACAGCAGCGCGAAGGCGTGACCGGCGCCGGGGACGATCGTCTTGAGCCAGCGGTCGCCCTGCACCGACTCGAGGCTGACGGTGGCCGCCTGCTGGGAGGCGATCGTGTCGAAGGCCAGGGCACTGCACCAGCACACGCCGGCCATGATCATCAGCAGGCCGGCGACGGCCCGCAGGAACGGGTTCGAAGTGCGGGGCATGGCGCACATCATAGTGGGCCTGCGCGGCGGCCATCCTGCGTGGTGTGATGCCGGAGCGTGCCGCCCGCCTGGAGTCAGCCGGTCAGCGCCGCGCGTTGCTCGGGCGTCACGCGCACGGGTCGACCCGTCGTGCCGTCGACGAACACCATCACGGAGGTCGCGGTGACGCACAGGGTGTCGTCGACCCCATCATGCAGCGCGTAGCCGACGTGCACGGAGGCGGCCTTGACCGCCTCGACCGAGACGACGACCCGCATCGGCACCGGCCGGTACGGGATCTGGCGCCGGTACTTCACGGTGTGCTCGGAGATGAACGTGCGCACGCCCTCGGCCACGCCCTCGAGCAGGTCGATGGGCGGGATGGGGCCGCCGCCGGCCCCCGTGCCGGACGGAACACCGAACGCGGCGACGCGAGCCTCCTCGAGCAGCTGGACGACCGCGATGTTGTTCACGTGGCCGTAGGCGTCCATGTCCGCCCAGCGCAACGGGACCGCGACCTCGACCGAACGAGGCGTCGACGTGTCGGCGCGGCGGCGTGCAGCCGCGTCGAGGCGCGGGGGAACGGAGTCGGGACGGTCTGCGGCGCTCATTCCTCACGGCTCTCGATCTCCGCGCGCCAACCGGCGGGACGGACGTCCACGAACTCGGTCTCGAGGATCCCGAGGTCTTCGAGCTGGCCGGCGAGCGCCGCGCCGTCGGGCCCGTAGCACCACGGAATCTCCGGCGTCGTGTACCGGGTCTGCTGGGCGCGGCCACCGGCGAGCAGGGCCTCGGACGGGGTGAGCTGACGGATGACCACGGCTCGCACCTGGTCGGGGTGGCGGCGGGCGAAGTCCGCGTAGATCTCGGGGTCGTGCTGGCCGTCGTCACCGACGAGGATCCATTTGACGTGCGGGAACTCGGTGGCCAGGCGCTCAAGCTGCCGCACCTTGTGCTCCTGACCGGAGCGGAACCAGCGGTCCTCCGTCGGGCCCCAGCTGGTGAGCAGCAACGGGCCGAGCGGGTACAGGTTCCGGCCGAGGAAACGGGTGAGGGTCTGGGCGACGTTCCACGCGCCGGTCGAGAGGTACAGCACCGGGGACTTCGGATGCTCGGACGCGATGCGGCGCAGCAGCACCGACATGCCCGGGGTGGGCGTGCGGGCGTGCTCGTCGAGCACGAATGAGTTCCACGCCGCGAGCAGCGGGCGCGGCAGCGCCGTGACCACGACCGTGTCGTCGATGTCGGAGACGAGCCCGATGTTCGCGTCCGGGTCGCAGACGTAGACGTCCGCGGTCACGTCCTCGTCGTCGTCGATCGACAGGGTGACCTCCTGCCAGCCGGGAGCGAACTCCCCCTCGACGACGGCGTCGATCACGCCCATGCGGTCGGTGCGCACCGTGGTCGTGCGGCCGCCGGCGATGACCTGCACGTCGGTGTGCGCCAGGGGCGCAGAGATGAAGTTGCGCCACCCGCGCACGCCGTCGAGGACGACCTTGTTCATGCGGTGGCCGTTCAGGAAGTCCTCGTCCGGGGCGAGCACGACGCGCGAGAGCACGCGCACCCACGACGTGGTGCCGTAGCCGGTGAACGCGATGACGGTGGGCACGTTGCCGCGCTTAAACGCCTGCTGCTGGTGGAACCGGTTCCACCGGTTCTGCAGGCGCGTGGCCAGGTGCTCGGGGGCGGTGGGCTCGCCGCCGACGGGCGAGGACGTGACCGCGAGCTTCTGCCGCAGGCGGCGCAGGCGGCTCGGCGGCGGGCTCTCGTCGTGGTGAGCGTCCCGGTTGCGCTCGTCGCTGTGGTGCTCGTCGCGCGAGCGGGCGCCTGAGGCGCGGGCGTCCGGCGTGGCGGCGTCGTCCGGGGCGCCGCCCGGCTGCTCGGCTCGGGCGGACGGGGTCTGCGGCGTGGAAGCATCGGCCATGCGGGCCAGTATTCCGCACCCCCGTGCCGATCGGGCAATGTGCGGGCGGCGGTGGCGGGCCCGAGGGAGCGACGCGGGCCCGACGACGCCTCGCCTGGAAAATGCCGCACGTTTGCAACATTGCCGACGTGCTCCGCTGCGGCGATGTTGCAAACGTGCGGCATTTCTTGTCCACTCCCCCACAGCAGACCGCTCCACGCCGTCCGTCCCCAGACCGACGCCACTCGACGGCGACGGTACCTGCCACGGCCGATGCTGAGGACATGCCCGCATCGTCTGACCGCGCCGTCACCGCCGCCGATCCCACCGTCCTGACACCGCCTCCGGCCACATCATCCACGCCTGCCCCGCGGCCATCGCCCTCGCCAGTCGCCGGGCTCACGACGCACGACGTCGCGACCGCCGAGATCGCTCATCGGCTCGTGCCGGGACGCGGGCCACTGCTGCGTGCGGCGGACCCGACGGACCACCGCACCGGTCGTCTGCTCGAACGAGCGTGGCGGTCCGGTCGGCTCGTGCGGCTCGCCCGGCGGACCTACGTGTCGGCGCAGCTGTGGTGCTCAGTGCCCGCGTGGGACCGACACAGCATCGCCGCGGCGGCATTCTCGCTCGCGCGGCCCAGTCCCGTGGTCTTCACCGGGCTGACGGGTGCGCACCTGCGCGGGCTGCCCGTCGCCGTGCTGCCGCCGACGCTCCAGTGGCGCGCGACGACCCGTGGGCACCGCGGACGGCAGCCGCTCACGGCCCAGGCGGTCTGCGCCGGCCTCGACCACGCCGTGGAAGTCCCGTCTGTGCCCGATCAGCAGGCCAGGTGGGGCTGCCCACGCTGACCGGCGGGACGGCGTCGACGTCGAACACAAACTCGACTGCCGAACCGGTCGGGGTGGTGCTGTCGACCGGGGTGTCCCGGGGCCGGTCCTCGTGGACGCGATGCCCAGCCTGGCCCTCGTGCTCGGTGCCCACCACCCGTTTCGACAGGCCGTGCCGCCCCTGGACGCGATCGCGGCGCGCCATCCGGTACCCCTGCAGCGGTGGGTGAGCGAGGCGCCCGCTCATGTGCCCGCCGCCGCTGCCCGCGCACGGCTACGTCGGGCGGCGGTGTTCGCGGATCCCCGGTCGGAGTCGGCGGGCGAGTCGCTCTCGCGCGTGCTGATCGAGGAGCTCGGGTTCGCCCCGCCGACGGCCCTGCAGCATGCGGTACGGGACGAGCGGGGGTGGCAGGTCGCACGCGTCGACTTCTGGTGGGAACGAGAACGGCTTGTGGGCGAGTTCGACGGGATCGGCAAGTACGACCTCGCCCTGCACGGGGGCGACGACGCCGCCCGGCGCCGAAGCATCCGCCGGGAGAAAGAGCGCGAGGTGGCGCTGCAGCGAGTGACGAGCGGCATCGCGCACTGGACGTGGGCGGACCTGCGGGATCCGCAGCGTCTGGCGCGGATCCTCACGGCGTTCGGGGTGCCGCGGCGGTGAGGGGTGCTGGGTGTGGTGGTGAGGGGTGCGAGGGTGAGGGATGGCACCCGTGTGGGCAGCTCCGCGCATCGCCTCTCTAAGAAATACCGACCGTTTGCAACATCGCCGACGCGATTCGCTGCGGCAATGTTGCAAACGGTCGGTCGTTTCAGAGCACCGCACGCGGGCGGGCGGATGCAGTGGGCCGGCCCCGCCTCACTCCGTCAGGACCACCCGCTCCTTCGAGGGCTCCTCACCCTCCGGGAACGCCGCCACGAGGGCCTTCGCCATGCGGTCAGCCTTGGCGATCGAACCCTCCTCGTTGTTGTGGTTCGCGTCGTCCTCGAGGAACCACTCGGGGTGCTCGGAGGCCTCGGCCGACCAGTCGTAGATCCACAGGTTGTCGTGCTTCTCGGCCGCCTGCACGAGCGCCTCGTTGAACTTCTGCACGTTCTCGTTGGCGTAGTGCTCGTTGTTGACCCACGGCATGGTCAGCGCGGTCACCCACAGGACGGGCTTGCCGTCGGCCTCGGCCATCACCGAGTCGATGCGCTTCTGCGCCCCGGAGAAATCCCCGGCCTTGGCCATGTTCGCCGCGTCGTTGAGGCCGACGTTCACCACCCAGCAGCCGTCCGCGCCGAGCTTCGACGCGTTCTCTTCCAGGGCCTCCGGTGCGTTGGTGTCCTTGCCGCCACGGTCCATGTGCTCGAGCATCGAGCGGCCGCCGAGCACGTCCTCGGTCACGTTCTCGACGCCCACCGCCTCGTACTGCGCGGTGATCCGCTTGCTCGGGTCGGAGATCTCGGTGCGCTTCTCGTCGTTGCTCGCGCCCAGAGAACTGGAGTCGCCCACGTGCACGACGTCCGTGCACTGCGTCGCCGCCGCCGTCGGCCTCACCGCGGATCGGTCCTGCGCGTTCGAGTCCGCGGATGCCTTCTGGTCCTTGCCGCGGTTCGCCTCCTGGGCGATGTCCACGACGGATTTCTGCGGCAGCGCGCTCAGGCCGACGAGCGAGGCGGCCGAGAGCGCCATGACGCCGAGCCCGCCGGCCGCGATCGCGACCAGGCCCGGAGCCCGGCGCGCCGCGGGCGTAACCTCGGCCTGCGTGGTCGGCGTGGTCTGCTGCTCCCGGCGGGCCCGGCCCGTCACGAGCGCGAGGAACCCGTGCCGACGGATCGGGTCCTCGACGAACCGCCACGAGATCTCGGCGAGCACGAGCGTCAGCCCGACGATCAGCGCACCGCGGGCGACGTCCTGGCCGTAGAGCACACGGTCGGGCAGGAACGCGACGACCGGCATGTGCCACAGGTAGATGCCGTAGCTGCGCTCGCCGATCCACCGCATCGGTCCGACGCCCAGCACCCGGCCGAACACGGACTGCGGGTGCATGAGCGGCATCAGCGCCAGGCACGTAGTGACGGTCAGCGCGGCGATGCCCCACGTGTACAGGCTGTGACTCTGCTGGTCCGTCGTCGCCACCAGCCAGAAGATCCCGGCCAGCCCGACGACGCCCACCCCGTCGAGCAGCGCGCGGACCCGGCCGCCGGTGACCGTGGCGATCCTCGCCGGGCGCCACAGCATCGCCAGGACGGCGCCCCACAGCAGACCCCCGGCGCGGGTGTCGGTGCCCTCGTAGGCGCGGGTCGGATCGGCCCCCGGATCCGCGAGCGCGGAGAGCAGCAGCATCGAACCGGCGCCGAGCACGAACGTGACGACAGCCGCCTTCTTGAACCTCCCTCGGCACAGCGTGAGCAGGCCGAGCAGCAGCAGCGGCCACACGATGTAGAACTGCTCCTCGACGGCCAACGACCACAGGTGGTCCAGCGGGCCGACGCCTTCCTGCTGCTCGAAGTAGCTCTTGCCCGAGTAGATGGTGTGCCAGTTGGCCACGTAGAACAGGGCCGCGAGCGACTCGGCGCCGATCCGTCCGAGGTTGTGCGTAGCGAGGATCGCCGTGGCCGCCAGCACCGCGGCCAGCAGCAGCACGACGGCCGGCAGCAGCCGGCGGAACCGGCGGATCCAGAAGTTCTTCAGGTCCAGGTTCCCGTGCTTCTCCCAGCGCGAGAGCAGCAGGGAGGTGATGAGGAAACCGGAGATGGTGAAGAAGACGCCGACGCCGAGCAGGCCGCCGCCCGCGAAGGGGACCCCGATGTGGTAGGCCACCACCAGGCCCACCGCGACCGCCCGCAGTCCGTCCAGCCCGGGATAGTAGGCGGCGGACGTGGTGACTGGACGAGGCACGGTTCTCTCCCTCGGGGGTCGGGGTGCCGGCACACGCTGTGCCGCAGCGCGCGGCGACCTCGAGCCTTGGGCCCAGGACACCCGCGCCGCAGAAGAGGCGCCGGTGGCGGCTCCGCGCGACGACCAGCGCCGACGGACCGACTCGGACGCGTCAGTGTCTCACACAGCCCTGGGTCGCCCGTGCGCGTGGCGGGCCGCCGACTGCGCAAGCGCGCCTCAGTCTCGAGCGGCGTCGTCGACGGTCCGCACCGCCTGCACGAGCGCCGGAACGAGCGCCCGGTCCGGAGCGTCGTAGAGCGCCGTGAACGTCGACGACGCGGGGCCCGCCTCGAGGGCGCTCAGCACGACGGACGGCGTCAGGCCCGGGCTGCCGACACCCTGCCCGGTCGCGCTCTGGCCCTGGGCGCTCGCCGCGTTGGCGGCCTCCGCCTCGCGTTCGAGTAGGGCCCGCAACCGCGCCCAGACGGACGCCTCGTCACGGTCCTGCCCCGGTGCACGACGGGCCAAGTGGTCCACGCCGGCCGCGACGATCCGCTCGGCCACCAGCAGCAGGAACGCACCCGGCACCCCGGCCTCGCGGGCGGCCTCAGCGAGCGCGGGACCCTCGTCGTCCGAGACGACCAGCTCGGCCAGGACCTGCTGCACGCGCGCGGGGTCCACCATGAGCTCGCGGACCTCGTGCTCGGCCTGCATGTCGGCCGGACGCTCGGCCTGCGGCGTGGCCGGGTGCTGCTCGGCGTCCTGCGGGGCATGGTCGGCTGCGTCAGTGCCGGTCCCCTCGGTCTCCGACTCTGCGGCCGCCTCCGTGTCCCGGCCGAGCAGCTCGTCGAGCCCGTCGGTGCGCAGCACGTGGCGGATCTCGTCGACGCCGGTGTCGAACTGCTCGCCGGCCAGCGCGAGGACCCGCTCGAGGCCCACACCGAACGCCACGATCTGCGCCGGCAGGGGCGCCATGAGCGTGAGATTCAGGAACGGTCGCGACTCGGGCCCCTGGCGCATCGCGGCCCAGGCGATCGGGACCACCTCATGCACGCGTTCGGCGGTCGCCGCGTCGTCGGGCTCACCCTCGGCCTCGCCGTCCGCGCCGAGGCCCTCGTGCAGCTGGCGCCACACGTCTTCGGGGTCGACGTCGCGGTCCTGCGCGATCAGGTGCACGTGGGCGACGCCGAGGCTGCACATCATCGTCCACAACGCGGTGGGATCACCGACGGTGGCCACACGCTTGTGCAGGGCGGAGTCGGTGAGCGCGCGCTCCGAGAGGTCGATCGCGAGGCCGTGCAGCGTCCTGAGCTTGTCCTCCTCCGGCTCGACGGGCGCACGGCCCGCGTCGAACCCGGCATGCGCACCGGCGCGCAGGCTGTGCAGGACCGTGTCGAGGTCGGTCTCGGTGCTGCCGGCCGTCGTCGCGGCGATCCTGTGCAGGAGCACGCCGAAGGTCACGGTCGCCTGGACCGGACCCATGCGGGCCAGCGCGGCAGCGTAGTACTCGCTGTCCGGGCCGTTCTCGACCGCGAGCAGCGCCCGGTGCGCGTCGTCCGCAGCCTGCTCGGCCAACGCGAGCTGCCGCAACCGCTGCTCGGCCGGCCCCGCCGACCCGTCGCCGTCGGGCGTGTCGCCACCCGCCGCGCCGTCGGCGCCGGAGACGGCCGTGGCGGCCTCGGTGTCGTCCGGATCGGGGGCGAGCGCCTCGAGTGTGCTGACCTGCACCTGCCGGAACACCTCGCGCGGGGTGAGGCCGAGTGCGGCGGCAAGGTCGTGCACCAGTCCAGCGCCCATCCGGCACAGCACCGCGATCACGGGGGCGTCCCGGTCCGGCCGCTCGTCCTCGCCGGTGCGCTCGAGCCAGCCGTGCGGGTCCTCGGCGATCTCGACGGCCAGGCGCACGACGGCCTCGTCCGGCTGCGGCGCCTGCAGCTGCGGGCGCAGCTCGATGAGGCGGTCCACCACGGCCGAGACCTTCCCGTTGGCGATCCCGCCGCCGATGAACCCCGGCGCATGCCGCTCGCCACGGCGCAGGAACGTCACGACGGTGCCCAGCTGCGCCAGCGACGCCGTCGCGATGCCGTTCTCGCCGACCTCGTCGATGTGCGCCAGATAATCCGGATCTTCTCCCGTCAGCTCCTGCACGGCGCTCAGGCCAGACTCGATCCGCTCGTCATAGGGCGGCTGCGGGGCCGCGGTAGCAGCATCAGTCGCAGCCTCGGCGGCGCCGTCCGTCAGCTCCGCGAGCGCCTCGCGCAGGGCGCGCACCGCCTCGATGCGCTGCGCGGTGACGGACTCGTGATCGGCGGTGCTCATGCGGGCCTCCCAGGCGACGACTGCGGGTGCGTCCTGCCATCCTCTCGCACCCGCGGCTCCGGCGCGTCGTCGGAGGCCTCGTCCGATCCGTGGAATAGCCGCGGTCTGCCTCCGGTTGCCCCTGCTCGAGAACGCGCCGTCTCACCCTGAGCACACGACGCCGCCCGAGACCGCCTCAGACGCCCGGAGACCGCCGGAGAACGGAGACCCGCCATGAGCACCGAGACCCCCGAGAACACGACCGACCCCCTGTTCACTCCTGTCCGCTTCGGTGCGGTTCAGGCGGCGAACCGCGTCATCATGGCGCCGCTGACCCGACTGCGGGCCGAGCAGGACGGCACCCCCAACGACCTCATGGTCGAGTACTACCGCCAGCGCGCGGACACCGGCATGATCGTCACCGAGGGCACGTGGCCGGTCCGCGAAGGACGCACCTGGTACGGGCAGCCGGGCATCGAGACGGCCGAGCACGTCGCCGGGTGGCGCCGCGTCACCGACGCCGTGCACGCCGAGGGCGGGACGATCGCCCTGCAGATCATGCACGGCGGGCGCATCTCCCACCCCGAAATCACGGGCACCGGGCGCGTCGTGGGCGCCAGCCCGGTGGCGGCACCGCAGCCGGTGCGCATCGCCGAAGGCAAGGTCGACGCCCCCGTGCCGCACGAGCTGAGCGAGCAGGAGATCGGCGAGGTCGTGCAGCAGTTCGCCGACGCGGCCCGCCGTGCGGTCGAGGCCGGCTTCGACGCGGTGCAGATCCACGGCGCCAACGGCTACCTGCTGCAGCAGTTCTTCGCGCCGTCGTCGAACCACCGCACCGACCGCTACGGCGGCACGCCCGAGAACCGGGCCCGCTTCGCAAGCGAGGTGACGCGCACCGTCGCCGAGGCCGTCGGCCCCGAGCGCACCGGCATCCGCCTGTCCCCGCAGCACAATGTGCAGGGCGCCGAGGAGCCGGACCGGGATGAGGCCGCGGCCGTCTACGCCGCGTGGGCCGATGCCGTGGCGGACCTGCCGCTGTCCCACGTGGACGTGCTGCACATCGACCCCGCCGACGAGATCGTCCAGTCGATCCGCCGTACGACCGGGGCCCCTCTGATCGCCAACTCGAGCTTCGCCGTGCCCACGACCCGCGAGGACTCAGCGCACCTCGTCGCGGACGGACTGGCCGAGGCGGTGGGCGTCGGTCGGCCGGTCATCGCGAACCCGGACCTGGCCCGGCGTTGGCGAGAGGGCGCGGCCGAGAACGAGCCGGACCCGACGACCTTCTACGTCGGCGGGGCCACCGGATACACCGACTACCCGGCGCTGTCGGACTGAGCGTGACGCGCGTCAGGGCGCGCGGGGCAGGCGGCGCTCCCCTCCTCCCCGGCCGCCGCCTTCCGGGTTGAGTTGTGACGCCCTCCAGGGTTCCCGGGGGTCATAAGTCAACCCGGACGTAGGGCGTCAGGGGGCCAGAGCGCCGCCGAGCGCCGCTACGCTGACCGCATGGCCGACACGCATCGTCCACCCGCGCACGACTCCGCCGCCGCGCACGACTCCACCGTCGCCCACGGGACCGCCCCTCGCACCACGCCGGGCACCACAGCGCCGGGAGGCGGACCGGGCTCGGGGCTCGGGCCGAGCCTGGAGATCGCACCGAGCCCGGGCCGACTGCGCCGCATCGCCCTCGACGCCGCCCGCGCCGTCGCCCCGGCCCTGGCTGAGGCGTTCCGCACCTCCGGCGCCGCCTCCGAGGCCAAGACCAGCCGACACGACCTCGTCACCATCCACGACACCGCCACCGAACGCGCGCTCATCGAGATGGTGACGGCCGCCGTCCCCGGCTCAAGCGTGCTCGGCGAGGAGACCGGCGCGTCATCGCCCCAGGGCGCCTCCCGCGTGCTGTGGATCGTCGACCCGATCGACGGCACCTCGAACTTCTCCCATGGCTTCGCGATGTTCTCGGTCTCAATCGCCGCGGAGGTCGACGGCGAGGTCGTCGCCGCAGTGGTGCTCGACCCGGCCAACGGCCTGGAGTTCTCGGCCGACGACACGGGCGCCTGGCTCGGTGACCGCCCCCTCCACGAGATCGCCCGACCACGACCGAGCACGGACGAGCGACACCTGAACGTCGTCACCTCGTACCCGGCCGCAGAGGCCGTGGCGCATGAGGGAACCGCCGCGCTCGACCGCTTCGGCCGGCTGGTGACGACCTATGCGACGGTCCGACGGGTCGTCTCCGGTGCTCTCGAGCTGTGCCACGCGGCGGCCGGCTGGGCCGACGTCGTACTCGGCGTGGACACGAATCCGTGGGATGTGGCCGCCGCGCAGCTGATCCTGACCCGGGCCGGCGGACGGTACATCCCGCTCGGCGGCCGGACGGGCGACACCACCGCGGCGCCCCACCGAGCTCCGCACTACGTTGGGCTGGCCCCGGGTCGTTCGGCGCCGACGGTCGAGACGATCGCCCGGCAGATCGTGGCCGCTCGCCGCTGAACCCACCGGTCAGCACGGGCCAGCACGAGCACGGGCCAGCACGAGCGCCGACCCCGATAGGGTGAGATTCACGTCACCCATCACTCAGGAGGCCCCGCCATGACCGACTCACCGACCACCCGCGCCCCTGGCATGATGCGCTCCGCCGCCCCGTCCGGCGCGACCGTCCCGTCTGCCGCGACCACCCCGTCCGGCCCGTCGATGTTCCCGCACCCCGACGGCGAGGCGGCGCTCGTGCTCGACGAGGACCAGTGCTGGCGCCTGCTCGAGCACACCCATCACGCCCGGCTGGGGCTGGCCGTCGGCGGGCAGCCGGACATCGTGCCGGTGAACATCGCCGCGCACGAGGGCGCCCTGTACTTCCGCACGGCCCCGGGCTCGAAGCTGGCCGGGCTGACCGTGAACCCGGCCGTCGTGGTGCAGGCCGACGGGATCCTCTCCGACCAGGCGTGGTCCGTGATCGCCCGGGGCACCGCCCGCCGCCTTGAGTCCAGCGACGAGATCGCCGAGGCCGAATCGCTGGGGATCGCCCCGTGGGTGCCCTCGGTCAAGGACTTCTACGTGCGGGTCGAGGTGGAGCAGGTCTCGGGTCGGCACTTCTTGTTCGGCTCACACCCCGAGCGCGACGAGGAGCAGACGCCGCCCGCCCAGCCCTGAGCAACCCGGCTCTGAGCCGCGGCCTCTGCGCCCTGAGCCCTGAGCCCTGAGCAACCAGGCCCAGAGCCCTGGCCCGTTCACACCTGCGGCGCGAGCCCCAGGTGGCTGGGCGCCCACATCGCGAGCTTCGTCTGCACCACCACGACGTTCGGCCCTTCGGCCTCGAAGCCGCGCCGCAGCGCCTCGGCCACGTCCTCCACGCCCACGGTTTCGGCGGGGACGCCGAACGACTCGGCGAGCCGCTGGAAGTCCGGCCGGTCCAGCTCGGTGGCCGTCGCCTGGCCGAAGGCGCCCTCCATGTACTCTCGAAGGATCCCGTAGCCGCCGTCGTCGATGATCAGCCAGGTCACCGCGGCGTCGTGCTGTTTCGCGGCGGCCAGCTCGGCGAGCGAGTACATCGCGGACCCGTCCCCGGCGACGGCCAGAACGCGCTTGTCGCGCCCCGTCCGCCCCTGCGCGGCCAGGCCCAGGGCGCCACCCACGGCGGCCGGGAACCCGTAGCCGAGTCCGCCGGCGCCCTGAGCCGAGTGGAACTGGCCGTCTTTCGCGTCCCAGCAGTTCCAGCCCCAGTAGGCGGCGATCGTCATGTCCCAGTAGGTCTGCATGTCAGCGGGCACGGCCTCGCGGATGTCCGCCATGAATCGGCGCTCGACGGCCAGGTCCTGCGCGTCGAGCCGCGCGGCCACCCGGGCGTTCACCTCGGCCACGGTGTCCGCGGCGGTCCGTCCGTGCCAGCGTGCCTCCGACTCGGCGACGGCCGGCACGGCCAGCGAGGCGTCCAGCGGCGCGGTGCCCAGGACGGTCAGGCCTCTGCCCGTCGGATCGAGCTCGAGCGCCTGGCCGCGCAGCCCCGCGGCGAGTGCGGTCAGGGCGGCTCCGGCGTCCGCTCGGATGCCTAGCGTCGGATGGTTGGTCTCGAGCACGCGCGGCTCGGCGTCGATCTGGATCAAGCGCCCGCGCGGCTCCAGCGTGAAGTAGTTCGAGGTGACCTCGCCCAGGGATGAGCCGACGACGAGCAGCACCTCGGCGTCCTGGAGCAGCTCGGTGACGTAACGGTCCTCCACCCAGGACCCGAGGGAGAGCGGGTGGTCCCAGGGCAGTGCGGTGTTGCCGCCGGGCGAGCAGACGACGGGGGCCTGCAGGTGCTCGGCCACCTCACGCAGCATGCGCGTGGCGGTCTCGCCCGAGCGACGCACACCGCCGCCGGCCACGATGGCCACGCGCTGCGCATCGCGGATCCACCGCACGGACTGGTCGATCAGCTCGGCCCGGGGAGGGTGGTCGTAGGCCACTGCGAGCGCGTCCTTGACCGGCGGCACCTGCACCTCCCCGAGCAGCACATCCTGCGGAATCTCAACCCAGACGGGGCCCTGCGGCACGGTGATCGCCTCGGCCCACGCGTCCTGGATGGCCGAGGGGATGCCGGAGGCATGGTGCACGGTGTGCTGGGCCTTCGTGACGTTCCGCGCGGAGGCCTTCTGATCGTCGAGCTGGTGGATCATGCCCTTGCGGCGGGCGCCGAGCCCGGAGAGCGGGATCTGAGAGGCGATGACGACCATCGGCACGGCGCTCGCGTAGGCCTCCTGCAGGCCGGCCAGCGAGGTGAGGGCACCCGGGCCGGTGGAGAGGAACAGCACTCCGACCTCGCCGGTGGCGCGGGAGTAGCCGTCGGCGGCGAACGCGGCGTTGTTCTCGACCCGGTTGGAGACGAATTCCAGCGGGGAACGGTTGAGGGCGTCGAACAGGCCCAGTGCGTGCTGGCCGGGGATGCCGAACACGGTGCGGGCGCCGAGCCCGTAGAGGGTCTCGACGGCCAGGTCGCCGCCGTTGCGGGTGGTCGCGGCGGGCTCAGCTCCCGGGCCGGCGGCGTCGGCGGTCTTCTCGAGGTTCTCGGTGCTCATGGTGGGCTCCTCAGCTCTCGGCCTGGGCGCGTTGGGCCCGCAGGTCGGCCATCAGGGTGATCAAGTCGTAGGCGACGTGGGAGGCGGCGACGCCGGTCAGCTCGGCGTGGTCGTAGGCCGGGGCGACCTCGACGAGGTCCGCGCCGACAAGGTTCATGCCGCGCAGTCCGCGCAGGATCTCCAGCAGCTCGCGGCTGGTCAGGCCGCCAGCCTCGGGGGTGCCGGTGCCCGGCGCATGGGCCGGGTCGAGCACGTCGATGTCCACCGAGATGTACAGCGGGCGGTTCCCGATGCGCTGGCGCAGCCGGTCGACGATCTCGTCGACGCCCTGGCGGAACACGTCGGAGCTGGTGACGATGCCGAAGCCCATGCGGTGGTCCTCGTCGAGGTCCTTCTTGCCATACAGGGGGCCGCGGGTGCCGACGTGGCAGATCGCCTCGGTGTCGAGGAGGCCTTCCTCGACGGCGCGGCGGAACGGGGTGCCGTGGGTGTACTCGGCGCCGAAGTAGGTGTCCCAGGTGTCCAGGTGGGCGTCGAAGTGCAGCAGTGCGACGGGTTCGCCGGCGCGAGCCGTGGCGGCGCGCAGCAGCGGCAGGGCGATGGTGTGGTCGCCGCCGATCGTCATCAGGGAGGCGCCGTCCTCGGTGAGGTCCATGGCGTCCTGCTGGACCATCTCGATGGCCTCGTTGAGGTTGAACGGGTTGACGGCCATGTCGCCGGCGTCGACGACCTGCGCCTGCGCGAACGGGGAGGTGTCGGTGGCAGGGTTGTAGGGGCGCAGCAGGCGCGAGGACTGGCGGACGTGGCCGGAGCCGAAGCGGGCGCCGGGGCGGTAGGAGACGCCGGCGTCGAAGGGGACACCGATGACCTTGATGTCCGCGGTGCCACCGGTCGCGGCGACCTCGTCGAGGCGCGGCAGCAGGGCGTAGGTGGGGGCGCCGCCGTAGCGGGGCACGAGCGCGGAGTTCACGGGGCCGATATGGCCGTTCTCCTCGACGCGAGGGATGTTCAGCATCTGTTGCCTCCTGAGTGTGGGTGGGCTGGGGGGTGAGGGCTCAGGTGCCGCCGGCGAGGGTCCAGAGCACGACGGTGGTCTGGTCGCCGGGGTTGGCCCAGGTGTGGGGCTCGTCGCCAGCGAAGGTGACGGTGTCCGCGGGGCCGAGGGCGTGGACGCCGCCGGCGGTGTGCAGCTCGAGGCGGCCGGTGACGACGTGGACGGCTTCGACGGCGCAGTCCACGGTGTACAGCTCTGGCTCACCGCGGCCGTGCGGGGCGATCTCGGCGCGGATGATCTGCAGATCGCGGCGCCCGCGCGGGGTGACGAGCCGTTCGGCGATGCCCTCGCCACCGAGGTTCACGCTGGGCGCGTCGTCCCAGCCGATGACGGTGACGTCGGGGGCGTCGAGGATCTGCCCGGGGCTCACGCCGAGCACCTGGCAGAGGCTGATGAGGGTCGCCACCGACGGGCTGGTGAGATCGCGCTCCAGCCGCGAGAGGAAGCCCTTCGAGACGCCGGTCGCCTCGGCGAGCTGGGAAATCGTGACGCGACGGCGCTCGCGCAGGGCCCGCAGGCGCCGGCCGATCTGCGGGTCGGCGGCGGCCGGCTCGATGGGCAGGGCCTTCATGGGCGTCTCCTCTCCCCCGTCGCGTCGATGTGCCAGCCCCACCGGACGGGCAGTGTCCATCGTCACTCCGAATTGCACAGTAGACAACCCTCGTTTACCTCCACGGTTCATATTGGACTCTGCCGCATCGGCTCCACGACACCCCGCCGACTAGACTGACCCCCGTCCCGCGCGGCGCCCCGCACGGGCCCCGTCTCGTTCGCAGGAGTCTCGTGACGTCCCGTCCCGCCTCGTCCACACACCCGGGCCCCACGCCGGAGCAGGTGCGCCGCTGGCGCCGCTACCTGGCCGACGAGATCGCCGAGGGCGAGGTCTACCGGCAGATCGCCGCCCGCCGCTCGGGCGCGGAGCGGCAGATCCTGCTCGGCCTGGCCGACGCCGAGCGTCGGCACGAGATGCACTGGCGCCGCCTGCTCGGCGACGAGCGGTCCCGGAATCTGCCGCGCCCGTCGCTGCACCGGATGCTGCTGCGCTGGCTGGCCCGCGTCTTCGGCTCGGTGTTCGTGCTGGCACTGGCCCAGCGGGCCGAGTCGGACAGCCCCTACGCGAAGGACTCGGACGTCCCGGAGGGCATGGTCGCTGATGAGGCGATCCACGAGGAGGTCGTACGCGGCCTGGCCGCACGCGGCCGTGAACAGCTGGCGGGGAACTTCCGTGCGGCCGTGTTCGGCATGAACGACGGGCTCGTCTCGAACCTGGCGCTGGTGATGGGCATCGGGGCGACGGGCGTGGCGCCGTCGGTGGTGCTGTTCACCGGCATCGCGGGTCTGCTGGCCGGGGCCCTGTCCATGGCGGCGGGCGAGTACGTCTCGGTGCGATCCCAGCGAGAGCTGCTCGAGGCCTCGTCCCCGACGCAGGTGACGCTCGAGGCCGCCGAGCATCTGGACATCGACGCGAACGAGCTCGAGCTGGTGTACCTGGCTCGCGGCATGGAACCGGAGGACGCTCGCCACCGGGCGATGGAGCGGCTGGGATACCTGGACTGCGACTGCAAACCGCAGTTCTCCGCGCGGCCGGACGGCTCACAGGGCCCGGTCGACCACTCCGAGGACTACGCCGAGATCGGTTCGGCGTGGACGGCCGCGCTGTCGAGTTTCTGCTTCTTCGCCGCGGGCGCGGTCGTGCCGATCCTGCCGTTCCTGGTCGGCTTGTCGGGCCTGTGGGCCCTGGTGCCGGCGCTCGCGCTGGTGGGGGCGGCACTGATGTTCACCGGCGGCGTGGTGGGGCTGCTCTCGGGGGCCTCGCCGCTCTCGCGCGGGCTGCGCCAGCTGGCCATCGGCTTCGGGGCGGCGGCGGTCACCTTCGCCCTCGGGCGGCTCTTCGGCGCCGACGTGAGCTGAAGCACCTCCTGTCAAAACCCTATGGAAGACTGTTACCATCATGTGCTGTTGGGGGAGGTCGCGCACACCCTCCTCTCGCCAAGCACCACCGTCACTCGTGCCGGCGCGGGCCGACGCACGTCTTCCGCCTGAAGGAGCATCACCATGACTCAGAACGTCACCGCGGGCCCGTCCCGCCGCACCGTCGCACAGGGCCTCGCCTGGTCCGTCCCGGCCGTCGCCGCGGCCACCGCCGCCCCGGCCTTCGCGAACTCCACCGTCTACCCGTCCGGCTGCCAGGCCGTGACCTCCACCTTGGATTGGTCACGCGCCGAGCCCGCCAGCACGGCCGGCTGGCTGCGCGTGCCGGTGACGTTCCCGGGCATCGGCGAGGTGTGGTTCCAGGTGGAGAACATGGGCTCGTTCGACGCGAACCGCGACCAGGTGGAGACCACCCTCAGCGTGAGCGGCAACCAGCTGGTGGTGGAGCGCCCCGCCGGCCGCGACTACTCGGGCTTCCGCATCGTGCCGGAGGGTGAGTTCGCCTACGATCCCCGCTTCTCGCTGAACGGCGGCTCGATGGTCATCCGGGACATCGACCGCATGGAGGCCGTCGCGCCGGAGGACCCGTACAACGGCGAGGGCTCCGGCACGATCCTCGAGGGCGACCTGCAGTGGGACTCGGTGGTCCTGGGCTCCGACGGCTCCTACCAGGACGTGTACTACGCCACCGGTGGCGCCCCGGGCGCCGTCGAGCTCAGCTGGA
Organism: Micrococcus cohnii; assembly: GCF_014205175.1. Lineage (NCBI taxonomy): Bacteria > Bacillati > Actinomycetota > Actinomycetes > Micrococcales > Micrococcaceae > Micrococcus > Micrococcus cohnii. The sequence goes on along the minus strand of NZ_JACHNA010000001.1, from coordinate 56,209 downwards.
ACGCCGGCGGCCCGGCGGGCTCGCTGTCCGAGACGTGGATCGAGTCCATCAACGTGGCTTTCCTCAACGACGACTTCTCCGATCCGTCGATCACGGTGGATCCGGTCCAGATCACGCTGTGGATGGATCCGAACAACGTGGACGCCTGCGGCGACGACGGCACGAAGCCGTACCGCGCCCGCTGACGTGACGCGTGCGGGAAGGCCGCCGGGTGCGGACCGCTCCGCGCTCGACGGCCTTGCGCCCATCACAATCACGTGAACATCTCAGAAATTCAATCAATCAACTAGTCAGCTTCTACACAGCTGTTCTAGTCTGGACGACGGCGCGCCACCCGGCGTGACCACGAGGGCGATCCGTCATGTGCATGACGACACATGACCGCTTCGCCTCCCGGCGATCCAACGTCGTCGCACCAACACACAAGGAGATCTCATGACCGAGACGACCAAGAACACAACGTCGCGCCGCGCCGTGACCCAGGGCCTCGCCTGGTCCGTCCCCGCCGTCGCCGCCGCCTCGGCCGCCCCGGCCATGGCCGCGACCACGCCGGCTGACCCGCTGTACAGCTACCAGGTCGCTGTGGGCGGCCAGGCAGGCCTCGCCACCAGCGGTTGCGGCGTGTCCCGGATCGACCTCGGCACCCTGGATCCGTTCTCGGGCGCCAACGACGGCTTCGGCATCTACGAGATGGCCGGCGCCGAGTCTCCCGCCACCATGGCCACGGTGGAGGGGCCTCTGGACCTGGTGTTCGCTCTTCCGGCCGGCCTTTTCCTGGACCAGGTTGACCCGACGACCGCGTTCCGCATCGTCGAGGGCAACTACGCCCCGCCGGAGGTGGTCGACACCGTGACCATGACGAACCCCATCACCGGCGTCACCGAGGACTACTACGTCTTCGTGTACCGCTACCAGGGTAGCCTCACCCAGCCGACGGGGGCCCCCGGCTCGGGCGACACCTTCGACGGCTCCACGTTGCGCTTGACGACCAACGACATGAAGATCGATCCGAACTACTGCGTCAACCCCGACGGCACCCTGGACCTGCGAACCGGCTTCTTCGCCGGTGGCTACCAGGGCGACTGGACGCAGACCGGCTCCTTCACGACCGAGACCGGCTACACCGGAGACATCGACTTCCCGATCGACTCCAACTACCCGGACAACCCGGAGAGCTGGATCACCCTGGGTCAGCGCTGATCTCCAGCGGACCCTATCCGCACCACAGGACCCCTGCTTGAGCGCACGCTCAGGCGGGGGTCCTGTGCGTTCTGCCCCCATTTCTCGATCCGGCAAACCCTGCTGCGTCGCGCCACCGCGCTCACCTCCTCTCTTCACTGTGAACACTCCGTGTCTCGCTATGGCTTTGGTATGACTTTGCCCCTCAGGGCCTCTTCTTATTGAAACGGTACGTCCGTTATTCCTACGGTAGCTCATCGAACGCACTCGTCGCCGCCCCTCCAGGGCCGGCCGCGGGGCGCTTCACGGCCTACGCCGCACACCGACCTCAACACAGGGAGTTACCGATCATGACCACCTCACGCCGCACCGTCACCCAGGGCATCGCCTGGTCTGCCCCGGCCGTCGCCGTCGCCACCGCCGCCCCCGCCATGGCCGCCACCACCCAGCCGCAGGCGCTCTGCTACGGCGCGACCACCCAGGTGTACGGCGAGGTCTACAACAGCGGTGTCGCCTGCTACACCGACACCTACGGCAACAGCGGTTCCACGCTCACCGCCCTCCACGTCTCCAACCTCGGCAACTTCGACAACTCGCCGCACGGTTTCGCCATCGAAGAGCTCGGCATGACCGACGGCTCCGGGGAGCTCTCCCCCAAGACCGTCGCCACCCTGGCCGAGCCCCTGCAGTTCGTCGTCGCCTACCCCGCCGGCATGGTGGACACCACCGCGGCCAACAACGGCTTCACCTTCTCCGAGGGCGGCAGCGACTGGTCCGGCCCCACCGTGCGCCAGCAGACGATGACGAACCCGGACGGCACGACGTGGACCTACGACGTGTTCACCTTCACCTGGCAGGGCAACCACACCCAGCCGACCGTCACCTTCGACGGCGTGAATCGCGCCCCGGCCTGGGACGGCACGCGACTCGCCGGTGATTTCACGGTGAACACCGACTGCTGCATGGCAGTCGAGAACCAGCGCTACTACTACGCCAACTACTACGCCGGCGGCTCAGACGACCTGAACAACACCGGCACGTTCACCACCGAGAACGGCTACAACGGCACGCTCGGCTCCATCGGCTGGGTGGATTACGACAACTACGCCAACTGACCGCGGCGCCGCGGCCCCTCGTGCCAGGGCCCCGACGAGCAGCGCTCGTCGGGGCCCTGGCGCGTGACCCGCTGTGGCCTCAATGTGCCCACCTTTGGGTTCGATAAAACTTTGGCCGATACGTGACTCGCGTATGGAAGCGGGGCGTCCATTTTGCCTATGGTCCACATGCGTGCCGCCCCACCACGGGGTCTTTTCCTGGACGACGCCCCCGGCATGCGCACCACACCGATCTGGACCTGAGGGAGTTATCACCGTGACCACATCACGCCGCACCGTCACCCAGGGCATCGCCTGGTCCGTTCCGGCCGTCGCCGCGGCCACTGCCGCCCCGGCCATGGCCGCCACTGAGCCGGTCATCGACGAGACCGTCGCGTACCGCTTCCGCGGATCCGTGTACACGGACCACAACTGGAATCTGAGCGGTCCCTACAACGGCTATTGCTACAACTCCGCACTGGGTCAGTACGGCGGTTATCTGACTAGCCTGACCGTGTCCAACCAGAAGGCGCACGGCACCTCACCGCTCGGGTTCAGCATCGTGGACCAGCCGCGCACCGACGGATCGGGCATGTCCCCGACCACCATGGCGACCCTTGCCGAGCCCGTGCAGTTTGTCATCGCCTACCCAACGGGCATGGTCGACACCGCTCGGGCCTTCACGTTCACGAACGGCACCGGGGCAAACTGGACGGCCCCCACCCGCCGCACCGTCACCATGAACAACCCCACAACCGGCCGTACCCAGCAGTACGACGTGTTCACCTTCACTTGGAAGGGCGAGACCACGCAGGCGACCGTGCCCGACCAGACCGCCACCGGCACGCGCCCGCAGAGCTGGGCCGGCACCGCCCTGAGCGGCAGCTTCCCGGTCCGCACGAACTACTGCGTTCCGTCCACGCTGCACTGGTTCTCGAACTACTACGCCGGCGGCACGGCCGCCCAGTTGGGCAGCCAGCCCGGCTCCTTCGGCACGTTCACCACCGAGAACGCCTTCACCGGCCTCGTCCGCTCGAACAACCCGAGCACCGGCGGCTGGGTGTCCTCGCAGCAGTGACCCCACGCTGACGCCCCCGCCACCGGCGGGGGCCGGCCGCCCACAGAACCCATCACGACGGCGGCGGCCCCGACCCACCACGGGTGGGTCGGGGCCGCCGCCGTCGTAGCGCACCCGGACGCGAGGCCCGGGTGGCGCCTCAGCCCTGGTTCTCGAGGATCTCGCGCATCAGTCGCGCGGTCTCGGACGGGGTCTTGCCGACCTTCACGCCCGCGGCCTCGAGGGCCTCCTTCTTGGCCTGCGCCGTGCCGGAGGAGCCGGAGACGATGGCGCCGGCGTGGCCCATGGTCTTGCCCTCCGGGGCGGTGAAGCCGGCCACGTAGCCGACGACCGGCTTGGTGACGTTGGCCTTGATGAACTCGGCCGCGCGCTCCTCAGCGTCGCCGCCGATCTCACCGATCATCACGATGGCCTTGGTCTCCGGGTCCGCCTCGAACGCCTCGAGGGCGTCGATGTGGGTGGTGCCGATGACCGGGTCGCCACCGATGCCGATCGCGGTCGAGAAACCGAAATCGTTCAGCTCGTACATCATCTGGTACGTCAGCGTGCCGGACTTGGAGACCAGCCCGATCGGGCCGGACCCGGTGATCGACGCCGGGGTGATGCCCGCCAGGGCCTGCTCCGGAGTGATGATGCCGGGGCAGTTCGGGCCGATGATGCGGGTCTTCGGCTTGCCGTCGGCGCCGGTCTTCGACTGGGACAGCGCGAAGAACTCGGCCGAGTCCTGCACCGGGATGCCCTCGGTGATGACCACCAGCAGCGGGATCTCGGCCTCAATGGCCTCGATCGCGGCGTCCTTGGCGAACTTCGGCGGCACGAAGGCCACGGAGACGTCCGCGCCGGTCTTCTCCATCGCCTCGGAGACCGAGCCGAACACGGGCAGCTCGAGCGCGTTGCCGTCCTTGTCCTCGTGGGACACGGTGGTGCCGGCCTTGCGGGCGTTCACGCCGCCGACGATGTTGGTGCCGGCCTTGAGCATCAGGCGGGTGTGCTTCGTGCCCTCGCCGCCGGTGATGCCCTGGACGATGACCTTGGAGTCCTTGTTCAGGTAGATAGACATGTCTGGTTCCTTACAGCCTTGAGCGGACGGATCAGTTCGCGGAGTGGGCGAGTTCGGCGGCCTTGTCGGCGCCCTCGTCCATCGTCGCGGCCACGGTCACGAGCGGGTGGTTCGCCTCGGCCAGGATGCGGCGGCCCTCCTCGACGGAGTTGCCGTCCAGGCGCACGACCAGCGGCTTCGTCGCGGCGTCGCCCAGGATCTCGAGGGCCTTCACGATGCCGTTGGCGACGGCGTCGCAGGAGGTGATGCCGCCGAAGACGTTCACGAACACGGACTTGACCTGCTCGTCGCCCAGGATGACGTCCAGGCCGTTGGCCATGACCTCGGCATTGGCGCCGCCGCCGATGTCCAGGAAGTTCGCCGGCTTCACGTTGCCGTGCTTCTCCCCGGCGTAGGCGACCACGTCGAGCGTGGACATGACCAGGCCCGCGCCGTTGCCGATGACGCCGACTTCACCGTCGAGCTTCACGTAGTTGAGGTCGTTCTCCTTGGCCTTCGCCTCGAGCGGGTCCTCGGTGCGCTCGTCGACCAGGGCGGCGTGCCCCTCCTGACGGAAGTCGGCGTTGGCATCGAGGGAGACCTTGCCGTCGAGCGCGAGGATCTGGCCGTCGCCGGTCTTCACCAGCGGGTTCACCTCGACGAGGGTGGCGTCCTCCTTCTCGAAGACGGTCCACAGCTTCTGGATGACGGCGGCGACCTCGTCCTGCAGCTCGGCCGGGAAGTTCGCCTCGGCGACGATCTTCTTCGCGGTCTCGGCGTCGATGCCGGTCAGCGCGGAGACCGGCACCTTGGCCAGGGCCTCGGGGCGCTCGACGGCGAGCTGCTCGATCTCCATGCCGCCCTCGACGGAGCACATGGCCAGGTAGGTGCGGTTGGCGCGGTCCAGCAGCACGGAGAAGTAGTACTCCTCGGCGATGTCGGCGCCCTGGGCGATCATCACCTGGTGCACGGTGTGGCCCTTGATGTCCATGCCCAGGATCGCCTTGGCGTGCTCATAGGCCTCGTCGGCGGTCTTGGCGACCTTGACGCCGCCGGCCTTGCCGCGGCCGCCGACCTTCACCTGCGCCTTGACGACGGTCACGCCGCCGATCTTCTCAGCGGCCGCCTTGGCCTCTTCCGGGGTCTGCGCCACGATGCCGGCCAGCACGGGCACGCCGTGCTTCTCGAACAGATCGCGCGCCTGGTACTCGTACAGGTCCACGGTGGTATGTCCTTCTCGGTCGAAGACAGGTTCTTCCGGCACCGCCCGAAGGCGTGCGCCGGCGCTGACGCCCCGCCCTCGTTCGCGTCCGGCCCAGGGCACGGCACGACGGAGAGCGACGGCGCTCCACCGGTCACTCTAGACCACCCGGGCATGCGGTTCCGGAGGGCCGCGGCCAGGATCGTCAGTCCAGTTTCTCCAGGGGGGCGTAGCGCAGCAGCAGCCGCTTCTGAGCGCCGGTCTCGTCGAAGACGACGGTGGCCACGGTCTTGTCCCCGGCCCCCGAGACGGCGGCGACCGTGCCGGTGCCGAACGTGCCGTGCGAAACCCGATCGCCGACGGCCAGGGAGATGATCTCCCGCTCGCTCACGCGCTTGGGCGCCGCGCCGCGCACCGGCTGCGCGGGCACCGTCAGATCGCGGGCCTCCTCACCCCGGGTCAGTCGCTGCGGACGGCGCGGCGCGGTGTCGGAGCCGCCGCGGTCGAAGCGGGCCGCGTAACGCGCGGTCCCGGCCCCGCCGAGAGTGGAGATCGAGCCGAACTCGGCGGCCCCGGCGCGCGGGCCGGCAGAACCCTCCCGCTCCCAGTCGATCAGCGCGGAGGGGATCTCCGCGAGGAACTGGCTGGGCGGGTTGTACTGATACTGGCCCCACAGCGAGCGGGCCTCGGCGCGCGTCACGTAGAGCCGTTGCCGGGCGCGAGTGAGCCCGACGTAGGCCAGGCGCCGCTCCTCCGCGAGCTCCTTCTCGTCGGTCATCGACCGTGAATGCGGGAACACCCCGTGCTCCATGCCGGTGAGGAACACGACGGGGAACTCCAGGCCCTTGGCGGTGTGCAGCGTCATGAGCGTCACCTCGCCCTGGTCTGCGGCGAGCTGTTCCCCCTCGACGTCGGGCGCCGACGGCAGCTGGTCTGCGTCGGCGACCAGTGCGACCTGCTCGAGGAACTCCAGCAGCCCGCCCTCGGGATTCTCCTTCTCGAACGCCCGCACGACGGCCACGAGCTCACCGAGGTTGTCCGCGCGGGACTCGTCCTGCAGGTCCTCGGACTCGCGCAGGGCGGCGAGCATGCCGGACTGCTCGAGCACGGCCTCGAGCACGGTGGCCGGGCCGGAACCCTCCGCCAGCTGCGTGAGGTCGTCGATCATCTGAACGAAGCCGCGCACCGCCTTGAGCGAGCGGGCGGCGATGCCCGGCGCGTTCTCCGCGTCCCGCAGCGCGTCGAAGAACGGCTGCCGGTTCCGCTCGGCCCAGGCCGCGACGGCCCCCTCGGCCCGGTCCCCGATGCCGCGCTTGGGCTCGTTGAGGATGCGCCGCAGGTTCACGTCGTCGTCCGGGTTGACGATCACCCGCAGATACGCGAGGGCGTCCTTGATCTCCTTGCGGTCATAGAACCGGGTGCCGCCGATCACGCGGTACGGGATGCCGCGGGTGACCAGCCGTTCCTCGAGCGAGCGGGACTGCGCATTGGTGCGGTAGAACACCGCGACGTCCTTCGGACGGATCCCGTGCTCGTCCTGCAGCCGGTCGATCGTCGAGGAGATCCACTCGGCCTCGGCAGACTCGTTCTCGGCGGCGTAGCCGACGATCTTCGCGCCCGCCCCCTCGGCGGTCCACAGGCTCTTCGGCCGGCGGTCCGGGTTCTTCTCGATGACGGCGTTCGCCGCGTCGAGGATGGTCTGGCTCGAGCGGTAGTTCTGCTCGAGTTTGATCGTGGCGGCGTCGTCGAAGTCCTGCTCGAACTCGACGATGTTCCGGATGTCCGCGCCACGGAACGCGTAGATCGACTGGTCCGAGTCGCCCACCACGGTCAGTTCACCGCCGCCGGTCTCGACACCCTCGGGTGTGCCGGCCGGGCCGGCGAGCAGACGGATCAGCCGGTACTGGGCGTGGTTGGTGTCCTGGTACTCGTCGACGAGCACGTGGCGGAAGCGGCGGCGGTAGTTGTCCAGCACGGCCGGGAACGCCTCGAACATGTGGACGGTCATGCCGATCAGGTCGTCGAAGTCCAGGGCGTTCGCCTGCCGCAGGCGCGCCGTGTAGTCGGTGTAGACGGCGGCGACGGCCTGGCCCCACGGGTCGTTCGACGCGACGGTGGACGCGTAGTCGTCCGCCTCGGTCAGCTCGTTCTTGAGCGAGCTGATGCGGTTCAGGATGCCCTTGGGGTTGAAGCGCTTCGGGTCCAGTTCATGGGACTTCGCGATCTGTGTGACCAGCCGCAGCGAGTCGGCCGCGTCGTAGATGGTGAACGTGGACTTCAAGCCGATTGACGCGGCCTCGCTGCGCAGGATCCGCACCGCCGAGGAGTGGAACGTCGAGATCCACATGCGGGAGGCGGCCGGCCCGACGAGCGCCGCGACGCGCTCGCGCATCTCTGCGGCCGCCTTGTTCGTGAAGGTGATCGCCAGGACCTCGTGCGGCCGGGCGCGCCCCGTGGCCAACAGGTGGGCGATGCGATGGGTCAGCACGCGCGTCTTGCCCGAGCCGGCGCCCGCGACGATCAGCAGCGGTGAGCCCGCATGCACGACCGCCGCGGCCTGCTGCGGGTTCAGCCCCTCGACGAGGGCCCCCGGTCCGGCGACGGGACGGGGCGCGGCCGACTGGTCCGGCGTCGCCTCCGGATCGAGCGGGGCGTCATCGGTGCGGGTGGGGCGGGCGGCGCGTCCGAGCGCGGAGAACAGGTCATCCATGGCCCGCCCAGTCTAGGAGGCGGGGCGGAGACGATGAGGCGGACCCGGTCGCCGAAGCGTTGCTGTCCGACCCGACCCCGCCCTGCTGGCACAGTTGTCGGGGTGAGCCCCTCTTCCAGACACCGCAAGAACTCCCCTGCCGGCCCGGGAGCCCCGAACGCCAACCAGCGCCGCCCCGGCCTGCGCGACCTCAATCCGCGCGAGGACATCGCCGCCGCCGGCCAGTCCCCCGGCGACCCGTCGATGCTGATTCTCGCCCTGCTGGGCACGACGCTGTTCGTCGGCGGCTACTACCACCTGCTGGTGCTGCAGCAGATGACGCAGCTGACCGGCGGGCTGCCCATGCCGGACTCGATGCTGTTCGGCTATGGCCGCGAGCACATCGCCACGCTCTCCGACGCCATGGATGAGGCGGCCCGTGGCCAGCTGAACTGGGTGCACAAGACCGCCGGCGTGATCTTCCCGATCGCCGTCGCCCTGTCCACGGCCGCCGTCGGGGCCTGGCGCCTGACGTCGCCCGCACACAAGTGGGCCGCCGCGGGGCTGGGCTTGGTCTTCGCCGTGGTGGACGTCGCCGAGAACATCGCGATCGAGTCAGCGATCGCCGCCGGCGGCGAGGGCGCCCTGCTCGCCGCGACGCTGACCGTCGCCCGCTGGGCGCTGCTCGCCGCGATCGTCGTGCTCATCGTCGCGTTGCTGGTCCGACGCCGTCCCGTCGCGCAGGAGGCTCCGCCCCGACGGGGCTGAGCAGGCAGGCCGCCAGCATGGCTAAACTGGCCCGCGGCGTCTGACGTGGCGCCGACGCCCCAGTAGCTCAGTTGGATAGAGCGACCCTCTCCTAAAGGGTAGGCCGTCGGTTCGATTCCGGCCTGGGGCACACCGTGCGCGAGACCCCGCGGCGAGGTCGCGCCCTTCGAGCCCACCTGTCCCCGTCATCATCCCCGACTCGAAGGCACCCTCATGTCATCACGCCCCCGTTCGCTCTGTGCCCTGGCCGCTGCCGTCGTGATCTCCGCCCAGTGCGTCATGGTCACCGCGCCCGCCGCGACCGCCGCCCCGGAGTCGACTCGCTCGTCCCTCACCACACAGCGGAAGGTGGCCGCCGAGGGCGAGGTCCAGTTCGCTCCCTCGCGCGTCGCCGAGGCCCGGGACCGCCAGATCGCGGTCTCGGGCGCCGAGCACCGCGCCGAGGACCTTCGCGAGTTCACCCTCGCCGGCCTGACCTGGGACGCCTCGGCCGCGGACCGGGTCGAGCGCGTGCAGATGCGCCTGAAGGAGGACGGCGGCTGGTCCGACTGGGAGCAGCTCGACGTGGACGCCATGCCCGAGGCCTCGAAGACCGGCCGCGTGGGCACCGAGCCGCTCGTCACCGACGGCGCCACCGGGGTCGAGGTGCGCATCACCACGAAGGACGGCGCGTCCCTGCCCGGCGCCCGCCTGGCTCTCGTGCATTCCGGTGAGGCCGCCGTCACCACGGTCGAGGGCACCGCGCCGGCCCCGGCCTCGGCGCCGTCCGCGGCTCCGGCCACCGCCTCCACCGTCCGGCAGTCCGATCCGTCAGCGGCGGCCGCCAGTGTGCAGACCCTGCGCCCGACGATCATCCCCCGCTCCGCCTGGGGCGCGGACGAGTCCATCACCACGGACGCCCGCACCGTCATCGCCCCGAAGGCGCTCGTGCTGCACCACACCGCCAGCTCCAACGACTACACGCGCGAACAGTCCGCCCAGCAGGTGCGCAATATCCACCGCTACCACGCGGCCGTCCTCGGCTGGGGCGATATCGGCTACAGCTTCATCGTCACCAAGTACGGCGATATCTACGAGGGGCGCCGCGGGTCGATCGACGCCCCCGTGCAGGGCTTCCACGCCGCCGGGATGAACACCGAGTCCATCGGCGTCTCGGCGCTGGGCAACTACGAGACCGCCGAGGCGCCCGCGGCCATGCGCACCTCGATCACCCGGGTGATGACCTGGCTCGCGGCCCGCCACAAGATCGACCCGAACGGCACGACGGTGATGACCTCCACCGCCGACTCGTCGTGGTCGAGCTCCCGCTTCCGGTACGGCCAGCAGGTCACCCTGCCCACCGTGTTCGGACACATCACCTCATCGGCCACCGGCTGCCCGGGCCGCTACCTGATCGCCGCTCTGCCGACGATCCGCACCCAGATGGCCGAGGCGCTCGAGCAGGACGAGGCCCCCGCCCCGGCGCCGGTGCCGGACCCGCCGACCGTGGACGCCCCGCACGTGCCGCACGTCGCGCGGACCACGATGTCCGTGAACCTGCGCACCTTCCCCTCGTGGAAGTCCTCCTACCTGGCAGTCGTGCCCTCCTCCCAGACGGTGTTCCCGACCGGCGCGGTCCGCCGCGGCTGGCACCAGGTCACGGTCCCCGGTGGCCGCACCGGCTGGATCTCCGGCCAGCATCTGACCGACTCGCGCGTGGTCCCGAGCGTGGCGGGCCTGACGATGGCCGTCCACGCCCGGACGACGCCCGAGTGGGGCGCCGAACGCGACGGCGTGATCGGCGCCTCCGAGACCGTGCAGCTGACCGGGCGGGTGGATCGTGGCTGGCGCGAGGTCGCCCACGACGGCCGCCTGGCGTGGGTGTCCGGATCCTGGCTGACCGGTGAGCACCCGTTCACGCACGAGGCACAGGCCCTGCGGGACGTCACGCTGAAGTCCGGTCCGGATGCGAGCTACTCCGGCATCGGCGTGCGCCGCAGCGGCTCGCAGTTCGCGCTCACCGGCCGCGTCGTCGGCTCCTGGACGGAAGTCGGCCTCGCTGGCCGCACCACGTGGGTGCCCACCACGAGCGTGACGGCGCCGCGCCCGATCGACTGATCCTCGATCCCGTCCCGACGCCGGGGCGATGGTCCATGCGGGCCCTCGCCCCGGCGTCCTGGCACCGCATCCGTGGCCGGCCCGGTCAGGTCCCTGTCGCGAACTGCGTGCGGTGCAGCTGCGCGTACCGGCCCTGGCAGGCCAGCAGCTCGGCGTGGGTGCCGCGCTCGACGATCCGCCCGTCCTCGACGACCAGAATCTGGTCGGCCTCGCGCACCGTCGAGAGTCGGTGGGCGATCACGACGGCGGTCCGCCCGGCCAACGCCTCGGACAGCGCCTCCTGGATGGCCCGCTCGTTCGTGGAGTCCAGGGCGGCGGTCGCCTCGTCGAGCACCACGACCCGCGGCGAGGCGAGCAGCATGCGGGCGATCGTCATGCGCTGACGCTCGCCGCCGGAGAGCCGGTAGCCCCGCTCCCCGACCACCGTGTCCAGCCCGTCGGGCAGCGCCTCGATCACCGGGCGCAGCCGGGCCCTGTCGATGGCGTCCCAGATCTGCGCGTCGTCGGCGTCGGGGGCGGCCAGCGTGAGGTTCGCGCGCACGGTGTCGTGGAACAGGTGCCCGTCCTGTGTGACCATCCCGACCGCCCGCTGCAGGTCGCCGAAACTCAGCTGCCGCACGTCGACGCCGCCGATCCGCACCGCGCCGGAGGTCACGTCGTACAGGCGGGTCAGCAGGTGCGCGATCGTGGACTTGCCCGCGCCTGAGGAGCCCACCAGCGCGACGGTCGAGCCCGCCGGCACCGTGACGTCCAGGCCGTGCAGCACCTCGACGCCGCCGCGCTCATCGAGCACCGCGACCTCCTCCAGGGAGGCCAGGGAGACCTCCTTCGCGGACGGGTAGGCGAAGCGCACGGCCTCGAGCCGCACCTCGAGCGGACCGGCGGGCAGGGCCGTGGGCTGCTCGGGCTCGCGGATCAGAGGCCGCAGGTCGAGCACCTCGAACACCCGCTCGAAGCTCACCAGCGCCGTCATGATCTCCACGCGCGCGTTCGCCAGCGACGTCAACGGGGCGTAGAGGCGGGTAAGCAGCAGGGCCATCGTGACGACGTCGCCCGCGTCGAGCCCGCCGGCCAGCGCCTGCAGGCCGCCGACGCCGTACACGGCCGCCAGCGCGAGCGCCGAGACGAGGGTGAGCAGCGTCGTGAACACGGACTGCCGCACCGAGATCGTGACTCCCGCCCGCCGGACCCGGTCGGCGCGGCGGGCGAACTCGGCGGACTCCTCGGCCGGACGGCCCCAGAGCTTCACGAGCGTCGCGCCGGGGGCCGAGAAGCGCTCGGTCATTTGGTCGCCCATCGCCGCGTTGTGCCCGGCCCGCTCCCGCGAGAGCGCCGCGAGCGTGCCGCCCACCCAGCGGGCCGGCACGAGGAACAGGGGCAGCAGCACGAGGGCGAGCAGCGTGATCTGCCACGAGGTCGCGAGCATCACCGCGAGCGTCAGCAGCAGCGAGACGAGGTTCGCCACCACCCCGGAGAGCGTTCGAGAGATCGCCGACTGGGCGCCGATCACGTCGTTGTTCAGCCGCGAGACGAGCGCACCGGTGCGGGCGCGTTGGAAGAACGCGACCGGCATCGTCTGCACGTGGTCGAACACGCGGGTGCGCAGGTCGTAGATCACCTGTTCGCCCAGGGACGCCGAGGTCCATTTCGTGACGACCTGCAGCACCGCGTCGACGAGTGCGACCGCCGCGATGAGCAGGGCCAGGCGCACGATCAGCGCGGCCTCCCCTCCTGCGGTGATCGCGTCCACGACGTCGCCGGCGAGCACGGGCGAGGCCACCCCGAGCACGGCCGTGACCACCGACAGCAAGAGGAAGCCCGCCAGCGTGGTTCGGTACCTGTCCGCGAACGCCAGAGTGCGGCGCACGGTGCCCGGAGCGAGTGTCGTCGTGCCGGCCTGTCCCGAATGGGACATGCGACGCATCGAGGCCATAGCGGCCCGTTCCATGCTCATGTCTCGTCCAGACCTCTCCGGGCCCGTGCGTGGCCCGTCACGCCCGCACGCGGTCGCGCACGGAACGACTCAGTCTAGGACCCCGTGCCCGGACCACGCGGGGTCAGCACCCGGGCTCGCGCCCCGCTCAGGCGGCGAGCTCGAGGTACCCGCGCCAGGCCTCCGCCGGGCGTTCGAGTTCCCGCAGCCGCCAGAGCGCGCCCCGGGGACGGCCCGGGGTGACGCGCAGCGTCCAGCCCATCGCGTCGAGGGAACGGTCCCCCTTGGCCCCGTTGCATGTCAGGCAGCAGGCGACGAGGTTCTCCCACGAGTTCTCCCCGCCGCGTGAGCGAGGGTGGATGTGGTCGACGGTCGTGGCGTGGGCGCCGCAGTAGGCACAGCGGTGGCTGTCCCGGCGCAGCACACCCCGCCGGGAGACGGGAGTCGCATCGGCGTGGGGCACGCGCACGTAGCGGTGGAGCAGGATCACCAGCGGTCGGCCCCACGTGCGGCCGGGACTGACCATCGGGTCCGCCCCGCTTTCCAGGACGCTGGCCTTGCCCGTGGCGACGAGCAGCAGGGCGCGCCGGTCCGAGACGACGGACAGGGGTTCGAAACCGGCGTTGAGGACGAGGGTGCGCATACAGGTCTTCTCCGATCGGCCCCGACGCGCGCCACGTGGCCGCACCGATGTGCCCCGTACCGCAGAGCGCACCCGTGCACGGGCGGACGCCGTGACGGTGGACGAACACCCCTACGCTAGGGACGAGGCCGGGGAGACGGAACGCTCCAGCACCTACGACGCCAAGACTTCACCTGAGGGTCACCGCAGGGTCGAGACCCGCACATGTGCGGCGGCCTCGCGGGCGATCTCGAGCGCGTCCGTCCCGGCGGCCTCGACTCGCACGAACTCGGTGTTCTCGACCGGCCGCACCGTGATCGTCGCCCCGGGGCGGATCCCGGCCGAGAACAGCTGGTCAAGGAGCACCGGGTCGGTCTGGATCGCCTCGGCCAGGCTGGTCACCCGCACCGTCTGCAGTTCCGCCGTGCCGTCGACGAGCTCGCTCAACGGCAGTCCGTCGAGCCCGAGCCGCTCACCCCAGCCGGCGCCGCCCGGCTCGCTGGGATGCGGCGGGATCGGGGTGCCGTAGGGGGTGACCGTGGGGTCGTCGAGCAGCTCGCGCAGCCGCGCCTCGACCTTGTCGCTCATCACGTGTTCCCACCGGCACGCCTCGTCGTGCACATAGGCCCAGTCCAGGCCGATGACGTCGGAGAGCAGCCGCTCGGCCAAGCGATGCTTGCGCAGCACCGCGACGGCCAGCTCGCGCCCGCGCGCGGTGAGCTCCAGGTGCCGGTCGGCCGCCACCTGGACCAGGCCGTCCCGCTCCATGCGGGCGACCGTCTGCGAGACGGTGGGACCGGAGTGCTCGAGACGTTCGACGATGCGCGCGCGCAGGGGCGTGATGCCCTCCTCCTCGAGCTCGAGGATGGTGCGCAGATACATCTCCGTCGTGTCGATCAGGTCCGTCATGGCCCGTCATCCGCCTTCCGTGCTCCGATGCTTGGGCCGAAGTCTAGGACAGCGCATCCCACAGCGATCGGGCACTTCGCTCGTGGCCGAGACTCGAGAGCACCGAACGCCCGCGTTCGCGATGGTCGCGGCGATCGGGCCGGCGATGCGCCTCCGGTCGGCACGCCTGGACCACGGTCACTCCGCTGGGTTGCGCTCCTGCTCCGGCGCCGAAGCGTCCGAGCCCTCGGACTCGGTGTTCTCGTCGGACGGGGCGGGTCGATTCGGATCGCGCCCCTCGGCCACGGACTGCATGCGGGCGCGCTCCGCCTGACTGACCCGCTCGGCGTACGGCACCCACGGCGGAGCCACGAGCGAGTCCTCCCCCGCGCTCAGCCCCACCTCGCACACGGTCACGTGCCGCGAACGGGGCACTCGCGCCACCGTCGCGTACCAGTGCCAGCCACGGTAGCCGGGCAGATGCGAGACGAAGCGGTGGGTGGCCAGCCGGTCGTCGTCCATGACGACCCCCACGTGCTCGCCGATCTGCTCGGGCGTCGCCAGCCCCGCCAGGCCTGCCCGAGCCTCGTCGACGGCACCCATGAGCACCTCGTCCTTGCGCGGCGCACGGCGTCGCGCTCGTGCCGGGGCCACGACGTCGGACGCGACGGGCTCGGGCGTGGGGCCCTCCGTCGCGGAGGTGAGATCCTGGCCGCTCATGCGTCGAGGTCGTCCGCGACGCGACGCAGCACCTGCGCCATTTTCTGCGCCTGCCCCCGCTGCGGGTACCGGCCGCGGCGCAGTCCGTTGCTCGTCTGGTCGAGCCAACGGATCAGATCGTCAATCAGCGCCGCCATCTGGTCGGGCTTGGGCCGATTGTTGCGCACGACCGACGGCGCGGACTCGAGCACGGTCAGCGAGATGGCCTGCTTGCCGCGGCGCCCCTCCGCCACCCCGAGATCCACGCGAGTCCCGGCGCGCAGCTCGGTCACGCCGTGGGGCAGCACCGAGGAGGGCACGTGCACATCGACCCCGTCGTCCGTCTGGGCGAAGCCGAACCCCTTGGCGGAGTCGTAGAACCTGATGCGTCCGGTTGGCATGGGCCTTCACTTTCATCGACGTCGTGGTGTGTGCTCATCCGCGTGGTCGTCTGCGGCCCCGTCGAGGGCGGGCGGCCGCGGCGCCTCGGCGGGGTCCTCGCCCCGGCGCGGCGTGATGGGTCTGCCGCGGCATCGGAGGGACCGTTCCTGGCCGTGCGTGTCTGCGTGGCGACTCGCGCGGGCGAGCGAGCTCTGACCGAGAAGGATACCCCGTCCGGCCTACCATGGTCGTCATGCCTGACACCTCCCTCGGCGACCGCAAGCACGCGGGCTCGCCCCTGCTCACCGCGGTGCTCGTGCTGGGCGTCGTGGTGATGCTCGCCTCGCTGCTGGCCCTGATCCTGCTGTTGACGGCGTACTTCTCGGCGGGCACCGCCTGGCCGCCGCTGTACGCGCTGACGATGTTCGGCCTGCCCGCCGGCTTCGCCCTGATGTTCCTGCACGTCGTCCTCTCGGCGATCCGCCGCTCCCGCCTCGAGCACCGCTGAGCGGTCGCCGAGGCCGCGCAGCGCCACGGCCCGGCCCATGGACCCCCTCACGGAGCCAACACCCAGCTGACGCCCAGACTCGGCCGTCAGAATCGGCGGCATGAAATCCCAGAACCCCGAGGCCCGCCTGCTGGTGGTCGACGACGAACCGAACATCCGAGAACTGCTTGCCACGTCCCTGCGCTTCGCCGGATTCGAGGTCGCCGCGGCCGAGGACGGCATGAGCGCGCTGGCCGCCGCAGAGGAGTTCAACCCGGACCTCGCGGTGCTCGACGTCATGCTCCCGGACATGGACGGATTCGACGTCACCCGCCGCCTGCGCGCGGCGGGGCGCCACTTCCCGGTGGTCTTCCTCACGGCCCGTGACGGCACCGAGGACAAGATCACCGGCCTGACCGTCGGCGGCGACGACTACGTGACCAAGCCCTTCTCCCTCGACGAGGTGGTCGCCCGCATCCGTGCCGTGCTGCGCCGCACCGCCCCGAGCGAAGACGACGCCGCGGTGCTGCGCGTCGACGACCTCGAGCTGGACGACGACGCCCACGAGGTCCGGCGCGCCGGGGAGAGCGTGGACCTGTCCCCCACCGAGTTCAAGCTGCTGCGGTACCTGATGATGAACCCCAACCGCGTGCTCTCGAAGGCCCAGATCCTCGACCACGTCTGGGAGTACGACTTCAACGGCGACGCCTCGATCGTCGAGTCCTACATCTCGTACCTGCGCCGGAAGGTCGACGCGGGCGACCACGAGCGGATGATCCACACCAAGCGCGGCGTCGGCTACATGCTGCGCACCGCGGACAAGCGCTGAATCCTGCCCCGCCCGTGATGGTCACCCCCCTGCACTCGCTGCTGCGCACCTGGCACGGTTCCTCGCTGCGCACCAAGCTGGTCGTGATGATCACGGGCCTGATGCTGCTCACCGTCGCCCTGACCGCCGTGACAACGGCGGCCCTGTTCCGTCAGGAGCTGGTGCGGCAGCTGGACAGTGACCTGGAGTCCAACCGGGACAACGTCTCGGTGTACCTGACCAGCGTCGAGTCGCAGGCGGACTTCATCGTCCCCCAGCACACGATCCTGCGCTTCTACGGTGAGCTCTGGGACAACGAGGGTCAGCAGCAGGTGAACACCCCCATCTCCCCGACGATGGACGGGCCGAAGCTGGACGCCCTCACCGCCGACGAGGCGGTCGCCCGCGGCTCGGAGGCCTTCGACGTGCCGGGCACCGCACCGGACTCGGATGGCTGGCGTGTGCGGCTCTACCGGCTCAACACGGGCGAGGGCACCGTCGCCGTCGCGCTGCCGCTGGAGACGGTGTCCTCGTCGGTGGAGCGCGTGACCACCCTGGTCGTCACGGTCGGGCTCATCACGACGGCCGGTGCGATCGCGGTGGCGAACATGGCGGTGCGCCACGCGTTCAAACCCTTGAACCGCGTGGACCGCACGGCCTCGATGATCGCGGCCGGTGACCTGTCCCAGCGCGTGGAGAACGCCCCGCCGGACACCGAGGTCGGTCGCCTGTCCCGTTCCCTGAACGCGATGCTCACGCACATCGAACGCGCGTTCCGCGACAAGGAACAGTCCGAGGCGACGATGCGCCGCTTCGTGCAGGACGCCTCGCATGAGCTGCGGACCCCGCTCGTGACGATCCGCGGCTTCTCGGAGCTGTACCGCCACGGCGGGATCACCAAGCCGGAGGACGTCGATGCGGCGATGGGGCGCATCGAGTCCGAGGCCACGCGCATGGGACAGCTCGTCGAGGACCTGCTCACTCTGGCCCGACTCGACGAGCAGCGCACCCCGGAGCACACGATCCTGGACCTGCGGATGCTCGGCATGGACGCCGTGCTCGATGCGAAGGTGAACGCGCCGGAGCGCGCGGTCACGCTCGTCGGCCTCGACGGGGCCCGCCCGGAGTCCGCGCCCGTGTTCGGCGACGAGGGCCGGATCCGACAGGTGGTGGCCAATCTGATGACCAACGCGCTGCGCTACACGCCCGAGGGCACACCGATCGAGCTGGCGGTCGGCACGGTGGACGTGCTCCCGGGCACGCAGGAGAGCTCGGGTCGCCCGGGGGGCGTGGGTCCCCACTCGGACGAAGGCTCGGTGCGGCACTCGGTCATCGAGATCCGGGACCACGGCCCCGGCGTCTCGGACGAGGACGCCGCACGCATCTTCGAGCGCTTCTACCGGGCCGACTCCTCGCGTCACCGCGAGACCGGCGGCACGGGTCTGGGCCTGGCGATCGTCGCGGGCATCGTGGCCCAGCACGACGGATCGGTGCGGTTCGAACCGACCGAGGGCGGAGGCGCGACCTTCTCGGTGCGCCTGCCGTGGTGCCCGCCGCCGGAGGACGAGGACGGCGAGGACGGCCCCGACGACGACACCGACGAGATGACCACCGGACAGGCCGACGGGGACGCCGCCGACGAGCCGACCCCGGGCGAGTACGGCAACGACGCGACGTCCCCGGCTGACGCAGATCGCCGCTGAGCTGCGTCACAGGTCCGTGCGCTCACCCCTGCACAGGGTCCCGGTCGCGCCCGGGTTCTCCCCAGCCTCCCGGGCAGCCGCCCGGTGGCGGACCCGCGGCCGCCTAGCGTGATCCCCGTCGGCCGCCGCAGCGACCGACGAGCAATCCGACACCGCCGTGGCCGCCCGAGGCGCCGCGGCCCACCGTGAGGGGGAACCACCATGTCCGTCGTCCACATCGACATCGATGACCTGCAGGCCAAGGGCTCGGCCGTCGAGGCGTCCATCGGCCGGCTGCAGAGCGAGGTCAACACCATGGAGGCCTCGCTGCGTCAGCTGCAGGACACGTGGCGCGGCCAGGCGTCGACGAACTTCCAGACCGTGCTGACCGACTGGCGCGCCACTCAGGCGCGCGTCGAGGAGTCCCTGGCGAATATCCGTCAGGCGATGAACCAGGCGGCCACGCAGTACCGGGACACCGAGCAGGCCAACGCCGGCATGTTCCGCGCCTGAGTCGCCGCACCGGCATGGGTCCGGCGCAGCCCGAGGGGGACGGGCCGCGCCGGGCCTACGCTGGTGCGCATGACCGTGCTCATCGACCCGCCCGCCTGGCCCGCCCACGGCACCGTGTTCTCGCATGTGGTCTCGGACGCCTCCCTCGACGAGCTGCACCGTTTCGCTGCAGCGACGGGCCTGAGCACGCGGGCGTTCGACCTGGACCACTACGACGTCCCGAAGCACCGCTACGACGAGCTGGTCGCCGCCGGCGCCACACCCGTCGACGGGCGGGAGCTGGTACGCCGACTGATCCGCTCGGGACTGCGCGTGCCGGCGCGGGCCCGCCCCGAGCGGGTCTCGACTGCCCTCCACCGACGCTGGGGGCGGCTCTGGGCACAGCACCTCCCCCGCGCCGATGCCGGGGCCGTGGACCGACTCGGCCGCGAACTGCTGCGCCGCTGGTCCCAACCGCACCGCCACTACCACGACCTGACGCACCTGAGCGCGGTGCTCGCCGCCCTGGATGTGCTCGAGCACGCGGGCACCCCGTTCGGTTCCGACCCCGCCGTGGTGCGGCTCGCCGCGTGGTTCCACGACGCCGTCTACGACGCGGACCCGTCCGCCCCCGCGGGCACGGACGAGGAGGCCTCCGCTCGGCTGGCACTCGACCTGCTCGATGAGGACGCCCTGCGCGTGCCCACCCATCAGGCCGCCGAGACAGCACGACTGGTCCGCGTCACCGCGGCGCACCGTCCGTCATCGAACGACGCCGCCGCGGCCGCCCTCTGCGACGCCGACCTGGCGGTGCTCGCCGGCCCTGCCGAGGACTACGAGCGCTACCGGGTCGCGGTCCGCGCCGACTTCGCCCACGTCGACGACGACGCATGGGCCCGCGGCCGCGCGCACGTGCTGCGGTCGCTGCTCGAGGCACCCACGCTGTTCACGACCGCGTACGGGCGAGCCAGATGGGAGGTTCCTGCCCGCGCGAACCTCGCCCGCGAACTCGAGGCACTGACATGAGGACCGTGGACACGCCGCCCTGGGGCGAATGGCTGCGCACCGCCGTGTTGACCGCCACCGTCGTCGCGATGGCCTGGCTGCTGCTCACCGTCGACCTGCCCGCCTGGCCCCAGCTGCGGGAGCAGATCGGCTCCTACGGCTGGGCGAGCTGGCTCGTCTTCGTCGGCCTCTATGCACTGGTGGCCGTCACCCCGATTCCGGTGACGGTGATGGCGGTGGCCGGCGGCGCGCTGTTCGGCTGGCTGCCCGGCCTGGTCCTGTCGATGATCGGGGTCGTCACCGGCTCCTGCCTCGGCTACGGGCTGGCTCGGCTGCTGGGCCGCCGGACCGTGGCACGACTGCTGGGCCGGTACGCCGAGACCATCACGACCCGGCTGCGAGCGGACGACGGGGTGCTGGCCATGTCGATGCTGCGGCTGATGCCCGGCGTGCCCTACTGGCCCGTGAACTACGGCGCCGGGGCGTTCGGCGCGCGGCTGCGCCCGTTCCTGACCTCCACGCTCGCCGGCTCACTGCCCGGGCAGGCCTCGCTGGTGGCGATCGGGGCGGTGCTCGACGCCCCCTCGGCCCTGACCGTGACGATCCTGGTGCTGTCCTGGCTGACGGTGCTCGCGCTCACGGCTCTCACGTGGCGGCGCTGGCGCGCCGAACGGACCGGGCACGGCTGAGGCCCGCCTCGTCGCCGCTCGGTCTCCGAGCCGCGATGAAGCGGGCCTCGCTCGTGGTGGGCGTGCGCCCGGTCGTCACCGACCGATCACATCATGCCGCCCATGCCACCCATCGGGTCCATGCCCTCGGCGCCCGCGCCCGGCGCGGCCTTCTCGGGCTTGTCGGCGACGACGGCCTCGGTGGTGAGGAACAGCGCGGCGATCGAGCCGGCGTTCTGCAGGGCCGAACGGGTCACCTTCACCGGATCATTGATGCCGGCCGCCAGCAGGTCCTCGTAGTCGCCCGTGGCGGCGTTGAGGCCGTGGCCGTCCTGCAGAGAGGCGACCTTGTCGGCCACGACCCCGGGCTCCAGGCCGGCGTTGTAGGCGATCTGCTTCAGCGGGGCCTGGATGGCGACCTTCACGATGTTCGCGCCGGTGGCCTCGTCACCCTCGAGCTGCAGGCCGTCGAACGCCTTCGAACCGGCCTGGATCAGGGCCACGCCACCGCCGGCGACGATGCCCTCGTCCACGGCGGCCTTCGCGTTGCGCACGGCGTCCTCGATGCGGTGCTTGCGCTCCTTGAGCTCCACCTCGGTGGCTGCACCAGCCTTGATGACGGCGACGCCGCCGGCCAGCTTCGCGAGGCGCTCCTGCAGCTTCTCGCGGTCGTAGTCCGAGTCGGTGTTCTCCATCTCGGCGCGGATCTGGGCCACACGGCCGGAGATCTGCTCGGCATCGCCGGCGCCCTCGACGATGGTGGTTTCGTCCTTGGTGATGACGACCTTGCGGGCGGTGCCCAGCAGGTCCAGGGTCGCGTTCTCCAGAGACAGGCCCACCTCCGAGGAGATGACCTGGCCACCGGTGAGGATCGCGATGTCGGCCAGCATGGCCTTGCGGCGGTCACCGAAGCCCGGGGCCTTCACGGCGACGGACTTGAAGGTGCCGCGGATCTTGTTGACCACGAGGGTGGCCAGGGCCTCGCCCTCGACGTCCTCGGCGATGATCAGCAGCGGCTTGCCGGACTGCATGACCTTCTCGAGGACCGCGACCATGTCCTTCACGGACGAGATCTTCGAGTTGACGATGAGGATGTACGGATCCTCGAGGACGGCCTCCTGGCGGTCCGTGTCGGTCACGAAGTAGCCCGAGAGGAAGCCCTTGTCGAAGCGCATGCCCTCGGTCAGCTCGAGGTCGAGGCCGAAGGTGTTCGACTCCTCGACGGTGATGACGCCTTCCTTGCCGACCTTGTCCAGGGCCTCGGCGATGAGGGAGCCGATCTGGGTGTCAGCGGCGGAGATCGACGCGGTGGCGGCGATCTGCTCCTTGGTCTCGATCTCGCGGGAGGCGCTCAGCAGCTCGGCGGTGACGGCCTCGACGGCCTTCTCGATGCCGCGCTTCAGGGCCATCGGGTCCGCGCCGGCCGCGACGTTGCGCAGCCCCTCGCGGACGAGCGCCTGGGCCAGCACGGTGGCGGTGGTGGTGCCGTCGCCCGCGACGTCGTCGGTCTTCTTCGCGACCTCCTTCACCAGCTCGGCGCCGATCTTCTCGTACGGGTCCTCGAGCTCGATCTCCTTGGCGATGGACACGCCGTCATTGGTGATCGTGGGGGCGCCCCACTTCTTCTCGAGGACGACGTTGCGGCCGCGGGGGCCCAGGGTCACCTTCACGGCGTCGGCCAGGGTGTTCAGACCCTTCTCCAGGCCGCGGCGCGCCTCTTCGTCGAATGCGATGGTCTTGGCCATGTGATGCCAGTCCTTTCTGGACGAATGGTTCCAACACGGGTGACCTGGCTCGATGCCCGCGACGGACGGACCGCCATCTCGGCGGCCCTCATCGGATCAGGTCGGCTCCGCTGGACCGTCGGCCGTGCGCCACCGGCGCTTCTGGCAGTCGACCCATCGGAGTGCTAACCCCATTATGAGCACTCTGTGCAGGAGAGTGCAAAAGGCTCGGCCCGGCGCACGCGAGGATCCGCTTCCGGCGGAACCCCGGGACGACGACGCCCCCGGCCGGGCCTCGAACGGCGGGCCCGGCCGGGGGCGTCCACGCGCTCCGGACCGCTCGGTCCGAGACGCGAATCCGGCGCGGAATCAGCGGAAGACGACGACCGCCACGCCGTTGATCTGCAGGTTCGGCGACTGCACGACGGGGTAGCCCAGCTCGGCGCCGACGGCCTCCGCGGTGTCCTTGAACTGCTCCTGGTTGTACAGGACGGTGGGGCGAGAGATGCCGTAGCCGCGCCAGTTGCGGGCCGCCACCTCGCTGAATCCGGCCGACTCGAGCCGGTCCGCATAGCCGGCCGCCAGGCCGCGCACATTGGTGCCGTTGAAGACGATCACCGGGCTCGACGCGGCTCGCGAGGACGGCGCGGAGCCCTCGGACCGCTGCGAGTCGTCCGACGACGCGGGGGTGCGGGACGGCTCGGGGCGCGAGGAGGACTCCCCCGCGCGGGACTCCTCGGCCTTCTTCGATTCCTCCGCCTTGCGCGAGGCCTCCGCCTTCTTCGACTCCTCCGCCTTGCGCGAGGCCTCCGCCTTCTTCGACTCCTCCGCCTTGCGCGAGGCCTCCGCCTTCTTCGATTCCTCCGCCTTCTTCGACTCCTCCGCCTTGCGCGAGGCCTCCGCCTTCTTCGATTCCTCCGCCTCGCGCGAGGCCTCCGCCTTCTTCGACTCCTCCGCCTTGCGCGAGGCCTCCGCCTTGCGGGACTCGTCAGCGGCGGCCTTCTCGGACGCTTGGAGGGCCGCCGCCGAGGACTCGGCGGCACGGCGGGAGCGGTCGGCGTCCGCGGCGTCGCCGGGCTCCTCCTCCGCGCGCTCAGCGGCGCGCGAGGACGCCGAGCCCTGCGGAGCCGCCGTCTGCGCCGGGCTCGACGAGTCCGCGGAACCGCCGTCGGACCCGCCCGCGGACTCGGACGACGGCGCCGCCGAGGCCTGGTCCTCTCCTGCGGCGCCCCCGGCCGCCGCGCCGGCAGCGCCGCCTGCCGCGGCCTCACCGTCGGCCGACTCGCCCTCACGCTCAGACCCGGCCTGGGACGAGGCGGAACCGGCCGGCTCGCTCATCCCCGATTCCTCCACCTGCGCCCGGCTCGACGATGCCGCGCTGCCGTCGGCCTTCTCATCGCTCGAGGCGGACGACTCCGAGGAGCTCGCCGTCGGCGCGTCGTCCTTCTGCATCGACGGCAGCACGACACCCACGAACAGGCCGATGAGGACGGCCAGGGCCGCCGCGATCATCAGGGGCTTCAGCAAGGAGCCGCCCGCGGCGACCGGCGCGTAGTGCTCGCGGTGGCTGCCGCGCTGGTCCGTGTACTCCGGAACGTCGTCGAATCGGTCGGGCGTGTAGGCCATCGCGGATCAGTTCTCCTGGGAGGGGGAAGGCTGGAGGGACGGGGACGGACGCACCGCGCGACGCCGCGTGCCGCGCATGGCACGCAGCCGCTGGACGAGCAGGGGCCGGTACGCCATCGAGGCCTGCCGGTCGAGCAGGGCGTTCAACACCTGGTAGTACGCCGTCGGCGTCAGGCCCGTGCGGTCCCGGATCGCCCGGTCTTTGGCCCCGGAATAGCGGAATCGCTGCTCCTCGAGCCGGAGGATGGCACGCTCCTGCTCGGAGAGCTGATCACGGGAGGCCGACGACATGCCTTCTACTGTACGTCCGCCCGGTTGTGCGGCCTCGCACGGCGCGTCCGCCTCGTTAGCCTGGGCGCATGCAGCTGATCGAACCCCTCGAGGCGGGCTGGGCCCGCGTGTTCGCCGATCATGAGGCCGCGTTCCAGGCCGTGGGCAGGCAGGTCCAGGCTCGGCGTGCGGCCGGTCAGCAGGTGCTGCCGGCTCCAGAACACATCCTGCGCGCGTTCCGGCAGCCGTTCGACGAGGTCACGGTGCTCATCCTCGGCCAGGACCCGTACCCGACGCCCGGCCACCCGATCGGGCTGAGCTTCGCCGTCGACGCCGACGTTCGACCGCTGCCCCGCTCGCTGGCGAACATCTACCGGGAGCTGGCCTCGGACACCGGGATCACCCCGCCGGCGCACGGTGACCTGACCGCGTGGACCAGGCAGGGCGTGCTGCTGCTGAACCGCTGCCTCACCGTCACCGCTGGCGAGGCGGGCGGCCACCGCGGCCTCGGCTGGGAACAGATCACGCAGACAGCCGTCGAGGCACTCGCCGCACGTCAGACTCCTTTGGTCGCGCTGCTGTGGGGCGCGGACGCCCGCCGCATGGCGCGGCTGCTGCGGTCGGCCGGGGCCGGCGTCATCGAGTCGCCGCATCCGTCACCGCTGAGCGCGCACCGCGGCTTCTTCGGCTCACGCCCGTTCACCCGAGCGAATGCCTGGCTGAGCGAGCACGGTGCCGAGCCGATCGACTGGCGGCTGCCCGCCTGACCGCCTGCCGGAGCGTCCGACCGGCCCGACCGCGGCGCTCACCGCTGGTGCACCACCATGGCCGCGGGCCGACGTGCGTTCTCGAAGAACCGGTCGGTGATGGGTCTGGCGAGCGTGTCTCCCAGAGCGACGCCCGCCGCGATCGCGATGATGATGACGAACGCGTTGAAGATGCCGGCGACGCCGAGCAGGGTGCTGTCCGTCTCCACGGTGAACCCGTACAGCGAGCGGAAGATCGCCAGGCCCGGCAGCAGGAACAGCGTGCTCGAGAGCACCACGACGATGCTCGGGTACCCGAGGCGCACGGCGAACATGCGCCCGACGAACCCGACGACCGTCGCGGCGGCGGCCGGGGTCAAACGGGAGCCGGCGCCGATGGCGTCGAAGAACTCGTAACTGAGAAAACCCAGTGCGGAGACGAATCCCGAGGCCAGCATGGTGGTCCACTTGGCCTGCATGATGATCGCGTGCGTCATCGCGGCGACGGTCACCAGCACGAGCACGACGACGGCGGCGACCTTGCCCTGCGGCTCCTCGGCGAGGTCGAGCGGCGGGAACCCGAGCATGTCGGCGCTGACCACGCCGATCATGATGCCGCCCATGATGCCTACGTAGACCAGCATCGCGGAGACGAGTCGTCCACCCGCGGTGAGCGGGAAACCGTGGATGGCGTCCTGCACCGCCATCACGAATCTCGCGGTCGGCAGCAGCACGAGGATGCCTCCGGCCACCACGACGGACGGGTCGAGCGGCATGTCCGCCGCGTGCAGTCCCAGCGCGATCACCGTGGCGAAGAACGCGCCGGCGACGGTGCTGAAGATCTCCGGCAGCCCCCGGTTCTCGAGGAACACCGCGAGGCCGAACACGATCCAGGTGGAGACCATGCCCACTCCCGCGCCGAACCAGTTGCCGCCGATGAACGGCACGAACGCACCGGCCATCACGCCGGCCGCGACCACCTCGGCCCACCCCGGATAGGGCTTGGGGGTGCGGCGGATCTCGACCAGGCGCCGCTGGGCCTGAGAGCGCGTGATGTCGCCATCGGCGATCTGCTCGACCAGGCGGTACAGGGCGCCCAGCCCGGCGAAGTTCGTGCTCCAGTTCCGCACGACGCGCTGGAGCGTGTAAGGCACCTCTCCGCGTGAGGAGTCCGGGGCGTAGTTCAGAGAGATCGCCTGATTGGTCAGGTCGATCTCGGTCTCGTGGATCCCGAAGGACTGGGTGACGACGATGATCGAGGACTCCACGTCCATCGAACTCGCACCGAAGCGGAACATCGTCTCGCCGAGCTTGAGGGCGAAGTCGAGAGTGGTGCGGGCCTCGACGGCGGCGTCGTCGGCTTCACGGGCCGTGCGCACCCGCGAGCGGACCCGACTGCCGTAAGAGGAGGCGCTCAGGCGGCCGGCCAGGGCGATCGCCTGCGTCGGCAGGGACTCGTCGTAGACGGCGCGGCCACGGTCCTTGCCTTTCGCCCCTCGCCGCAGGCGGCCGCGGCGGTGGCGCTGGTGCTCCTGGGTGGCGGCGAACACCGAGGTGGGGATGGGGTCCGTCTGCGGCGTGCCGCTCAGCGGCGCGTCCGGCAGGGTCTGCCCGCTGACCGGAGGGGGCATGACGACGTCGGGGCGCACCGTCTCCGCCGGGGGGCTCTGGTCGAGAACGAGCGAGGCGTCCGGGACCGGTTCGGCGTCGGGAACCGGTTCGACGTCCTCGGCGGCGAGCACCGGGAGCTGACCGTCGGTCCCTGACTCCCCGGCGTCGTCGTGGGCGGACCGGATGAGGGGAATCTGGGAGACCTCGACCGTGGGCTCGGTGGGCTCCGCATCGAGTCGCGGCTCGAAGGGTTCCCGTGACTCCGACACCCCTGCGCCGTTGTCTGCGGCCAGACGGTGCTGCTGCTTCATCTCATCAGACACGATCGCCTCCTCGTCGTCCGCGGGGTCGGTCGGCGGACGCCGCCGAGTCGGGAAAATTACATCATGACGGACCTGAGGACGCCCTGATGAGCCGCGTCGGTGTCCGCACATGCGCCAGAGGCAAGCCAGAGACGACGCAGGCCCCGTCCTGATCGGACGGGGCCTGCGGGGCGGTGGATCTTACTGGACTCGAACCAGCGACCTCTCGCGTGTGAAGCGAACGCTCTAACCAACTGAGCTAAAGATCCGTGGGATCGGGGCGACGCCCGAACAACTCGAGCAATGCTACACCACGCCCGAGGAGGACGCCAGCCGCCGATGGGCGACGAACGCCGGCGGCGTCGCAGCTGATGCGACCCCGCCGGCGTTGTCCACCTCAGGTGGGACGCGACGTCAGTTCACGGCCACGTCATCCACCCGGAACGTGGTGGCGTCGAAGTAGTCCTCCTGGCCGACGAAGCGCAGGGTCACGGTCTTGCCCGCGAAGTTGGACAGGTCCACGGACTCGGACGAGTAGTCGCCCGCGTCCAGGTTGGAGTGCGACCCGAGCGTGTACGTGCCGAAGTAGCCGTCCTTGACCTGCACGCGCAGGGTGTCGCGCTCGGAGTACTGCGTGGTCTCCTCGGTGTCGACCTGCACGTTGTAGCTGAGCTGGCCGCCCTCCTCGGGCACCTGGATCTCCTGCTCGATCACGGCGGTGTTCGACCGGCCCTGACCGTTGAGCTCAGCGAAGTGCGTGCCGGAGAGGGCCTGGTCGCCCTCGGCGACGAAGTCGGCGGGGTTGCCCGTCCAGCCCTCGGTCCCCTGCTCGAAGCCACCGTTGGTCACCACGCCGTCAACCGGCTCCGGGTCCGGAGTGGGCTCGGGGTCCGGATCCGGCGTCGGCTCCGGGTCGGTGCCGTCGGAGGCGCCGAGCGTCGCGGCCGCGTCGACCAGGCCGGCGCCGCAGCCCTCGGGGCACTCACCCGGGATCGGGCGGGCGTTCTCCTTGAGCTTGGCCTCGACCTCAGCCGGGGACAGCTGGCCCTGGGCCGCCATCAGCGCCGCGACGCCGGCGACGTGCGGGGTCGCCATCGACGTGCCCTGGTACTCGGCGTGGCCCGGGCCCTGCGGCGAGGTCTGGCCCGTGTCCACGGTCGAGAGGATGCCGCCGCCCTGGGTGCGGGTGTCGCCGCCGGGCGCCGCGACGTCCACGGCGTCGCCGTAGTTCGAGAAGTACGAGCGGTTGCCCGACTTGTCGGTCGCGCCGACCGTGATCACGTTGTCGCAGCTGGCCGGGCGAACGTTGGCGGCGGGCTGGTTCTCATTGCCGGCCGCCACGACCACCGAGGTGCCCTGCTGCACGGCGAAGTCGATCGCCTGCTGGTAGGTGGAGCCGCACATGCCGCCGCCGCCGAGGGACATGTTGATGACATCGGCCGGGTTCTCGTTCCGCGGCACACCGGGCACGTCGCCGCCGGCCGACCAGATGATCGCGTCGGTGATGTCAGACAGCGAGCCGCCGCACTTGCCGAGCACGCGCACCGGCTGGATGGTCGCGTCCGGGGCCACGCCCACGACGCCCTCCGAGTCGGTCGCGGCGGCCACGGTGCCGGCCACGTGCGTGCCGTGCCACGACGAGCCCGATCCGGTGCCGGAGCCGCACTCGCCGCCCTGGAACCAGTCACCCTCGTCCTGCGGGTCCGAGTCACGGCCGTCGCCGTCCCGGGCGCCCTCGGCGCGGGAGATGAAGTCATAGCCGCCCTGCACGTTCGGGTCCAGGTCGGGGTGCGACACAATGCCCGTGTCGAGCACCGCAACGGTGGCGCCCTCACCGGTGGTCTTGTCCCACGCCGGCGGCACGTTCATGCCGTTCTCGCCGTGCAGGCCCCACAGCTGGTCGTACAGCGAGTCCTGCGGCTCCAGCAGCGGCGAGGCGGAGGAGTCCTCACGGTTGATGGTCATCATCACGTCCGGCTCCACCGACTCCACGCTGGGGTCGGCCTCGACCTGACGCATGAACGCCTCGGCGTCCTCGCCCTGGAGCTTCTTGTCGGCGGTGACGACGCGGGCACCGGTGGCCATCTGGCGCTTCTCCTGAACCGAGACGCCGGCCTCGCGCGCGGCCTGGCCCCAGGCCTGAGCGCGGCCCTTCTCGGTGGCCGCCGCGGAGGCGCCCTCCTTGTAGGTGACGATGAACTGGTCGTAACCGTCAGCGTTCGGGTCGACCTGGACGTCCTGCGCAGCGACGAGCCCGTGCAGCGGCGACGCGGCGCCCTTGGACTCGGCGGCCTTGGTCTCGGTGCCCTTGGACTCGGCGGCCCCGTCGACCGCACCGGCGGTCAGCGGGGCGGAGGCCAGGGCGGTGCCGGTCAGGACGGCCGCGGCCAGGGCGGCGCCGGCGCGGCGCGGGCCGGTCGCGCGGACTTCGTTGATGTTCGCCATGTCTTCTTCTCCTCTTGGGACGGTGGAGGGGATGGATGGTCCACCAGTGTCTCGACGGGACCGACTCGCCTCGGCGAGCCCCCGGGTCTCGTCAGGTGGCGGCGACCACGCTAGGGCCGAGTTGTCCCACAACAACAGTGCGTCCAGGAATGTTTAGCCGATCGGCCGAAACGTCGACCGAAGCGACGGCTGACCTCCCCGATCAGCCGACGCATCCCCTCTCGCCACCTCGGATGACGACACCACCAAAACATAGCCTCGTGACGCCCCTCACTCAACCAGGTAATGTCGTCTATTGAGATTCGGCTCACATGCGCGGCCGGAGTCCGGGTGCGCTGGCCGTCTTGACACCGACTCCGAGAGAAACGGACGAGCACCATGCCTCAGGTCATCGAGCACTTCATCCACGGCGAGCGCGTCAGCGGCGACGACCAGCCGACTCAGGACGTCTTCACCCCCGCCACCGGCGAGGTCTCGGCGCAGGTCCCGCTGGCCGACGCGGCCGCCGTCGACGCGGTCGTCGACTCGGCCCAGCGGGGCTTCGAAGCCTGGTCCGCGGTCAACCCGCAGCGCCGCGCTCGCGTGCTGCTCGAATGGGTGCGTCTGATCAACGAGCACGCCGACGAACTCGCCCGGGGCATCGCTCGTGAGCACGGCAAGACGATCCCGGACGCACACGGCGACATCCAGCGCGGTGTCGAGGTGGTCGAGTTCGCCGCCGGGGCGCCCCACCTGCTCAAGGGCGAGTTCACCTCGAATGCGGCCCGCGGCGTCGACGTGCACTCGGCCCGCGAACCGCTGGGAGTCGTCGCCGGGATCACCCCGTTCAACTTCCCAGCGATGATCCCGCTGTGGAAGGCGGGCATCGCGCTGGCCGCCGGCAACGCCGTCGTGCTCAAGCCCTCGGAACGGTGCCCGAGCGTGCCGCTGCGCCTGGCCGAACTCGGCCTCGAGGCCGGTCTGCCCGCCGGCGCGCTCAACGTGGTGCACGGCGGCAAGGAAGCCGTCGACGCGCTCATCGACGACCAGCGCGTGCAGGCCGTGGGCTTCGTCGGCTCCACCCCGATCGCCCAGGCGATCTACTCCCGAGCGACGAGCCAGGGCAAACGCGCCCAATGCTTTGGCGGCGCGAAGAACCACCTGGTGATCATGCCCGACGCGGACATCGACCAGGCCGCCGACGCCCTGGTCGGCGCGGCCTTCGGCTCGGCCGGCGAGCGCTGCATGGCCGTCTCGGTCGCGGTGCCCGTCGGTGAGCAGACGGCCGACCGGCTCGTCGCCGCACTGCGCGAGCGCATGGGGAGCCTGCGTCTGGGCGCCTCCGATGACGGGTCCGCCGACTTCGGACCGGTGGTCACCCGGGCGGCGAAGGAGCGCATCGAGGAGCTGATCGGCGCGGGCGAAGCCGAGGGGGCCGAGCTGCTCGTCGACGGCCGCGGGGCCCGCGTCGCCGGGCACGAGGACGGCTTCTACGTCGGGGCGACCCTCTTCGACCGGGTCACCCCGCAGATGCGGGTCTACCGCGAGGAGGTCTTCGGTCCGGTGCTCTGCGTCGTGCGCGCTGCGGACTACGAGGAGGCCCTGCGCCTGCCCAGTGAGCACGAATTCGGCAACGGCGTCTCGATCTTCACGTCCGACGGCGGCGCGGCCCGGGACTTCGCGACCCGGGTGAACGTCGGGATGGTCGGCGTGAACGTGCCGATCCCGGTCCCGATCGCCTACTACAGCTTCGGCGGGTGGAAGGCCTCCGGCTTCGGCGATCTGAACCAGTACGGCACCGACGGGCTGAAGTTCTACACCAAGACGAAGACCGTCACGACCCGCTGGCCCTCCGGCGTGCGCGAAGGAGCGTCCTTCGTCATGCCGCGGGGAAGCTGACCCGCACGCGGCCGACGGCACAGACGGCCGGGAGGCGCGCCCCGGCTGCCCGGCACCGGAACGAGGAGAGGAACGAGGACGAGATGACCGAGAACACCGCCGCACCGAGCGGGACCGCAGAAACCCCCGACGTGCCGGAGAACGTCCGCCGCGTGGCCTTCTTGGGCCTGGGCAACATGGGCGGCCCGATGGCCCGGAACCTCGTGGCCGCGGGAGTCCGGGTGAGCGGGTTCGACCCGGTTCCCGAGGCCGTCGAGGCGGCCCGCGGCGCGGGCGTCGAGATCGCCGAGTCTGGCCCCGACGCTGTCCGCCAGGCCGACGTGGTGATCACGATGCTGCCCCACGGTCGACTCGTGCGCTCGGCCTACGTCGGCGCCGAGGGCTCCGGCGCCGAGGAGAACGCCGAGGGCCTGCTGGACGCCGTACGCCCCGGGACGCTGTTCGTCGACTGCTCCACGATCGACATCGCCGAGGCGCAGGACATCGCGCGGCTCACCGAGGCCGCCGGCTTCGCCGCCGTGGACGCGCCGGTCTCGGGAGGCGTCGTCGGCGCCGAGGCCGGCACCCTGGCGTTCATGGTCGGCGCAGCGGATGAGGCGTTCGCCCGCGCCGAGCCGCTGCTGCGGATCATGGGCGCACGGATTGTGCACTGCGGCGGCCACGGCATGGGCCAGGCCGCGAAGATCTGCAATAACCTGATGCTGGCGATCACGCAGATCGGCGCCGCGGAGGCCTTCGTGCTCGGTGAGCGCCTCGGCCTGGACCCGCAGGTGCAGTACGACGTCATGAGCCAGTCCACGGGCCAGTCGTGGGCCGTGAACGTGAACTGCCCCGTCCCGGGCCCCGTCCCGGCCTCGCCGGCGAACCGCGGCTTTGAGGGCGGGTTCATGGGCGCGCTGATGGCGAAGGATCTTGGCCTGGCCTTGAGCGCTCTGAACCGCGAGGGCGTCGACGCGGTCCTGGGCCGCACCTGCCAGCGCCTGTACGCGGCGTTCGCGGCGGGCGAG
This sequence comes from Micrococcus cohnii, assembly GCF_014205175.1. Taxonomy (NCBI): domain Bacteria; kingdom Bacillati; phylum Actinomycetota; class Actinomycetes; order Micrococcales; family Micrococcaceae; genus Micrococcus; species Micrococcus cohnii. The sequence continues at coordinate 23,790 of NZ_JACHNA010000001.1, read as the reverse complement.
GGCGCTGACCAGGACTTCTCCGGCATCATCGAGACCGTGCGCGCCGACGCCGCGTCGGCCTCGCTGGAGGCCGCCTCCCCGACCCAGGACGCTGCACAGACCGACCACGCCGAGAACGGCGTCGACCGAGAGGACCGGACATGAGCGAGAATCCCGAGAACGTGATCCTGACCGAGACCGACGGCCGCGTCGGCGTCATCACGCTGAACCGGCCCGCGGCCTTGAACGCGCTGAACCGGGCGACGATGCACGCCGTCGTCGAGGCCGCCGAGGCGTTCGACGCCGACCCGCAGATCGGCGCGATCCTGGTGCTGGGTTCCGAGAAGGCCTTCGCCGCCGGAGCGGACATCAAGGAGATGAAGGACAAGTCCTTCGCCGAGATGTACGCCTCGGACTGGTTCCGGGACTGGGAGCGCCTGGGCCGTGTCCGCACGCCCCTCGTGGCGGGGGTGACCGGATACGCGCTCGGCGGCGGCTGCGAACTGGCCATGATGGCCGATGTGCTGATCGCCGGCCCCGGCACCCGTTTCGGCCAGCCCGAGATCCAGCTGGGCGTCATCCCCGGCATGGGGGGTTCGCAGCGGCTCACTCGCTCGGTCGGCAAGGCCAAGGCGATGGACATGGTGCTCACCGGTCGCCAGGTCGGCGGAGAGGAGGCCGAGCGCATGGGCCTGGTGTCCCGGCTCGTGGACGACGAGGCGGTGCAACAGACGGCCCGCGAGGTCGCCGCCACCATCGCCGGCTTCTCCACACCGTCCGCCCAAAAGGCCAAGGAGGTCGTCGCGGCCGCCTTCGAGACGCCGTTGCAGCAGGGCCTGGTCCACGAGCGCCGAGTGTTCCACTCCCTGTTCGCCACCCAGGACCAGCAGGAGGGCATGGACGCGTTCACCGAGAAGCGCCCGCCCCGGTGGTCGCAGCGCTGAGACGCTCACGACGCGCACGAGGGCGCCCCGCCCGGAACGGATCCGGACGGGGCGCCCTCGACTCTGCACGCACCGGCCCGCGGGCGGCTCAGCCCCGCGACGGGCGTCGGATCCCCAAGTCCTCTTCCCGGTACTCCACGCCGCCGAGCTGCTCACCGCCGTGCCGTTTGACCTCTTCGCGGCGCAGCTCCACGCGCCGCACCTTGCCGGAGATCGTCTTCGGCAGCTCCCGGAACTCGATGCGGCGGATGCGCTTGTACGGCGGCAGCCGATCGACCGCGAACTGCAGGATCCGCCGGGCTGTCTCCTCGTTCGGCTCGTGCCCGGGGGCGAGCGTCACGAAGGCCTTCGGCACGGCCAGACGCATCTGATCGGGCGTGGGCACGATCGCGCTCTCCAGGACGGCCGGGTGCTCGACGAGCACGGACTCGAGCTCGAACGGCGAGACCTTGTAGTCCGAGGACTTGAAGACGTCGTCCGCGCGGCCCACATAGGTGTAGACGCCGTTCTCGTCGCGCGAGGCGATGTCGCCGGTGTGGTAGAGCCCGTCACGGAAGACCTCAGCGGTCTTCTCCGCGTTCCCGTAGTAGGACTTCAGCACGCCGACGGGGCGCGGGTCGAGCCGCACGCAGATCTCACCCTCCTCGGCCTGCTGCCCCGTCACGGGGTCGATCAGCACAATCTCGTAGCCGGGCAGGGGCCGCCCCATGCCGCCGATCTTCATGCGTGCGCCCGGTGTGTTGGCGATCTGCAGGGTCGTCTCCGTCTGTCCGAAGCCGTCCCGGATCGTCACGCCCCACGCCCTGTGCACCTGATCGATCACCTCGGCGTTGAGCGGCTCGCCCGCGGAGATCGCCTTCAGCGGCGGTGTCGTCAGCTGAGCCAGATCCGCCGTGATGAGCATGCGCCAGACCGTCGGCGGAGCGCAGATGCTGGTGACTCCTCCATCGCCCATGGCCGACATGAGCGTGGCGGCCTCGAACTTGCGGAAGTTCACCACGAAGATCGTGGCCTCGGCGAGCCACGGGGCGAACACGGTGGACCAGGCATGCTTCGCCCAGCCCGGCGAGGCCACGTTGAGGTGCACATCGCCGGGCTGCAGTCCGATCCAGTAGACCGTGGACAGGTGGCCGACGGGGTACGAGGTGTGCGTGTGCTCGACGAGCTTGGGCTTCGACGTGGTGCCTGAGGTGAAGTACAGCAGCAGCGTCTCGTCGGCGGCGGTCGGTCGGTCCAGGTGGCCGCCATCGGGGTCAGCCTGGGAGGCCTCGCTGTAGCTCAGGACGGTGCGGCCCGGAATCCGCGGGACCTGCCGGTCGTCGCCCTCCGCGTAGACCCCCGGCACATGAATGAGCGTGCACTCCCCCGTCACATCCTCGAACTTCGCCAGGTTCTCCGCGTTCGCCACCGCCCACCGCGCCTCGGCCCGGTCGACGCGGTCCTGCAGATCGATCGGGGTCATCTGCGTCGTGGTCGGCACCATGACGGCGCCGATGCGGATGCACGCGAGCATCGACTCCCACAGCTCCACCTGGTTGCCGAGCATCAGAATCACCCGATGCCCACGCTCGACGCCCTGCTGTCGCAGCCACGTGGCGACGCGGCGCGAGGATTCGGCGAGCTCCGCATAGGTGCGGCGCAGCGTGCGACCGTCCTCCTCGACGATCACGAGGGCGTCGGCGTCGGCGCGTTGCGGGTCCGCAGCGAGCGCGTCGAACCAGTCGGTGGCGAAGTTGAACTCCTCGAAGCGCGGCCACCGGAACTCCGCGCGCGCGGCATCCCAGTCCTGCTGATGCCGCACGAGCAGGTCGCGGGCCTGGCGCAGCTGATCGGTGACGGTCATGGGGCTCTCCTCCCGTTCGTGGCTGGCGGCACCGGCGCGCTGCCCATGGGCCGCGCACCGGAACGATGCCCCCACAGTAGACGTGATGTACCTCACGTGGAAGACATGCTTGGTCAGTGAATCGCGATTCACTCTTTCATCCGCATTCGGGCGACGGTACGGTGTTGACCATCGTCAATGTGGCCCCGCTCACTCCCCAGATGCGGGCCTGCTCACTGCATGAAGGAGACCCATGACCGCCGCGCCCGCCCCGACCGTCGCCCTCCCGCACTCGGACCTGCTGGAACTGCGCGGAAGGCTCGACGTCGCCGAACGCGAGCGACTCGAGCGGATCGAGGAGCACCTGCGCACGGTGGTCCGCCCGGCGGTCGTCGAGCCGTGGGTCCAGGACCGCTTCACACCCGAGCTGTTGCCCGGGCTCGCCGAACTCGGGCTCGGACATGTCTTCACGGACGGCTCCTCGCCGCTCTTCCAGGGCCTCGTCCACGCCACCCTGGCCCGCACGGACCTGTCGCTGTCGGCACTGGTGGGCATCCACAATGAGCTGATCGTAGCGACCATCGCGACATTGGGCTCGGAAGAGCAGAAGCGTCGCTGGCTGCCCAGCCTGGAGCGCTTCGAGTCCCTCGGCGCCTTCTGCCTCACGGAGCCCGACCACGGCTCAGACATCGCCGGGGGGCTGGGCACGCAGGCCCGACGCACCGACGACGGCTGGGTCATCTCGGGGTCGAAGCGCTGGATCGGTGCGGGAACGCTCGCTCAGGTGGCGGTTGTCTGGGCGCGCGACGCCGAGGACGGGCAGATCAAAGGGTTCCTCGTGCCCACGGACGCTCCGGGCTACCGCGCGCGGAAGATCGAGCACAAGACCGGCCTGAAGATCATGCAGAACGCGGACATTGTGTTCGACGACGTCGCCCTGCCCGCCGACGCGATGCTGCCGGGCGCGACCTCCTTCGCCCAGGCGAACGGCCTGCTGCTCGCTTCCCGTGCCTGGGTCGGCTGGCAGGGCCTCGGCGCCCAGCAGGGCGTCCTCGAGGTCCTGCGCGACTACGCGCTCGAGCGGGAACAGTTCGGCAAGCCCCTGGCCGGGTTCCAGATCATCCAGCAGCACCTGGCCGAGATCGCCGGGAACCTGTGTGCGACCGCGGGCATGATGGCGCAGATCGCCGACCTCCAGGAGGCCGACCGGCTCACAATGCTGCACGCGGCGACCGCGAAGGCGACGGCCACCCGCCTGGCCCGTGCCTCGGCCGCGCTCGGTCGGGACGCGCTCGGCGGCAATGGCATCGTCGCCGACTTTGAGATGACCAAGATCATGAACGATGTCGAGGCGATCTACTCGTACGAGGGCACGTACGCGATCAACTCGCTCATCGCGGCGCGGGCCCTCACCGGCGTCTCGGCATTCTGCTGATCCCGGCCGCGCCGCACAGCACGACGACCCTCACCCCGCGCGGGGTGAGGGCTGTCGTGACGTGAGCCCCCTGCCGGATTCGAACCGGCGACCCTCTGTTTACAAGACAGATGCTCTGGCCAGCTGAGCTAAGGAGGCGAAGAGGGGCCCGTCCTTGTCGACGGACCCCTCCAGGGTAACCGCTCCGCGCGGGTGCCCCGCTCAGCGGCGCGGCAGCCCTCGCCCGGTCACGAGTCCAGCTTGGACTCGACCCACTGCTCGAAGGACTGGCCCTGGGGCATCTCGGTCTTCATGTTCTCCTCGCCCACGAAGACGGTGGGGGTGCCGCGCACCCCGGCCGCGCGGGCCTTCGCGGTCGTGTAGTTCACCATCGGACGGTAGGTGCCGTCGTCCATGCAGTCGCCGATGTCCGCGCCGAGCTTGTCGGCCTCGGCCTCGATCTCGTCGTCGGACAGGCCCTGACCCTGATGGTCGCCGAACGTGCCGAACAGGGTGGAGACGAACTCGTTGTAGGCCTCCGGCTTCTTCTCTGCCACGCAGTACGCGGCGTTGGCGCCGCGCGCCGGGTAGTTCTTGTTGCCGGGGCTGTCGAGGAAGTTCAGCAGACGGTACTCGACCGTCACCTTGCCCTCGTCGAGCCAGCGCTTCATGGCCTCGGCGTTCTGCTCCTCGAAATCCCAGCAGTGCACGCAGGCGAGGTCCGCGTAGATGATGATGTGCAGCGGCTCATCCTTGCCGGGCTTCTTGGCCCCCGGGACGGTCTTCGGGTCCTCCTGCGGCGGCTCCTCAGGCACGTCCACCGAATCGGCGTCGACGTCCTTGGCGAGCTTCTCCTTCGGCTCGGCGAGCGCGTCCGAGGCGGTGAGCACGATGCCGCCTTGCTTGTTCGCGGAGCCGGAGGACTGGCCGGCCGCCGGGACGTCCTTGGCCGAGTTCGAGAGCACGAACGCGACGACGACGGCGACGACGGCCAGGGTCGCGACGACCGACCCCCAGACGATCGCCATGCGCTTGCGCTTCTCGCGCTTGATCTGGTCCTGCTGGATCTGCCGGGCGCGGGCGCGCGAATCGGCGGCGCGCTGCGTCCTCGACTGCTGGGGGGTGTTCGATCCCACGGGCACTCCTCGGTGACGTCGGAAGGGTTGCGTTGTGTCCGCGCCCAAGCATACTGATCGAATCTGGAAACACCGTCGGACGATCCGTCACAATCGGTGTCCCCGGTCGGCCCGTGGGCGCCCGCCCGGCGGCATCGACTGTGCCCGGCCCACCGCACCGACAGACCGTCAGGAAGGCCCGCCATGGTCGACTCACCGCCCTCCGGCACGACGCCCGCATCGCTGCGCATCACCGCCGGCGGGCGTGCCAACGCCGGACCCGCCGCCCGACTCGCGACCTTGCCCTGGTCGGTGCCGCTGGAACAGTGGCCCGAGTCCGTGCTGGCGGCCCTTCCCCGGGGCATCTCCCGCCATGTCGTCCGCTTCGCCCACCTGGGCGAGACGGTCGTCGCGGTGAAGGAGACGACCGAACAGCTGGCCCTGCACGAGTACCGGCTGCTGCGTCGCCTGGAGCACAAGGATGTGCCGTCGGTCGAGCCGATCGCGGTCGTCTCGGGTCGGGTCGACGCGGACGGCGAGCCGCTGCCCGCCGTGCTCGTCACTCGGCACCTCCGGTTCTCGCTGCCCTACCGTGCGGCGTTCTCTCGGACCCTGCGCCGCGAGACGCTCGTCCGGCTGACGGACGCGATGGCCCTGCTGCTCGTGCAACTGCACCTGGAGGGCTTCTTCTGGGGTGACGTCTCCCTGTCGAACGTGCTGTTCCGCCGCGACGCCGGGGCGTTCGCCGCCCACCTGGTGGACGCGGAGACCGGCGAGCTGCGGCCCAGGCTCTCGGACGGGCAGCGCGAGCACGATCTGGAGCTGGCCCGCACGAACGTCGGAGGCGAGCTGCTGGACCTGACCGCCGGCGGCATGCTGGACCCGGACGTCGACCCGGCGGACACCGCGGACATGCTCGTGGAGTCGTATCGCGGCCTGTGGGCGGAGCTCACCGCGGACACCGAGTTCGCGCCCGAAGAGCAGTGGCGCGTGGAGGAGCGGATTCGCCGCCTCAACGAGCTGGGCTTCGACGTGGAGGAGTACGCCCTGCACCCGACCGACGACGGCTCACGTCTGGTGCTGCGGCCGAAGGTGGTGGACCCGGGCCACCACCAGCGGCGGCTGATGTCGCTGACGGGGCTCGACGTGCAGGAGAACCAGGCCAGGCGGCTGCTGCAGGACATCGAGTCGAACCGGCAGGCGAACAACCCCCATCTCTCGGAGGGCGAGGCGGCGCATCGGTGGCTGGTGAACGTGTTCGAACCGGTGCTCGCGTCGATCCCGGACGAGCTCTCCCTCAAGCTCGAGCCGGCCGAGATCATGCACCAGCTGCTCGAGCACCGCTGGTACCTCTCCGAGGCCCAGCAGCGCGAGGTTCCGTTCGACGACGCCGTCGCCTCGTACATCTCGACGGTGCTGGCCGCGCGGCGAGACGAGGACGCCGTGGCCCTGCACCCGACCACCACGATGCTGCGCGCGGTGCCCGCGCCGTCGAGTCCGGGCGCGGGCACCGCCGACGGCTCAGCCGAGCAGCACGAACCCGGGCGCTGACACCGTCCGCGGCGGCACACCGGAGGTGAGCGGACCGTCGTCGCCGTGGCCGACCAGCACACGCGCCTCGCGCAGGTCCCGGGGCACGGTCATCGGGGCGTCCCCAAGAGCGGCCAGCAGGGTGACCGTCTGTCCCGTCGACGCGTGCTGCGCCGTCGCCGTCGGCGGTGCCACGCCGGACCGGTCCCAGCGCACGTGCCGGCGCTGCTCGTCGACCGTGACGACGGTGGCAGAACGATCGGGATTCGTCAGCGCAGGCAGGCTCCGACGCAGGCCGATCAGCTCGCGATAGCACGCCAGGATCCTGGCACCGCGCCCGCGGTCGGTCTCCTGCCAGTCGAGCACGGCCGAGGCGAAGGTCTCCGGCGCCTGCGGGTCCGGCACGGCGGCGGGATCCCAGCCGTGTGCGGCGAACTCTCGGCGGCGGCCGGTGCGAACGGCCTCGGCGAGGTCCTCGTCGGGGAACGAGGTGAAGAACGGGAACGGGGTGGACGCGGCGAACTCTTCGCCCATGAACAGCATCGGCGTGCCGGGGCCGGTGAGCAACAGGGCGGCGGCCGCGGCGAGCGCACCCTCGCTGAGGCTCGCGCCGGTGCGGTCGCCGGCGGCCCGGTTTCCCACCTGATCGTGGTTCTGGATCGAGACGACGAACGCCTCGGCCGGCACCGCGTCCGGCACAGGCCGACCGTGCCGGCGGCCTCGGAAGCTCGAGTGTCGGCCGTCGTGCAGGAACACACCGCGGGCCGTCGTCTCGAGGCAGGACAACGAGGCGAAGTCCGCGTAGTAGCCGTGCGTCTCACCGGTGACGGCCACGTGGATCGCGTGGTGCACATCGTCCGCCCATTGCCCGGCCAGGCCGAGGCCGGCGGAGGTGGCCTCGCCGCCGGGTCCGCCGGCGCGGGGCAGGACGGTGGCGGGGTCGTTGCGGTCGGATTCGGCCATCAACGGCACCGGTCGGCCCAGACGGGCGCAGAGCCGGTCGGCGAGCGCGGCGGCCTCCTCGAGCAGGTGCACGGCGCGGGAGTCGACGAGAGCGTGGACGGCGTCCAGGCGCAGTCCGTCGACGTGGAACTCCTCGATCCACATCGCGATGTTGTCGAGCACGTGGCGGCGGACCTCGTCGGAGTCGGGGCCGTCGAGATTGAGTCCGTCGCCCCACCCCGTGTTCCCGCCGCCCGTGTAGGGCCCGAACACGCCGTGGTAGTTCCCCGAGGGGCCGACGTGGTTGTAGACGACGTCCTGGACGACGCCGAGCCCGGCCGCGTGGGCGGCGTCGACGAAGCGTCGGTAGGCGGCGGGGCCGCCGTAGGCCTGGTTGACCGCGTACCACGCGACGCCGTCGTACCCCCAGTTGTGTGGCCCGTCGACGGCGTTGACCGGCAGCAGCTCGACGTGGGTGACGCCGAGCCGGCTCAGGTGCGGCAGGCGCTCGATCGCGGAGTCGAGCGTTCCACCGGGCGTGAATGTCCCGAGGTGCAGCTCGTAGAGCACGGCGCCACGCAGGCCGCCGCCCTGCGGCAGGTCGGGGTCGGCGAGGACGCCGTCGGGGCCGGTCCAGCCGCCAGGCTCGCCGGCCCGGTCGCTCCAGGCGAAGTCGGCGGCCGGGTCCGGGCGGGAGGGTCCGTGCACGGTGTCCGGAAGCCAGCGCGAGCGCGGGTCCGGGACGGGGTCGGCCCCGTCGACGCGGTAACCGTATCCGGGCAGCACGTCCGGCTGCGCCGCGGACGGATCCGCGCCGACGGCGGCGAGGGTCGGATCGAGCGGTGCGTCGGGGACCCACCAGCCGGCGTAGTCGTCGGCCGCCTCGACTGGAGCGACGTGCCGGCGCATCGGGACGACGGCGTCGACGGGCCAGCGATGTCCCACGACCGGGCCGTCGGCGGCGGCATGCAGGGTCCCCGGGGCCGCTGCGACGAGGACGAGCTCGACCTGGTGCGCATGCGGCGCCCACACGGCGAACGCGGCGGGCCGGCCCCGGGCGACCGACTCCAGCCAGGGCGCGCTCATGCCTCGCCGTCCGCCGGCAGCAGCAGGGCGACGGGGCGTACGCCCTCGGCCACCGCGTCGTGGGGTTCGATCGGCCCGGCGGCCAGCAGCGCGGCCACGGGCCAGCCCGTCTCCTCGGCCTCGGGCGCACCGCCGGACCCGAGCCTCTGGCCGGTGACGGCGTCGACCCACGGCCCGGCGGGCAGCTGCACGCTCGTGTCCTGCAGGCCGCCGGATCGGGCCAGCCGCTCTGGTTCACGCAGCACGATGGTGACCGCACCGCCACGGTCGAAGGCGAGCACGTGCTCGTCGGCGGGGCCGACCACCTCGAGCGCGCGGTGACCGGTGAAGAGCTCGGGGCGGTCACGGCGGGACCGTAGCCCGGCGGCGGTCACGGCGAGTTTCGCGAGGTCCTGCCCTTCGGGCCCCGGGTGGCGCCACTGTCCGTCGGCGAGCACGGGGAAGACGGGGGCCCGCCCGGCGGCCAGGTCCGCGTCGAGCTGCTCGAGCAGGGCGGCCCGCCGCGTGAAGTCGACCTCACGGCGGTTGTCCGGGTCCACGAGGCAGGGCGCGGGCAGCTCGGTGCCCTGGTAGAGATCAGGCACGCCGGGGACGGTGAGCTGCAGCAGCGTGGCCGCGAGCTGGTTCGCCAGGCCCGAGGCGGCGACGGTGTCGGCGAGCGACTGGATGATGCGGCGGGTGGCGGTGTCCTCGGCCGCGGCCGCCCGCATCGCCTCGGTCAGCAGCCGTTCGTGCTCGGCGCCTGGGTCCGTCCACGTCGTGTGCACGCCGGCCTCCCGCGCGGCTTTCAGGGCGTAGTCGATGAGCCGCTGCGCCTCGGGCGCGGTGCCGTCCGTGGGCCACACCCCGACCACGGACTGCCAGAGCAGGCGCGCGGCGTGCTTATCGCCCAGCGGGTGCAGGCGCTCGAGCTCGGCGGCGGCCTCCGTCCACGCCGCATGATGCTCGGACAGCGCGGCGATCCGCGCTCGGGTGTCCTCCCCGCGCTTGGTGTCGTGGGTGCTCAGCGCGGTCATGGCGTGGGGCTGGGCCGCCTGCCGATGGTGCTGACGGGCGTGGAACTGCGCGGCGGGCAGGTGCACATGGGACGGGTCTGCGCCGACCTCGTTGAGGTTGGCCCAGCGGCAGTAGCGGTAGAACGCCCGGTCTTCGACGCCCTTGGCCATGACCATGCCCGTGCTCTGCTGCAGACGCGCGGCGAACCGCCCGTCACGTGCGACGGCGACCGCGGCGAGCGCATCGACCAGCGCGGCGTCCGCGCCGTCCTCGATCGCGCCTCGGCGGGCCGCTTCGAGGTGTTCGGCGCCGAGGGGAAGGTAGGTGCGGTAGACCGGCAGGTGGGCCATGAGCCACGCCAGCGCCTCAGCCACGGCCTGATCGCCCGCGTCCCGCAGCGTGGCGAGGGCGTGAGGCGGCGCCACGCCCGCCTCGGCGTCGAGGTCAGAGCGAAGCTCCCGCACGAGCCGCCGGGTCTCCGCGGCGAGCTGGCCGAGGGCCACCTCGCGCTTGAGCTGCACGGTCAGGCGTGCCCACTCGGCTCTCTTCTGCTCGTCATGCTCGGCAGGGCCCGCGGCCGCCACCGGCATCAGGACCCGCTCGATGTCCCCGAGCGCGTCGTAGCCGGTGGTGCCCTCGGTCGGCCAGGCGGCCGGCAGCCGCTCCCCCGCAGGCCCGAGCGCGGACTCGAGGATCTTCTCGACGTACAGCGGACCCTCCGGCAGCACCCGCTCGCGTACGCGCCGCAGGTATCCGCCCGGGGAGCGCAGCCCGTCAGGATGGTCCACACGCAGTCCCTGCACCCAGCCGCGTTCGACCCACGAGCGCACCCGCTCGTGCATGGCGTCGAAGACCTTCGGGTCCTCGACCCGCACGCCGGCCAAGGTCGTGATGGTGAAAAAACGGCGATAGTTCAGCTCGGCATCGCCCAGACGCCACGGCGCCAGGCGGTAGTGCTGCAGATCGTGCACCGCCCGCGCCAGCCTCGACTCGTCCGCGTCAGCCCCGGCCTCGGCATGCGGCCGCGCGTCGACCTGCTCTCGGGCCCGCTCCAGGGTCCCGGGCGCGAGCGGATATTCGTGCTCCCAGTAGCGCAGCGTCCCGGTCGCCTCGTCGACGCGCAGGTGTGCGAGCTCGGCCTCGGGGTCCTCGGCGGTGCCGTCACCCAGGACGGGGATGAGCACGCGTCCGTGGTGCCGTTCCCAGTCCACGTCGAACCACGCGGCGGACTCGGCGCCCGGTCCATGCGTCAGCAGATCCCACCAGGCGGGATTGGCCCGCGGGGTCGCCACGCCCATGTGGTTCGGCACGATGTCCAGCAGCAGTCCCATGTCGTGCTCACGCAGGGTCGCGGAGAGGGCCGCGAGATCCTCCTCTGTGCCGCGAGCCGGGTCGATCCGCGCCGGGTCGACGACGTCGTACCCGTGGTCTGAGCCAGGTTCGGCGGCGAGCAGCGGCGAGAGGTACACCCAGTGCACGCCGAGTCGGTGCAGATAGGGCACCACGGCCCGCGCGTCCGCCAGGGTGAAGTCGGCGCTGATCTGCAGGCGGCACGTGGAGCGCGGCATCGGGTCGTCCCCGGTTTCGCTCATGACGGGGACCGTGGACGGGAGCGTGTCGGTGACGTTCACGACGCCGACGCTAGCACCGGGGCCCGGGCGGCTGAACGGGCCGGGGCCTGGCGAATCTCAGGGCAGCTTCTCGCCTCGCGCCGCGGTCCAGAGCCGGTGCCAGTCCTCGGTCGTCATGGCCTCCGCCGCCCGGCCCTGCTGCGCGCACGCGGCGATGCGCTCCGGCGCCCGTGTGCCGATCACCGGGCGCACACCCCAGGGCAGGCGGGTCAGCCACGCCAGCACGACGGCCTCACCGCTGACGCCATACCGGTCCGCGAGCTCCGCGACCACCTGCGTTGTGTCGGCCACGGTGGCCTCGTCAGAGGTGTCAGCGGCCGACTCGGTGGCCGCCCGACCGGTGTAGCGCCCCTGACCCAGCGGCCCCCAGGCCTGCAGCTCGACGCCTTCGTCGCGGCACCACTGACCCAGGCCGACGGCGCCGCCGGTCGCGGGGGCCGCCGTGTGGTTCGCGAGCACTTCGGCCTCCACAAGTCCGCGGTGGTGCAGCCCGAGCTCCACCTGCACGCAGGCCAGCCGGCTCTCGGGACCGGCCAGGCGCCGCAGTGCCGCCTGGTACGCCTGTGCCCGGCTCACTGAAAGGTTGGAGACCCCCAGCTCGCCGACGTGCCCGGCCTCGCGTGCGTCGAGGAAGGCGCGCACGGTCGTCTCGGGGTCGGTGAGCAGGTCGGGCCGGTGGATCACGAGCGTGTCGACCGTCTCGACGCCGAGGCGTTCCCGCGAGCCGGCCAGGGACGCGGCGATGTGTGCGGGTGAGGAATCGTAGTGCTTTGTGCCGACGCCGGTTGCACGGTTCGCGCGCACGATCCCGCACTTGGTCTGCACGCGCAGCCGCGTCCGCTCGGCGTCGTCGAGCTCGGCGAGCGCCGCGCCGACGGCCCGTTCGGAGGCGCCGTCCCCGTAGATGTCGGCGGTGTCGAGCAGCGTGATCCCCGCGTCAAGCCCGGCGCGCAGAGCGGCGGCGTTCACCTCGGGCTGCGTGTCGTCCCAGGTCATCGTCCCCAGGACCAGGGCGGAGCGTTCGGCGGAGAGCTCTTCAGGGGTGAGGGCGGAGGAGGCGATCATGAGCGCCAGCATCGCACACGACCCCGACCGTGCGCCGGGACGCGCACTGGGAGCGCGGGACCAGGAGTGTGGTGAGATGGGCGCATGAAGCTTGCGACTTTCCGCCTCCCGGACGACGAGGCCGCCTATCCCGGCAACACCTTCGCCGCGATCATCACCGCGACCGACCCGACGGACCCGCAGATCGCGGTCGAGGCCGTCGCGCTCGAGGACTGCACGGACGTGGGCGAGTTCCTCACGCTGGCCCCCGAGCAGCGGCAGGAGGTCCTCGATGAGGCCACGGCCGCGGCCGAACGGGATCCGAACCGCGTGCTCGACGTCGCCACGCTCATGTACGAGACGCTCGTGCCGTTCCCGACGAAGGTGGTCGGCGTGGGCCTGAACTACAAGGACCATGTCGCCGAGACGGGCCTCGAGGCGCCCGAGCACCCCACGCTGTTCGCGAAGTTCGCTCAGTCCCTGACCGGACCGCTTGATGCGATCGAGGTCCCGCAGGAGGATCACCGTCTCGACTACGAGGGCGAGCTGTGCGTCGTGATCGGCGAGCCCGGTCGGCGGATCCCCGAGTCGCAGGCCGCCGAGCACATCGCCGGATACGCCGTCGCGAACGACGTCTCCGTGCGGGGGTTCCAGGGCCGCACCTCGCAGTGGCTGCAGGGGAAGATCTGGGACGCCTCCACCCCCGTCGGCCCGTGGCTGGTGACGCCCGACGAGTTCACCCCGAAGGCCGAGATCCTCACCCGGGTCAACGGCGAGCGCCGGCAGCGCTCCCGCGCGCTGGAGGTCGTGTTCACCCCGGAGCAGATCGTCTCCTACGTCTCTCAGATGGTGACTCTGCACCCGGGCGACCTGATCCTGATGGGCACCCCGTCCGGGGTGGCCCTGGGCCGCAAGGACGCGGACGGTCGACGCGCGTGGCTGACGTCCGAGGATGTCGTCGAGGTCGAGATCACCGGCCTGGGCCGGCAGCACACCGAGATCCGGTGAGCGACGCCGAGTCCGCCGCGCCCCTGACGGTCGGGGTGCTGGGTGCGGGCCGAGCGGGCACGGCTCTCGCCCGGGCGCTGGCTCGCATCCCGACCCTCACCCCCGGCGCATCCGCACCGGTCGTTCGCCTGGCCAGTACGGCGCCGCCGCGTCGGTTGCGCCACCACCTGACGATCTATGCGCCCCGGGCCGAGGCCGTGAGCGCCGAACAGCTCGCCGCGCAGGCTGAGGTGTCCGTGCTCGCGGTACCGCGCGACGCCCTGGACGACGTCGACCCGGCGGCGCTGCGCGGCCCGCGCACACGCACCGTCGTCGACATGACCAACACGTGGGACGCCCCTGGCGTGGATGCGGCGGCCCAGCCGACGACGGCCGAGGTCGACGCCTGGCTGCGCACGGGCACGGAATTGCCCGTGGTGCGCGCGTTCTTCGACGTTTCCCATCACGATCTTGCCGCGGCGGGCCGAGTCCGCGCGCCGCGACGGGCATTGGCCGTGGGCTCGGCCGCCGACGAGGTCCGAGCGCGTCGCGAGATCGCGAACCTGGTGCGGACCATGGGCTACGACGCGGTCGAGTTCGCCGGTTCCGCCGCGGGCGCGGTCCTCGAGCCCGGCGGCGCCGCGTTCGGCACGGAGCACGACGCCGAGAGCCTGGAGCGTCTTCTGCACGGGCGGTGACGCGGTTCCACGGCCTGTGATTCGATGGCCGCATGAGCTCCGATGCCGCCCCCGATCGCCAGGACCCGTTGCGTTTCTACCTGGACAAGGCCGCGCCGTCGGTCTGGTCCTCCCTCGTGGCCTGGCGCCAGGACGTGGACGCCGCCGCAGCCCAGGCCGGTCTCGACCCGCAGACCGTGGAGCTGGTCTGTCTGCGCGTCTCGCAGCTCAACGGCTGCGCTTTCTGCCTGGACACTCATCTGCGTTCCGCGGTGAAGGCGGGCGTCTCCGAGCAGCGGCTCGCGCTGCTGCCGGCCTGGCGCGAAGCCGAGTCGGTGTATTCAGAACAGGAGCAGGCCGCGCTCGAGCTCGCCGAGGCGCTCACCCGACTGGAGGGGCACGAGCAGCTGCAGGTGGCCCAGTTGCTGTCCCACCCCCGCCTGTCCGACGACCAGTACGCGGCCGTGCAGTGGCTGACGGTCCTGATGAACGCCACGAACCGCATCAGCATGGCCTCCCACCATCCGGTCCGGCCGCGTGAGGCCGAAGCGCGCGGCTGACCCGTGGGTCATGGCCGCCGCACGGCCGGGTCGGCCCGAGCCTCGCGGCAGATCGGCCGATCAGCTGGAATGCGCGATCACGCGACGCGGCGGCCCCACCGTCCGAGCGCAGGTGTGGTGGAATCGCGGGATCACCGACTCTGCAGCGTGGCAGATACCGGACCCATCACATCCCGAGGCAGCACGCCCCGACACAGGAGAGCATGACCACCATGACGCAGCAGACCCGCCCGGACCCGGACTCGAGCCGTCCTGCCGCCCCGGCCGCCCATCGCGACGACGAACTCGACGGAGTCGTCACCCGGCACGGCCTCGCCGGAGAGACGCTCGGCGAAAGCCTGCTGCGCGTTCACACCGCCGAGACGGGGGCTCTGGCCGACGAGTTCCTGGCCCTGCACCTGGCCCCCCAGGTGGCGCAGGCACTCGTGCCCGTCGCGGTGGACTGGCGCGGCCGCCAGTACGCACGGCTGACCGTGGCGCCCGTCGAGTCGGCGCGGACGGCGGCCCGCGATGTGGTGGTCCGGGTGGACCCGGCGCACCAGCAGGCCCGAGCTCTGGTGGAGTTCTCCGAGTTCGTCGAGCTGCTCACGCACCCCGGGCGCCTCGAGGAGTTGCAGCGCCTGGCCGACGACGTCGACCGTCGTGCCGCCTTCTCCCGGATCGGCCTCGAACGCCTCGACGAGCACCGGTGCCTCGCTCTGCCGTGGCCGGTCTTCGCGGGCGGGCAAGACTCCCCCGATCTGCTCGCCGAGGCCTACACCTCGACCTATCTGTCCTATTTCGGTGCCATGGCCGCCCAGATGCGTCGAGCGCCGGAGGGGGCCATGGTCGTCGGTCGGCGCCTCACCGAGTCCGGCCCCGTCCTGGTGTTCGACACGGACCAGGACCCGGAGTTCACCGGACCGGCGGGCGTGCCCCATGCGCGGCTACATCGCACCGGTGATCAGGCCGGCCCCACCGCGGCCGCCTACCGTGACGACGAGCTCGACGGCGCGATCTCCCAGGCCGGCGTCGCGGGCGCCGAGTACAACCACGGTCTGCTGCACGTGGTGGACGCGGGCTCCGGCCCGGAGGTGGACCGACTGCTGCGCGCGGCCTTCCCTGACGACGCGGAGACCGTCGTGCCGATCGCGCTCGACTGGCGGGGGCGGGTGCTGGCTCGACGCCTCGGCCACGGCGTCGTCGACGCCTTCGACCCGTCGTCACTGCAACGCGAGGAGCTGCTCTCCCTCGACCTGCTGCTGGCGGCGCTGGAGGGCACGGCCGAAGACGGGGGCGCCCGCGTGGCGACCCTGCTCGGCGAGGGCGACAAGGCGGCGCTGTGTGCCCGTCTGCGTCTGCATCGGCTCCCGGCCACCGTGGCGTTGGCCTCGCCCGTGCCCGCGCATCTGACGGGGGTCGACGAGCCGATGCGCCGGCGCGTCGTGCCCTGGGACGAGTACTGGGATCTGTCCGTCCGGCTGCACCGCACAGCAGCCGAGCTCGACCCTGCTCTGCGCGTGCAGGGCTACCTGTTCACTCCGGACGGCGAGCTCAAGGTCCAGGCGGTGCCGCGCACCGAGGCCCCGTTCGTTCCCGCTCCGGACGAGGATCAGACGGCCGGGGTGGCCCCTCGGGCGGACGCCCGCCGCCATCAGCCCGTCGCAGACACCGGCGTCCACGTCACGCAGCGCGTGCACAACCCGGCTTCCGGGCGCGACGTGCTGACCGGAAACCTGCTGACGTGGTTCGAGATCGCGGGGACCCAGTACAACCACGGTCTGTTCCGCTTCCTCAGCGCGCCCGAGGCGGAGCAGGCGGCGTCCCTGCTGCGAGAGTTCTTCGGGATCGACGACGTGAACACCGTCCCGCTGATCATGGACTGGCGCGGCAGGGTGTTCGTGCAGGAGGCGGTGGACCACACCCCCATGCTCGTCGGCTACGACCCCGCGACGGCCTCCCGGACCGAGATCGCCGACCTCGCGTCCGTGCTGCCGGTGCTGCTGCTCACCGACGAGCCGCTGCGGATGTTCGACGATGCCACTCGTCGACGCGCGTTCGACGCCGTGGGCATCACGGCCCTGGACCCGGGGCAGTGCCTGGCCCCCACGCTCAGCCCGCTGCTGGGGGGTCCACTGGACGCCACCAACGTCACCCTCGACGCGGTGGAGAGCCACTGGGCATTCCACGGGCACCTGTACGCTCAGGTGCGGCGGCAGCCCGCAGGAGCACGGGTCACGGCCGTGGACATGGACGACTCCGGTTTCCCCACCCTGCGGTTCGCCACAGACTGAGGCGGTCATCGCGATCGCCCAGAACGCGGTCGGCCTGCCCGGATCGGACCACGAGCACGGGCACGAGGCAGACCAGACACGAGTGGGCCCCTCCGAGAATCGGAGGGGCCCACTCGTGTGTTCTGTCGGCCTGAGGAGACCGACGTGATGGTCGGGGTGACAGGATTTGAACCTGCGGCCTCGTCGTCCCGAACGACGCGCGCTACCAAGCTGCGCCACACCCCGTTGAGATCGCTGCGCGAACCAACAGGGGACGACTTTACCAGCACCACCTCACGTCGACAAATCACCGCCGACGTATCGCGCTGAGCAGCCAGGCAGCTGCGAAGATAGCACCATCATGAGCCCTCCCCTTCCCCTCAGCACGCAGATCGACGCCCTGCGACGCCTCCTGCGCGAGGAACGCGACAGGCTCCGCCCGGACTGCTGGTCGCTGGCTTGGGAAATGACGGAGCGGACGGCTCAGCTGCTGCCGTCCTGGGAGGGTCTGCGCGCCGATGACGCGGCGAGCTGCCTGGACGTCGAGGACGTGGTGGGCAGGTACCTTCCCGACGCCCTGACGGCGTTTCTGGCCATTCCCGACAGGCAGAAACCTGCGGCGGCCGATGAGCTGCTCGCGCAACTGACCACCCTGGACCACGAACATCTGCGGGCCACTCGGCGCCTCGGACGGCGACTGCGATCGCGCCTGAGGGCTGCGGGTGAGGTCGCGGCACTGCGCTTTCCGCAGCATCGGGCGACGCACCAGCACCCCGATGACTGAGTTCTCGACGGAGCGCACGGGGCAGCCCGACCGGGCAACCTCAACGCATGGCAAACCGAAGAATCCGGTCCAGGCGGCCCGCGTGGGTCTGTGCACCCACAAAAAGGGGAGGCCCCCTACCAACAGGCAGGGGGCCTCAACCACAAAAGAATGTCCGGCGGCGACCTACTCTCCCACAACCTCCCGGTTGCAGTACCATCGGCGCTGTGGGCCTTAGCTTCCGGGTTCGGAATGGAACCGGGCGTTTCCCCCACGCTATGACCGCCGTAACCCTACACACCACACACCCCACACACTACGGGGCGCAGGCGAAACCTAAAGGATCACAACACATGAACCATATTCACAAAACAGTCAACCAAGCATAACACACTCAGCAAACCACAGTTGCAATCAGACAACCGCACAGTGGACGCGAACACCCCACCACACAACAGTGTGACAAGTGTTTGTAAGTCATCGGCCTATTAGTACTGGTCAGCTCCACACGTCTTCAGTCCGTGCTTCCACATCCAGCCTATCAACCCAGTGTTCTAGCTGGGGGCCTCACACCCTCAAAGGGGCAAGGAAATCTCATCTCGAAGCCGGCTTCCCACTTAGATGCTTTCAGCGGTTATCCATCCCGAACGTAGCTAATCAGCCATGCACCTGGCGGTACAACTGACATACCAGAGGTTCGTCCGTCCCGGTCCTCTCGTACTAAGGACAGACCTTCTCAAATTTCCAACGCGCGCAGAGGATAGGGACCGAACTGTCTCACGACGTTCTGAACCCAGCTCGCGTACCGCTTTAATGGGCGAACAGCCCAACCCTTGGGACCTACTCCAGCCCCAGGATGCGACGAGCCGACATCGAGGTGCCAAACCATGCCGTCGATATGGACTCTTGGGCAAGATCAGCCTGTTATCCCCGAGGTACCTTTTATCCGTTGAGCGACGACCGTTCCACAACGAGTCGCCGGATCACTAGTCCCGACTTTCGTCCCTGCTCGAGCTGCCACTCTCACAGTCAAGCTCCCTTGTGCACTTGCACTCGACACCTGATTGCCAACCAGGCTGAGGGAACCTTTGGGCGCCTCCGTTACATTTTGGGAGGCAACCGCCCCAGTTAAACTACCCATCAGGCACTGTCCCTGACCCGGATCACGGGCCGAAGTTAGATATCCAGAGTGACCAGAGTGGTATTTCAACGATGACTCCACGAACACTGGCGTGCCCGCTTCACAGTCTCCCACCTATCCTACACAAGCCACACCGAACACCAATACCAAACTATAGTAAAGGTCACGGGGTCTTTCCGTCCTTCTGCGCGTAACGAGCATCTTTACTCGTAATGCAATTTCGCCGAGTTCATGGTTGAGACAGCGGGGAAGTCGTTACTCCATTCGTGCAGGTCGGAACTTACCCGACAAGGAATTTCGCTACCTTAGGATGGTTATAGTTACCACCGCCGTTTACTGGGGCTTAAGTTCTCCGCTTCGCCGAAGCTAACGGGTCCCCTTAACCTTCCAGCACCGGGCAGGAGTCAGTCCGTATACATCGTCTTACGACTTCGCACGGACCTGTGTTTTTGATAAACAGTCGCTTCCCCCTGGTCTCTGCGGCCCATATCCCCTCACACCAGCAAGTAGTGCTCAAGGTCAGGGCCCCCCTTCTCCCGAAGTTACGGGGGCATTTTGCCGAGTTCCTTAACCATGATTCTCTCGATCGCCTTAGTATTCTCTACCTGACTACCTGTGTCGGTTTCGGGTACGGGCGGTTCAAACCTCACGCCGATGCTTTTCTCGGCAGCATAGGATCACCGGATCACCCCACACGGGGCGCCCATCAGGTCTCAAGCACAAACACGACGGATTTACCAATCGTGAGCCCTACACCCTTAGACCAGGACGATTCCACTGCCTGGCCCGGCTACCTTCCTGCGTCACACCTGTTAATGCGCTTGCCTCCCCAGTTCAGGTCCCGCGCTCCACACCCCACCCCAGGTCAAAGACCCGGGTGAAGGATGCTTTGGGCGGTTAGTATCACCAGTTCAACATGGGCGGTTCTTCACCGGTACGGGAATATCAACCCGTTGTCCATCGACTACGCCTGTCGGCCTCGCCTTAGGTCCCGACTCACCCAGGGAAGATTAGCTTGACCCTGGAACCCTTAGTCATCCGGCGGACGGGTTTCTCACCCGTCTTTCGCTACTCATGCCTGCATTCTCACTCGTCCACAATCCACCAGAAGTTACCCGCTGGCTTCACCTCATGAACGACGCTCCCCTACCCATCCAGAAAACTGAATGCCACGGTTTCGGCGGTGTACTTGAGCCCCGCTACATTGTCGGCGCGGAATCACTTGACCAGTGAGCTATTACGCACTCTTTCAAGGGTGGCTGCTTCTAAGCCAACCTCCTGGTTGTCTCAGCAACTCCACATCCTTTCCCACTTAGCACACGCTTAGGGGCCTTAACCGGTGGTCTGGGCTGTTTCCCTCTCGACTATGAAGCTTATCCCCCACAGTCTCACTGCCACGCTCTCACTTCCCGGCATTCGGAGTTTGGCTGAAGTCAGTAACCTTGTAGGGCCCATCGTCCATCCAGTAGCTCTACCTCCGGGAAGAAACACGTGACGCTGCACCTAAATGCATTTCGGGGAGAACCAGCTATCACGGAGTTTGATTGGCCTTTCACCCCTACCCACAGCTCATCCCCTCCATTTTCAACTGAAGTGGGTTCGGTCCTCCACGCGCTCTTACACGCGCTTCAACCTGGCCATGGGTAGATCACTCCGCTTCGGGTCTAGGACACGCGACTCAATCGCCCTATTCAGACTCGCTTTCGCTACGGCTTCCCCACACGGGTTAACCTCGCCACGTATCACTAACTCGCAGGCTCATTCTTCAAAAGGCACGCCGTCACCCCAAAAGGGCTCCGACGGTTTGTAGGCACACGGTTTCAGGTACTATTTCACTCCCCTCCCGGGGTACTTTTCACCATTCCCTCACGGTACTGATCCGCTATCGGTCAACAGGTAGTATTCAGGCTTACCAGGTGGTCCTGGCAGATTCACACGGGATTCCTCGGGCCCCGTGCTACTCGGGCAACCACATAACAGCGGCGGAACACATTACAACTACGGGACTGTCACCCTCTACGGTCCGGCATCCACACCGGTTCGTCTATATGCCCGCACCTCACTGCGACAGGCCGGCAGACCTGCCCAACATGGGCCCACAACACCGCACATGCAACCCCTGCCGGGTATCACACACATACGGTTTAGCCCCATCCGCTTTCGCTCGCCACTACTCACGGAATCACTTTTGTTTTCTCTTCCTGCAGGTACTGAGATGTTTCACTTCCCTGCGTTCCCTCCACCCGGTCTATGTGTTCAACCGGGGGTCACGCAACACGTTGCGCGGGGTTTCCCCATTCGGAAATCCTGGTATCAACGTCCGGTTATCGACTCCACCAGGCTTATCGCAGATTCCCACGTCCTTCATCGGCTCCTGTTGCCAAGGCATCCACCATGCGCCCTTAGAAACTTCCAAACACTCAGAAGCTCCAAAAATGAGCAATTAGATATCATTCTCGGCATCACCACACCTCACACAACACACCCAGGGGGCCATGCCATGCTCAAACAGTGCAGCAACAAAAAATAAGATGCTCGCGTCCACTATACAGTTCTCAAACAACAACCCACACAGCACTCCACACACCACCAACAGCAGCATGCTTCACACCAGTGAAAAACAGAAACAACAGTCACCAACCAACCCGAAAGCCAGCCAGTACCTGCTGTCCCAAAACCCAATAGCGTGCCAATCACCCAACCAACAACCACGCACGACTTTCCAACAACCCACACAGGGCTGCGTACTCACCGCACACGGCCATCAGCCAGACACAATTCTTTGATGTTCCACCCATGAGCAACCAGCCACCACACACTCGGTGATGCCGCTGGCACTAAATGCTCCTTAGAAAGGAGGTGATCCAGCCGCACCTTCCGGTACGGCTACCTTGTTACGACTTAGTCCCAATCGCCAGTCCCACCTTCGACGGCTCCCCCCACAAGGGTTAGGCCACCGGCTTCGGGTGTTACCGACTTTCGTGACTTGACGGGCGGTGTGTACAAGGCCCGGGAACGTATTCACCGTAGCGTTGCTGATCTACGATTACTAGCGACTCCAACTTCATGGGGTCGAGTTGCAGACCCCAATCCGAACTGAGACCGGCTTTTAGGGATTAGCTCCACCTCACAGTATCGCAACCCATTGTACCGGCCATTGTAGCATGCGTGAAGCCCAAGACATAAGGGGCATGATGATTTGACGTCGTCCCCACCTTCCTCCGAGTTGACCCCGGCAGTCTCCCATGAGTCCCCACCCGAAGTGCTGGCAACATGGAACGAGGGTTGCGCTCGTTGCGGGACTTAACCCAACATCTCACGACACGAGCTGACGACAACCATGCACCACCTGTGAACCCGCCCCAAAGGGGAAACCGTATCTCTACGGCGAACGAGAACATGTCAAGCCTTGGTAAGGTTCTTCGCGTTGCATCGAATTAATCCGCATGCTCCGCCGCTTGTGCGGGCCCCCGTCAATTCCTTTGAGTTTTAGCCTTGCGGCCGTACTCCCCAGGCGGGGCACTTAATGCGTTAGCTACGGCGCGGAAAACGTGGAATGTTCCCCACACCTAGTGCCCAACGTTTACGGCATGGACTACCAGGGTATCTAATCCTGTTCGCTCCCCATGCTTTCGCTCCTCAGCGTCAGTTACAGCCCAGAGACCTGCCTTCGCCATCGGTGTTCCTCCTGATATCTGCGCATTCCACCGCTACACCAGGAATTCCAGTCTCCCCTACTGCACTCTAGTCTGCCCGTACCCACCGCAGATCCGGGGTTAAGCCCCGGACTTTCACGACAGACGCGACAAACCGCCTACGAGCTCTTTACGCCCAATAATTCCGGATAACGCTCGCACCCTACGTATTACCGCGGCTGCTGGCACGTAGTTAGCCGGTGCTTCTTCTGCAGGTACCGTCACTTTCGCTTCTTCCCTACTGAAAGAGGTTTACAACCCGAAGGCCGTCATCCCTCACGCGGCGTCGCTGCATCAGGCTTCCGCCCATTGTGCAATATTCCCCACTGCTGCCTCCCGTAGGAGTCTGGGCCGTGTCTCAGTCCCAGTGTGGCCGGTCACCCTCTCAGGCCGGCTACCCGTCGTCGCCTTGGTGAGCCATTACCTCACCAACAAGCTGATAGGCCGCGAGTCCATCCAAGACCGATAAATCTTTCAAACCACCACCATGCGGTGATGACTCATATCCGGTATTAGACCCAGTTTCCCGGGCTTATCCCAGAGTCAAGGGTAGGTTACTCACGTGTTACTCACCCGTTCGCCACTAATCCACCAGAGCAAGCTCCGGCTTCATCGTTCGACTTGCATGTGTTAAGCACGCCGCCAGCGTTCATCCTGAGCCAGGATCAAACTCTCCGTAAAAAAAATACAGAAACAACATCACAGACAGCCGGAAAAACCATCCACAATGTCAATTCAATCACTGGCATGCCATCATCAACCCACACGGGGGTGTGGGGACAACGGCAACCAATATGTTTCAAACAATTGGCATCAAAAAACTTGGCACACTATTGAGTTCTCAAACAACAGGCGCTTCCGAACCTCAGCTCACCGCAACCGCGGCACATCGCTCCGGAGCAACTTCTCCATCCTAGACCAACCGATCCGACAATGTCAACCTCGTTTCCGAGACCGTCACGAACCGTTCATCAAGCGGAGAGCCTCAACTCTACCACACGACAACCGGCTGTCAAAACCGACCGACCTATTCAAGAAACCCATCCGACACCAACCACCACAGCGGCCAACCATCGAATGCATGCCCGGTGAGCACAACCACAAGAAACAGCAACTATCGGCTTGAATCCGCGGAAACCGTGTTATTCACCGCGCCTCACGATCACTCGTTCAGCGCCTCAGCACGAGAAAGAACTCTACACACACTCCACC